>CANCEQ010000219.1 GCA_947375085.1 Flavobacteriales bacterium
GGTAAAGCTAATTACGATATTGTTAAGCCAGATTCAGTAAAAACACCTGAAGAAAAAAGTGAACCATCTAATTTTGAATTGAAGTTGAAAGAATATTCAATTGAAAATGCAAACATTCGTTACGATGATCAAGTAGGGGATATGTTCACAGAATTGAAAAATATGACACACGTTGGGGAGGGTGACCTTACTGCGGATGTAATTGATTTCAATACAACGACTACAATGGATGAAATGACATTCGAAATGGAAGGAGTTTCCTACTTGAATAAAGTGAAAACGGAAATGATCGCGAATATTTTGATGGAATTCACGGAGAAAACTTCAAAATTCACATTGAAAGAAAACGAAATTTCATTGAATGCTTTACATTTCTCATTTGATGGTTTTTATGAAATGTTAGAGAAATATGACAATATGGATCTAAAATTAAAAGCGGACAAGGCAACGTTTAAAGATTTCCTTTCCTTGATTCCAACTTTTTATCAATCAGGATATGAGAGTATGATTGCTGATGGAGATTTAGCTTTCAAAGGGGAAGTGAAAGGGCGTATGGATGATGTGAATATGCCAGGTTGGAATTTTGGTTTAAGTGTTGGAAAAGCGAAAATTAAATATCCAGATCTTCCAGGAGCAATCAATAACATTGTAATCGAAGCGAGTTCTCAATTTGCAGGTGGTGCAGATTTAGATAAAATGACATTGGATGTGCCTAAATTTCATGCAGATTTCGTAGGGAATACATTGGATGCAACTTTGAAAATGAGAAACCCAATGACAGATCCTTTGATCGATTCTAAAATTGTTTCAAAAGTAAACTTGGCAACTTTAGGGAAAGTAATTCCTTTAAGTCCGGGTGAATCATACAATGGAAAATTAGATGCGAATATTGTTTTAAATGGTCGTTTAAGCGCAATTGAAAATGAAAATTACGAAGCGTTTAAAGCAGATGGGACTTTATTGATCAGTGATATGTTGTATAAATCGAAAGATTTACCAGGAGATGTGGCTGTTCACGAGATGTTATTACGTTTTACTCCAAAGAATTTAGCATTGGAAAGTTTAGATGCGAAAATGGGTAAATCGGACTTTAAAATGGCTGGTAAAGTAGATAATTATTTAGGGTATGTGTTTAGAAATGAATTGTTAAAAGGAGATTTCTCATTTACAAGTAATAATCTAGATTTAGATGAGTTAATGGGACCGTCAACTCCTCCATCAGATGCTCCAAAAGCGGAAGTTGCTAAAACAGATTCAGTTGCATCAGTCGCTACAGAATCATTTTTAGTACCTGGTAATGTTGACTTTAATTTGACTACTTCAATTAATACATTGAGATATAATAAAATGGATATCAAAAACATTAAAGGGGGAGTGAAATTGAAAGAAGAAGTGGCGACATTGGATAACTTGACAATGAATGCAATGGGTGGAACAATTGGGTTGAAAGGAAATTACAATACAAAAGAACACACTAAACCAATTGCTGATTTCGGTTATAATTTAGCAGGAATTGATATTTCAGAGTTAGTAAATAATTTTGTGACGATTGAAAAATTAGCTCCAATTGCTAAAAGTGCAAAAGGAAAAATCAGTTCTAAATTTGATATGTACACGGTTTTAAATGCAAGTATGGAACCGGTTTATTCAACTTTAAATGGTGCAGGAGATTTCTTTACAAATTCAGTTATTGTTTCTGGATACAAACCATTAGATAAAATTGCAGAGGCGTTAAAAATGAATCATTTAGCAACTCAAACAATAAAAGATTTAAAAGTATTCTTTAAATTCAAAGATGGTAAAATTTCATTGACACCTTTTGATGTGAAATTAGGGAAAACAAAAGCAACCATTTCTGGTTCGACCTCTTTTGAGCAAGATATTGATTACTCAATCAAATTGAACATACCGAAAGAAGAAATTCCAGCAGGAGTATTAAAAACTGTTACAGATCAAGCTCAAAAAATAGCTGGTTCTGCTGTTAAAATAGATGTTGCGAAATTAATTCCTGATAACATTCCAGTAAATGTGAAAGTGACTGGTAAAACGACTGATCCAAAGGTAACTACTGATTTCTTGGAGTCTTTAAAATCTTCAGCAAATTTAAAGGAAACATTAAAAAGTGCTGTGAAAGATGTTGTGAATAAAGCGAAAGATTCTGTAAAAGTGATTGTTACGAAAAAAATTGAAGAAGTAAGAGAAGATTTGAATGCTAAAAAACAAAAAATCATCGCTGATGCTCAAGATCAAGTGACTAAATTGAAAGCAGAAGCAGCAAAAGCAGCAGATTTAGCAAGAGCTGAAGGGGATAAAGGAGCAAAAGCTTTAATGGATGAAGCAGGAAGTAATCCAATAAAAAAGAAATTAGCTGAAGTTGCAGGTACAAAGTTGAAAAATACAGCAAACGATAAAGCCAAAAATATAATAGCAGAAGCAGATTCAAAAGCAGATGCAATTATGAATGCAGCAAAAGACAAAGCAAATCAAATAAAATAATGGGTGTGGGTTGGTAGAGACGCGATTAATCGCGTCTCCACAATCCCACAATTAATCGCGTCACCACAATTTATACCGAAAACACAATTAATTGCGGATTAATTATCAGGACAACGATTTATCGGGTCAAAAAAAATAAATGAAAAAAATTATAAATTACATTCCAAATTATATCAAAGCGATTCTCGGTAGAATGGGAATCGTTTTGATTTTTATGACATTGTCTAGAATCGTCTTTTACATAGCGAATCGTGATAGTTTTGTAAATGCTGGAATAGATGATTTTTTGACAGGTATTTGGTTCGATAGCATCACTATAGCGATCTACTTCATTCCTATTTATAGTTTGTTTTTATTACCATTGCCTATAAGAGGGTATAAATGGAACAGACTTTTTTTTAAGCTGTTATTTCATATTACCAATGCAGTTATATTGTTTTTAAATATCATTGATGTAGAATATTTTCAATTCACAAGTAAACGTTCAACAGCTGACTTATTTGCCATTGTAAGTGCTGGAAATGATATGTCACAATTGGCAATGTCATTTATTAAAGATTTCTGGTTATTGATTTTGATTTTCATTCTATTCATCATTGTTTCGGAGTGGATGTATCGAAAAACAGAAGTCGCTTTTGAGAAAATAAGTGATGGGTCTAAAGCATTTTATCTAAAAGCTACTGCGAGTTTCTTAATTTTTGTTCCCTTATTTTTTATCCTTGGTAGAGGAGGTTTTGGTATTCGTCCAGTGGGGATAATTGAGGCTTCGAATTATTCGAGTGTGGAAAATACAGCACTGATTTTGAATACACCATTTACAATGATTAAAACGCTTGGAAAAGAATCTTTAGAAATGAAGAATTATTTTACGGAAGCAGAAGAAAATAAATTGTTTACTCCGATACAACAATCAACACCACAGCATATTTTACCGGACGGTACAAATGTAATGGTGATTATTTTGGAAAGTTTTGGAGATGAATTTGTGGGCGCTTATAATCAATCAGAATCCTATACTCCCTTTTTGGATTCGTTGATTGGACACTCCTTGCATTTTGAATACGGTTTTGCGAATGGAAAAAAATCAATTGAAGCGGTACCTGCGATTGTTGCATCAATTCCAAGTTTAATGGATAATCCCTATATCTCATCTCCTTATGGAAACAACAAGATTAATTCATTGGCTAAAATTTTAGGAGACAAAGGCTATTCATCTGCGTTTTTCCATGGTGCAACAAATGGTTCAATGCGTTTTGATGGTTTTGCAGCTCAAGCAGGATATCAAAATTATTTCGGACGCTTTGAATATAAAAATGACAAACATTTTGACAAGACGTGGGGAATTTTAGATGAATATTTTAACCCTTGGACGGCTAGACAAATGTCGAAATTGAAAGAGCCATTTTTTAGTACTTTGTTTACGTTGTCTTCTCATCATCCGTATTATATTCCTGAAAAGTGGAAAAACAAAGTAAAGAAAGGATCGCAACCAATTTGTGCCTCTATTAATTACAGTGATATTTCGTTGAAATTGTTTTTTGAAGAAGCAAAGAAACAACCTTGGTACAACAATACGTTATTCGTAATTTGTGCCGATCATACACCTGCGACGAATAATTTATTTTACAGTCAACGTTCACAGATGTATAAAATTCCGATCGTTTTTTATCATCCGACAAAATTAAAAGCCAAAAGAGAGGCGAAAATATTTCAACAAGTAGATATTTTACCGACTGTTTTGGATCTTTTAAATGTCAATTCAAAATTTTATTCATTTGGTAAATCGTACTATCAAAAATCTGATAGAGAGGCATTTACTTATATTGAAGGGTCGTATCATTATTTCTTTAAAAACCATATGTTGAGCTTTTCGAATGATAAGGCACGAAATTTGTATGATTTCGTTGTTCGAGATGGATCGACGGTTGATTCCCTTTCTTATTATAAAAAAGAAAGTGGAGTTGTTGAAAAAAGATTAAAAGCTATTATTCAGCGCTATAACCGTGATTTGATCTTGAATCAAACAACAGTTGAATGAAGCAAAAAATACGATTTATCATAAACCCAATTTCGGGAATAGGAAAACAAGGAGAAATTCCTCGTTTAATAGAAGCCTATTTGGATAAATCGAAGTTTGATTACGATATTTCCTATACAGAATACAGAAAACATGCTAAAAAAATGGCGTATCAATCTTCTAGAGAAGGGTTTGATATTGTCTGTGCAGTTGGAGGAGATGGTTCAGTTCACGAGGTAGGTACAGCTCTAATCGGAACAAAAACAAAACTGGCTATTTTGCCTGCTGGTTCAGGAAATGGATTAGCGCGACATTTAAATATTTCATTGGATTTAAAGAAAGCAATCGAATGTATTAATGAAAATTATTCGATTCAAATGGATACCGTTGTCGTAAATGATAAACCATTTTTAGGTACAGGAGGATATGGTTTTGATGCGTTAATTGCAAAACGTTTTGACGAACACGATTCAAGAGGTTTTTCAAGTTATATTAAATTGGTTTTTAGAGAGTTATTAAAGTTTAAGTCCAAAAAAATTGAATTTGAATTAGACGGAAAAACGAGAGAAGTTTCTGCTTTTCTTTTTACCATAGCGAATTCTTCTGAATTTGGAAATGGGTTTTGTGTTTCGCCTGATTCCTCTGTTTTAGATGGACAATTAGAATTAAGTATTTTGCGACCGTTCCCCATTTGGTCAGCACCATCTATTGCGTATAAATACTTCAAACGCAAAGCACATACTTCAAAACATATCGAAATTATTCCTTTCAAAAAGGCTCGAATTCAATTAAAAGACAGAATTGCACATTATGATGGTGAACCGTTTGATGTACGATCTGAATTGAATGTTGAAGTAGTTCCAAAAAGTCTTCATATCTTAGTAGGGAAAAAATAAGGAGTTATGTTTATTGAAGCAAATATTGAGTCGATTTTAGCAAAGTTAGCAAGTTTAGAATCTACAACAAA
>CANCEQ010000220.1 GCA_947375085.1 Flavobacteriales bacterium
GTTTAATTTCCCGAACGGATCATAGAATTTCCAAACTCCTGTTGGTAATCCATTTTCCATTCTTCCTTCGTTTTGAAGTACGCCGTTATCGTAATGATTTTTCACGTATCCGTTTTTAAATTTCATTGTATCACTCGCTTGCCAAGTAGTATACAATTGTCGTATTTCGTAATGATCCGTATGAGAGCAGTCGTATTTTTCAAATTTTTCGATAATGAAACTTTTACGAATTGGTTTCCCTTTTTCATTGTAATCGGTAATAATACCTTTCGATTTAAATTGAATAGAATCGTTTAAGGTGATGATTGAATCTTGGTAATCCACTTCGTTTAATAATACACCATAATAGTTGTAGTATTTCCAACATCCCACTTTTTTACCTGCTGAAATTTCTCCATCACGAGCAATTGTATCGTTCGGATAATATTTTGTCATATGATAATCAATCCCTGTTTTTTCTACCAAACTTGGTCGACCATAATACTCGCCATCAACATCTCCAATTCCTAAATCGGCTAACATTTCTTCCAACGATTCCGATGAGGTAATATCTGATGGGGTGAAATAAATAGAATCTCTCCAATCAAAAGTATAACGGACACTCAATTCGTTTTCTTCCCAAATTTTCTCTTCAATAGGGAAAGAATATAAAAATTTAACGTAGTGATATTTAAATCCTAATGAATCATACGCTTCATAATCATCGATTGATTGGCCGTTTAAAAAGAAACCTCTTTTCGATAATTTCCCATTTGTGTGGTACGATTTTGATTCACCTTGTAACATCCCATTTTGGAAATTTAAATCATATAACAAAATTGAATCTTTCCCTTTGATTGTTAAATACGTTTGCATATATCCGTCTAGCGCATCATCCAAATAATTCATTTTGGTGATAGCATAACTATTACGTTCAAATGCTGGACCTTGTTTCCAACCTTCTACATAATTTTGTTTCAATTCTACTTCACCTAACCAATTGTACCTTACTGATTCACCGTGAACCATTCCGTTTTTATAATTTTCTACATATGATAAATAGTTCAATTTTTTCTTAGGAAATGTATCAGCAGCATACTTATTTTCAACCTCATAATATTCTTCTTCCTTACTAACAGGATTAACTGTAGAATAAGTTTTTGACACACCGTTTATTTCACCATTTGTAAAAGGAATTTCACTTTGAATTGCTCCAAATTGATCTTTAATTGTCCAAAGACCATCTGGTTTTCCCTCTTTGTATTTTCCTACAATCGATTTCGCTGATGGCTCTTCTTTCATTTCATCGTATTTATTTGTTTCTTCATCCAAATACACTTCAGGATAAATAACCAATGAACTTAAAAAAGGAGTTAATGAATTAAAAATCAAACTACTATGATCATCTAAAATCTCACTGTAATCTATTGTGTTGATGTAAGCTGAATATTTTGATTTTCCTGTTTTCTTGAAACGTTCATAATCTTTATACAATTTTTCTTGGTACAACTCAGCGATAGGTAATTCTAATTGAATACTTTTACCAATTTTAAAAGATGGTTTCTCTGTATTAAATTTTAAAGAAAATGGACCTGAAAATGGTTTACCGTCTTTGTATAAAACATTGTCTGTCGTTACATCAAAAATTTGGTCGTATTCGTTCACATTTAATTGAGGAACAGTATCTGTAGTTAACGATGCATTATAAAATTGATTAAAAAAAGAAGCAGATTTGTGACTTTTCAACGTTAAATTCTGAAATGAAAAAGATTCTTCCCCTGTCCAACTTTTGAAATCTTCATTGAATGTTAGTTCTCCTTTTAATGTTGTTTTACCTGACATTGAATAGTTATTGAATTTCAAAATTCTATCCTTCGGGAAATAGGTTCTTTCAAACAATTTAGTTGAATCATCAACGTTCCAAGATTTCCAAATTAGAAGTGAGTCAGCATTTAATTTAAACCCTAATGTATCCATTTTATCATAACTAATAAATGTTGACCCAGGTGTTTCTTTAGCCATAACTCCTTCTATAAAATGGTATTTGGTATAATTTGGTTCAAAATTGACACGAACAAAATCCCCTTTTGCATCAAATACAATTTCGTTATATAGTTTACCATCGTAATCATATACAGATTGAATGTATTGGTTTGAATCCTTTTGGAAATTCACTACATCATACGGTTTCCCATTATCCCAAAAAATAGTATCTTCTTTTTGAAGTTGCCCTTCTTTGAATTCATAACGAAACATTAGCTGTCCATTTGCATAATGACGCTCATAGATTCCATCGTAATTAAATTTCAGTCCAAGACTATCAATTGCACGTCCTCTGTTAACGTCTTTTTCGTTTTTTTGGTCGTAAACGGTATATTGAAAATTACTTCCACCTTCTTCATAATCGTAGTGAGAATAATCTCCCCCCTCACCTTCATCATAATACTCTTCGTTGTATTCTTCCCCTTCGTAAGAATTCGAATTTTCTTCATCCAATTCTAAATTAGGGTCTTCCGTAAAGGCGATTTCAAATAAATCAGTATTGACATCGTATGGCTCATATTCATAATTGAAATTAAAGTTTTCATCGTATTCATCCATAATCAATTCATTTCGAATGATTGGTTGTTTTACAATTTTCTTTTCTTTTGGGAAAGAATACGTTGCTGTTACTAATGAATTGTGTTTTAATTTTTTGATTTCTTCTGCTTTCGCTTCATCTCCTACAACGAAATTTGAAAAATACAATAATCGTTCTTTCCAAATTCCAGCAAACTCATTGTTTATATAAGAACCTTCATAGAAAGGGAAATCCACATTTCCATTTTGAACATAAAATCCATTTCGAATTCCTTTGTGGTATTCCATTCGTTCAATAATCGTATCGATCGTTGGCGCACCTTTCTGAATATAATCATGAATCATTTCTTTTGTTAAACGATTCTCGATTTCTCTTTTTTCAAAGTACCACTCTCCTTCTTTCAATCCATTTTTAAAGATTCCTTTTTTCAGCGTGTCTCCTTTAAAATTGAACCAAACGGCTTTTCCATTTAATACATTGTTTTTAATTTCAAAAACACCTGCAACCCTTTTCGTTTCTAAGTGTAAGTTATTTTGATGATCTATTAATGCAAAATCGTGAAAATATTGGATGTACATTCCGTCTGGAATTGGGTCCAAACATGGTTCAATATCAACATCTCTTTCATATACTTGATCTAATAAGGGGTATGGATTTTCACGAATCGCTTTTGCTAATTGATGTTGCTGAGGATTTTTGTCCTTTTTACTTAATTTTCTAAAATTCTTAATTTGTTTTTTAAATAGTTTAACCGTTTGAGCATATTGTTCATCCGTTAAATCTTTCCAAAGATCTTTTTTCAGCATTTCAATGATTGTATTCAAATGCTTTTTGCTGGAAATAATAGAGTTAAAATAAGCCTGTTTATTCTGAACACTCATCTTAAAAGGATAGACGAAATACTCTTTCCCTTTGTAATTTTCAGATTCAATTTTTTGTGAATAAACGCCAAAAGAGGTGATTAAAAGACAAAAAATAAATGCGCTTTTTGTAAGATTTTTAATAGTGCTCATATTCAAATAATTCTAGAGAAAATAATTCAGTTTCGTTTTCAGCATTTTCTTTTCGGTGGATAATTCGGATGGGTTCATTTTTTTTGTTGTACTGAATTTCTGAAACATTTCGTGTCACAAAAATATCATCACTAAATGTAGAATCGATATACCCTCTACAGATTCCTTTTTTACTGTATATAAAATCTCTTTTATAATCAAACGGATATTCTTTTTTAATAAAATGATTGATAACTTTTCGATGTTTCTTTTGGTATGTAAACAAACGAACGTTTTTTTCATTCACTTTATTGGATACTTGGTATTTTTTATATGGATGTCTTGGTGTTCCTAAAACGATTACGTCTTGTGGATTCGGAGCTAAAATTGAATCAACCGACATAACACCCCAATACTTTTTTCGGGGAATAAAAAACAAATAATCCCCTGTTTCCATGTCTTGATAGACTAAACACTTATTGTAATTTTTTCTTTTTGCGTGAATTCTAAAATCCAATTCTCTTTGATCAGGGTCTAAAGATTCTTCATAAGAAAAAGGTTTAGCGGTTTTTGACACAAAGGTATTTCTTGTTACGGCTGCAAATCCAAAGAAATCTTTTTTCCCAGAATAACTAAAAAGCACCGATCCAATTTCCCTATCATCATAATAATTATGGACATTTAATTGAATTAAACATCCTACAGGGTTAAAGTAAAATTCTCTAATTTCTCTTGGAACAGTACTTTTTAAAACAGTTGTTTTTCCTTCATCATCCTTGTTTCTCGGAAACGATTTTCGGGTAATTTTTTTAATTCGATGTGCTTTAATCACTGAATCATTGAACCAGGTTGGAAAAGAAACATCGTTCTCTTCTTCGGTTAATAAGGTGTTAAAATCTACTATGGGAACTGGATATTTCTTTTTTTCTTTATTTAATGAAGAATCATTACCTCCACACGAGACAGCTAGTATTGCAATGAATGCAAGAAGGTTTAGTTTTTTTAACATTAACGTAAAGATAGTAGTTTCCTTAAAATCAACATAATTTAGGAATTGTTTTTTTAAATCATCTGAATTAAGACTAGAATGATTTGCTAAATCTTAATTTGTAACATTTAAATAGATATGCGTTTCTAATTATAGACAGAAAGTTGACCCGTAAATTAAATTTTAAACTCTTAAAATATGAAAACGCACTATTTTTCTCGTAATTCTAGAATGTCTTCGTCACTTTTAATGTTAAGTGTAATCGGAGTGATAAGTTTAGTTTATCTAGGTTATTCTCCTTCAAATCGAACAATTAAAGAGGATATTCTTCCTTTAAAATCTAGTGATACTTCCACTCTTTTTAAAATTAATCCGCTAAAGGATACAGTTCTAACATTTGAGACAGGATCTATTTTAAAAATTAAAAAGAATTCATTTTTAGATGAAAAAGGAAATGTAATTGAGGATTTAGTTAATCTTCGTTATAGAGAGTTTCATTCTGTTGGAGAAACTATTTTAGCAAATATTCCAATGGAGTATGATTCTATGGGGAAAATGTATCATTTTGAATCGGCAGGAATGTTTGAAATTTTGGCGGAAAGCAATGATAAACGGATTTTCTTAGACAAATCATTACCTATTGAAGTCGATTTAGTCACATTGAATACAACTCAAAATCAATTCAATCAATATTATTTTAATCCGACTACTCAAAAATGGGAATATATTCAAAAAGACACGGTACAATCGATTGAGACAAAACTTCCTGAAATAGGTAACGAACAAAAAGTTGAAATTTCTCAAAATCAACTCATCAAACCGATTCTTAAAAATAGAGACAATAAACAATTTGTGATTTCATTTCAAAAAAATAAGTATCCTGAATTAGAAGTATTTAGTAAGGTAATTTTCGAAGTTTCTAATGAGAATAAAAGT
>CANCEQ010000221.1 GCA_947375085.1 Flavobacteriales bacterium
AGCTGTTAGTTCACCACGTTCAATTGATTGAACAATCTGCAGTTTGAAGGACATTGAATAGTCTTTCTGTGTACGTTTTTGATAAACGTTTTTTTCTTCTTCTTTCATAACGTTATTTTTTGTGTAACGCTATTTCAGGACTAGACATTGATAATTAAAAAAAGCTACTTCATTCGAAGTAGCTTTTTTTTTTACCCAAAATTATCCATTCCTAATTATCAATTGATAATCATGCCTTTTTTAATGTTTCAATATCAAATTTTGTCATTTGCATAAATGCTTTAATCACTCTAGGTGCTTTTTCTTGATCGGACATAAGCTCACCTAAAATTGTTGGAACTACCTGCCAAGACACACCAAATTTATCATCCAACCATCCACATTGATTATACTTCCCTCCTGCTCCTAATTTTTCCCAATAATGATCTATTTCTTCTTGTGTATCACATTGAATAACAAAAGACGTTGCAGGAGAAAATTGATACATTGGTCCACCATTTAAAGCCATAAACTTTTTGCCATTCAACTCAAAGTTCACCACCATAGGGTTTTCAGAGGTTATTTTGGCATCTTTAAAGATTGAACAGTAATAATCTGCAGCTTCTTTAGCTTTTTGATCAAACCACAAACACGGATATATTTCTTTTGACATAACTTACATTTTCAACAATATTACAAGTATCTACCTTAAAAATAGCCACCACAGTAAATAGTTTTCAACAATTAACAAAAAACTACTTATTTTTTTTGGAAAAAAGAAACAACTGATTTATCTTTGTTTCGATTTAGGTGGTTAGGTTAGGTTGATTTAAGAAAGCGATGGGACGCCCGTTCCGTCGCTTTTTTTTTGTAATCAATTTTCCTATGGAGTTTTAATCAATTTTGCATTTCCCACTTTACTTTCAGCGAGTAAAAACATATCCATAAAAAGTTGTTTGTCGTTTTCATTGCTGATTTTTACGTAATATCTTTTACTATTGATATCAAAACAATCCAATTGTTGTTCATCCAATATTTTACGAAAATTCCACTTCAAATTTCTATACCTTGCCTTTCCAGTTCGAAAAGTATATTTTCCTATTTTAAATTTCCAATAAAAATCGCCTCTATAAAATTGTCTATAACTTTCTATTTGTTCCCAATTGATTGTAAAATCTGATTTTCCACCTGTAAACTTAATTCCATCATCATCAAATTGAAGCTTTCCGCTTGGAACATATCTAAACTTTGAGAAGAACTGAATAAAAAAACGAAGTTCTAGAATAAAAATTAGACTTGTGATATAAAACCAAAATTTCTCTTCATGATCTCTCAATAAAAAATAAAGTACATAAGTTACAATGAATAAGAAAAAGGCAAAAGGAATGATAATTAATAATAACCAAGGTCGATTTTTGAACTCTATGCAATTAAGTGTTTTTGATGTCATATTAAATCAAAAAAAAATAATTTTTAATATAAAATAAAAAAGCCTTATAGAAAATCTATAAGGCTTTTGTTGTGATCCCGCTGGGATTATAAAGTTTAGCAGAGGTTTACGGTATCTTACTAAATATCAGTCTGAATAGTAGTATATTGAGAAAAATAATTTAAATAAAGTTAGCATAAGTTAAATGGAATAAACTATATTTGTCAGTAAATTTGTCAGTTATGGTGTACACTTCATTTTATTTAAATTCTCCTAAAGCAAAATCTAAAAGTCCAATCTATATCTCAATTTCTTTTAATGGAAAAAGAGTAAGGTTTCCTTCAAGTGAATCCTTCTTAATAAATCATTGTAATTCTCGGATGCCTTCATCATCAAAAAATAATAAACGTAAACCTAATTTTTTAATAAGTGGTATGCCGTTTTATTTAGAATACAAAAAGATATTGTCGGATATAATTGATAGAATAGAACTTATAGAAATAAAATTACGAAGAGAAAATATTGAATATGATGTTCACACCATTAAAGATAAATATATTTCTCAACATATTAAAAAAATAGAAGTAAATCAGATTGATTTCTATAGTGCATATGATATATTCTATAATTTTCACAAAAATAATTGGCGTGATGGAAGGCAAGTTCACTTTATACAACTTAAAAATAAATTAATTGAATTTGAGAAACAGTTCGGAACAATTACTCTTTCTAACTTCAATTTGGAAACATATCGTTTGTTTAGAGATGAGTTTTTAATTCAAACACATAAACTTCAAAATAATTCAGCAAATAATGTTGTGAAAAGATTAAGGCAATTTCTTAATTATGGTAAAAAACAAGAAGATTGGGGAATGTTAAAATTAGATTACAACGAAGTGAAAACTCTTAAAGAAGCAGAAGTCTTTAAAATAGCACTTAAAAAAGATGAAATTAAAAATATTATAAAACTTGATTTGAGTGAGGATAAAAAAATGGAAAGCATAAGAGACCTCTTCTTACTTGAAGTGTTCACAGGGCAGAGGTATTCAGACGTTGATAAAATATTAGATGAGAGTAATATAAACGGAAGGAAGATTTGTTTAATTCAAAAAAAGAATGGAAATAAAGCAGAGATTCCATTATATGACGATTTAACACTTTTGTTAGAGAAATTTAAAACTAAATATCCTAATGGATTTCCAAAATATGAATTGACAACCTTTAATTTAGAAATTAAAAAAATCGGCAAACTTGCAGGAATTACTCAAAAACATAATTGGGAAGAAATGAGAGGTAAAAAAATTACAAACGTAAGCGATTTTAGATATAATTTAATTGCAAGTCATACGGGACGCAGAACTTTTTGCACAAGGATGATTAGTGAAAAAGTTGATAGAAAAATGATTATGTCAATTTCAGGTCATATAAGTTCTATTGAGTTTGAAAAATATATTCGAGTTGACGATTTAGAGTATGAATTTAATTTTGATTCAATTTATGAAGATGAAATTAATAAAATGAGTAATGAAAACTAAAGTTCAACTTTACGATGAATTAAATAATTTTTTTAGTTCGGGGCAAAATCTTTTAAGACACATTAATTTAGAAAGTTTTTATGTTGCAAAAGAGTTAATAGATGAAATAAATAATGATTCAACATTAAGTGAAGAGTTAAAATCACTTTTGAAGTTTCAACTTTACATAGAGCAGTTCAATAATAGAGTAATTGGCTACTTGAATAATATAAGATTGATAATTTTTGATAAAATTGATAATCCTTTTGAGGTAAAAAAGAAATGTGATTTCCTTTATAAGGAAAACCAAGATTTATATTATTTATTTAAGAGAATAAATCCAAAATATAATGAAGTAAACATAGAATTTAATAAAGAAAATTTGGAATTTTTATTGCTTAAAAATAATTTTCAAAAAACACCATTAACAAGAGATAGTGTTGAACCTAAATTCAATTTAAAAACAGAATATTTAGATAAACAGAAATTTGACGAATCAAAAATTGATGACTATGCTAAAAAATTAATTCAAATATTCGCTTTCAATATATACACTGAAATAGCCAATTTAAACGCTGAAATTTGCAAAAATAATGGAACAGAATTAAGTCTATATTATACATTAGATAAAGTTGGTGACTTTGTTGTATTATCACCCATCTCAACGAAGCCTATAGCCACTAATATCATAAAACTAAAACCTGAATTACTAATCGATATTTGGGAGTTGGATAATGATGGAAATAAAGAATACTATAATGAAGTTATAGAAAAATTACAAGATTTTTCTGATTCGATTGACCATTCATTCGTCAAACAAGTAAATGGTAAATTATATTGGAGTAATTATCCAATTAAAGGGCATATTTCATATTTAGCAGGATTTCTTCATACCTGTATAGAAAAGAAATGGATAAAAGATTACAGTGCTTCTGTATTTAGAAAAATCGCAATAAACACTTTTAATTTTGAAAGTATTGACAAAGGAAAATTAACCAATCTTTCAATTTTCAATGAAGAAAAATATTGTAAACCGTTTGTTTTCATAAAAGAAAACACAAAGTAATTAATACCATAAAACCCTCAAAACCTTTGATTTCATCTGTCAATGGTTTTGAGGGTTTTCTATTTTATACTCTGAAGTAAATTAGCATCTAATTAGCGTAAAATAGAAAAAATATGGAAAATCAAGCGAATTTTAGGTTCACACCTATCAAAGAAATTTTCGAGAGAAAATTATGTTCAAAACCTACTTTTTATAAGTATTTAAAGTTAGGACGTTACTCAATTTACAAATTCGGAAGCAGGTCATACGTTGACTTGGATGAATTTGAAAATTCATTCATCAAAATACATCTTAAAGTTTAGTTATTAATATGTTACAAAGGGTTATTTAAACCTTTGTAACATTAAATTTCCCCCTATGCAGAACGAATTTACAGAAGTAAATAGACTAAAATCGATTGCTCAAACCCTCGAAAGAACTATTGATAAATTAAATCTAAAGACTATTGAGGTTGGTGGTTACATCAATCAAGATACTTTATGTCGTTTTCTTAATTACTCAAGAGATAGAGTAAGAAGGTTAGAGAAAGAAGGTTTATTGAAATCAGAGGTTTTCTTACATAGAAAATTTTATAAGGTAGTAGATGTAATTAAACTAATTGAAAATAACACTAAAAAACAATAAGATGAGTGATTGGAGATTTAGTGGTTTTGAAAAATTACAAGAGCAGTCAATAGTTAGTCATAATTACGGTTTTTTTAAACATAACGATGCTTCGTATAGAAAACGATTTACTAATATTTATTCAGGTGTTAGTTTTTGGGTAAATGATTTAGATTTAAAAAAAAACAAGAAAAAACAAGTAATTGAAGATTTTACAAAAGCATATTGGAATTTATATTCTACAGGATTATTGACTATTACTTCTTGTGTTGTAAATGCTGAAGATTATAAATCTGTTTCAGAATTTATTGACAATAAGAAACGTTTATTAAATAAGCATAATATAAAAGCACTTGGTTATATTTCTGTTCTTGATATAGGGGAAACATTACAGAGACCACATTATCATATTTATTTAGCGACAACTTTAATGAAAGAAGAACAGGTTGTTAAATTTTTAAACGATAAAGGGAAAGAACGCTATTCTGCCGAGTTTTTAAATACCAAAACAGGGATGAACAACTATCTTTCTAAAAAAGAATTATTCTCTAAAAACAAAAAAGGTCGATGCTATACAAGGAGTAGAAAGTTTGAAAGTTTGGAGTCGATTATTTTAAAGAATAGTTCGGTTGTAAAAAAGAGTATTAAATCTAAATGTGAATTAGTAATAAACTATAGAGAGAAATTTGAGAATAATCGAAAAAAATCGGTTTTATCTAAAACCATTAAAATTTCATTTAAAAGTAAAACTATTAATCCTGCAATAATAATAGATAAATTGTTTAAGGAGAAAGATTATAAAAATTACTTATTAGGCTATTTTGGTGTTTATAATAAGAAAAATAGTCTATT
>CANCEQ010000222.1 GCA_947375085.1 Flavobacteriales bacterium
AAAGGTCCGCAAATAGATGTTGGTGATTATACAAACTATAAAGAAAGTGACGTTTCAGCCGGGGCTAAAATTTTTACTGGTTGGACAATTGATGGATTAAGAAGTACAACTTTAACATCACCGGTTGCCGTTTTTAATTCTACTTATCATGATGTATCAACAAAGCAGTTATCATCTCATTTTTCTAATGCAACAATTGCGAGCAATGGAGTTAATGAGTACGCACAATACATTGATTTAGTTTTTCAACAACCAGCTGTAGCAACTTTTATTTGTACAAAACTATATCGCTATTTTGTCAATTATGATATTACTTTAGATGTTGAAACAAATGTAATTCCTGAAATGGCAACTACTTTTATTTCAAATAATTATGATATAGTTCCAGTTTTAGATCAATTATTTAAAAGTGAGCATTTTTATGATGTATCATTAAGAGGGGCTTTGATTAAGAATCCTTTAGAATTGATTTATTCAATGTTAAATACTTCTCAATCTAAACCTAATTTTGATTTAGCAACCAATTATGAAATGTATATTAATTTTTATTGGTATGCTGGAGCTTTAGGTATGTTTTATGGAAAACCACCCAATGTAGGAGGTTGGCCAGCATATTATCAGACTCCTTCTTTTTCAAAGTTATGGATTAATTCAACTTCGATCAAACAACGTTTTGAAATAGGATATGTCTTTTCGTTACATCAAGGTTTGAAAATTAACAATCATTATTTTAAAGCAAATGGGTTGAATTTAGTAAATGGACTTTCAAATCCTTCAGATTCCTTTTCAGTGATTGATGATTTGTGTGTTATTTTTTTTCCGAAAGATGTTTCTTCAACCGAAAAATTAGTTTTGAAAGGAATTTTAACGAATGGTTTACCTGATTTTGAATGGACTGTTCAGTACAATGCTTATCAAGCAGATAATTCAAATGTAACTAAATCTGATCCAGTTCGCATTCGTATTGAAAATGTTTTGTTTCAAATTTTTCAAATGCCAGAATTCCAAACAATTTAATCAAAGAAAATGAAAAGAAGAGATTTTGTTAAAAATGGTTTTCTAGCTTCAGTAGCTACACCATTCATTATAAATGATTTAAAATTTCAAGCTTTGGGTAAGCCATTGTTCTCATCAGAAAAAAGTGCAGAGGACAAAGTATTGGTTATTATTAAATTGGGAGGAGGAAATGATGGATTAAATACGATTATTCCATTGGATCAATACGATCATTTAGCCATTCAACGTCCCAATATTATTTTACCAAAAGCAAATATTCTATCAATAAATACGAGTATTGGAATGCATCCTTCATTAACAGGTTTTAAATCGCTTTTTGATGAAGGGAAAATGTCGATTATTCAAAATGTTGGATATCCAGAACAAAACCGTTCTCATTTTAGATCTTCTGACATTTGGAATACTGGATTAATGGATCCTAGTGCTTCAACAGGTTGGCTGGGTAGAAATTTTGATAATCACTATCCTAATTTCCCTGCCGATTACCCCAATAATACCTATACTGATCCTTTTGCAATAAGTATTGGTTCTCAGGTTTCTGCTACATGTCAAGGTTTACGAGGAAATTTTTCTCATTGTGTTGACAACCCTAATGATACTTTTAATTTGGCTCAAAATACGGTTGCAAATGATGGAACCTATTTTGGTTCTCATATGGAATTTTTAAACACAATTATTGAGCAGACAAATGCTTATGGATCGAAAGTTACAGCTGCGATAAATGCTGTTTCAGATTCTAATCTATCAACTTTTGACACTTCCAACGATATAGCTGTTCAACTTCGTTATGTAGCTAAAATGATTAAAGGGGGATTAAAATCGAAAGTTTATATTTTGAATTTAGATGGTTTCGATACTCATGACTCTCAGGTTAGTAAATCGGATGTTAAATTAGGAAGTCATAGTGATTTATTAAAAACAGTTTCGGATGCTCTAAAAGTTTTCCATGATGATTTGGCAACCTTAAATATTGATCACCGTGTGGCAGGAATGACGTATTCTGAATTTGGTCGACAAATTGCTTCTAATGCAAGTTTAGGAACAGATCACGGTGATGCAGCACCATTATTTTTATTTGGCACTTGTGTAGGGCAACAAATAGTTGGACCAAATCCTGTTATAACTGATCAGATTGTTGATCAAGCAGGAATTCCAATGCAAATAGATTTTAGAAATGTATATGCTTCTATTTTAAAAAATTGGTTCGAAATATCAGAAGCAGATGTACAAGCTTTATTTGAACATCAGATAACATTCTACAATTTCTTAATTGGATGTGCCGCTGGAATTGAAGAAACAGTACTTTCATCAACATCTTCATTAGTGTATCCAAATCCAGCTTCTTCAATTACTACTGTTCGATTTGAGTCTCAAAATGAATGGGTTAAAGTTGAATTAATTGATTTTTCTGGTAAAACAATAGCTGTTATTTACGATGGAAATCTTGTTTCTCAATCGCATCAAATTTCAATTGATTTATCAGATGTTGCGAATGGAGAATACATAGTTTCAATTAAAAAGGCCTCTGGATTTGAATCGTTGAAATTGCTAAAAGTTAAATCTTTGTAATTGAAATGGATTGTACATTAAATTGTCTTTAAATCTTTGAATTCTGACTTTTTATCTAAAAAGACTTTGCTATCTTTGCGAACTCAATAATTAGAAAATAATTACGTATGAAATTAATTGCATTTTTATCGCTTGGTTTAATTTTATTTAGTTGTGGAACAAAGGTTGCCGTAACGAATGAATTAAAAGATCAATATGACTTAACTGAGAAGAATATGAAAATAGTTCAGTTCTACACTTCTCAAACAATAATTTTACAAAGAAGTAAAACTTCAGGATCTCAAGGTGCTTCTGATGGTAAATTGGTTACAAGTAAAAATAGTGAGCAAGATAGAATTATTATTCCTTCAAATACGAAGTGTGTTTTTGATAGCTATGGTTCTAATGGTGAGGTTTTTATTCGTTTTGAAGTAGGTGTTGGGAAAACATTGAAATTTGCAGTAAGACCTGGACAATCTAGTGGAAAATATTATTTAGTCGCTAATTGGAAACCGGATTTAGGGGGCGAAATTACATACGGTAATGAAACATACTATGCAACACAAGAAAGTGGTTCTGCTTACTTGATGGTTGTTCTTAAAAAATTGAATAAAACGAGAAGAAAAGACAGAGTTGTTAAAGGAATGAAAGTCTAAATAAGATTGAGGTTAAGGTTGAGGTTAAGTGATCTCAACCTTGCTTTTATTTTATTCTCAACTCCATCATCACATCGCCTTAATCTCAACCTCAGCCTTAATCTAAATCTAAATGATTATCTTTGCGCTTTCAAAAAAAATAAAATGAGTATAGAACTTTCTGATCAAGAAATTCAACGCCGTGAGTCGTTGAAAAAATTGCGTGATTTAGGTATTGAACCTTATCCTGCAGATTTATATCCTGTAACAAATTATGCTTCTGACATAAAGAACGAATTTGAGGATGGTAAGAAGGTGTGCATAGCTGGTCGACTAATGAGTCAACGTGTAATGGGGAAAGCTTCATTTGCTGAAATTTTAGATTCTACAGGTCGAATTCAAGTATATTTCAACCGTGACGAAATTTGTCCGGGTGAAGACAAAACATTATACAATGATGTTTTCAAAAAATTATTAGATCTAGGTGATTTCATTGGAATAAAAGGATATTTATTTACAACACAAGTTGGTGAAATTTCGGTTCACGTTGAAGAATTTACATTGTTAAGTAAAGCCTTAAAACCATTACCATTACCAAAAACAGATAACGAAGGAAAAGTGCATGATGCATTTACTGATCCTGAATTAAGATACCGTCAACGATATGCTGATTTAATTGTAAATCCTCATGTAAAAGACACGTTTATTAAACGTTCAAAAGTGATTTCAACAATGCGTAATTTCTTTAACGAGAAAGGATACATGGAAGTTGAAACACCAATTTTACAGCCAATTCCTGGAGGAGCAACTGCACGTCCTTTCATTACTCATCACAATGCGTTGGACGTTCCTTTGTATTTAAGAGTAGCGAATGAGTTGTATTTAAAACGTTTAATTGTAGGTGGTTTTGAGGGGGTTTATGAATTCGCAAAAGACTTCAGAAATGAAGGAATGGACAGAACGCATAATCCTGAATTTACGGTAATGGAAATCTATGTTGCTTACAAAGATTACAACTGGATGATGGATTTCACAGAGCAAATGATTGAAAAAGTTGCTTTGGAAGTTACAGGTAATACAGAAGTTACTGTTGGTGAAAACAAAATTTCATTGAAAGCACCATTCAAACGTGTAACAATGCGTGATTCTATATTAGAATTTACTGGTTTTGATATCAATGGTAAATCGGAAGAAGAATTACATGAAGCTTGTAAATCATTAGGAATTCCTACAGATCCAACAATGGGTAAAGGAAAATTAATTGATGAGATTTTCGGTGAAAAATGTGAAGGAAATTACATCCAACCTACATTTATCACAGATTATCCTATCGAAATGTCTCCTTTGTGTAAACGTCATAGAGAAAATCCTGAATTGACAGAACGTTTTGAATTAATGGTGAATGGTAAAGAAATAGCAAATGCTTATTCTGAATTAAACGATCCAATTGATCAACGTGAGCGTTTTGAAGAACAAATGAAATTGTCTGAAAAAGGAGATGATGAAGCGATGTTTATTGATCAAGATTTCTTACGTTCGTTAGAATACGGTATGCCTCCAACATCAGGTATGGGGATTGGAATTGATCGTTTGGTAATGTTGATGACAAATAATTCTTCGATTCAAGAAGTATTGTTTTTCCCTCAAATGAGACCAGAAAAATTCAATACAGGTCCTGATTTAGAGTCGTTTAAGAAGATTGGTGTGCCAAAAGAATGGGCTGAACATATTGTGAAAGCAGGTTATACTTCAGCTGACGATTTATTACAGGCAAAACCAACTGCTGTTCACCAACAGTTGAATGGTTACAGAAAGAAAAATAAATTAGAAATTGAAGCTTTACAATTAGACGAAGTACAAGCTTGGTTTAATTAAAAAATAGACTGAATTTTTGTGGATGGGACGTAATTTTTACGTCCCATTTTTCATTTATAGAAACTATTTTAAGTGTTAAAAAATCACAACGATTTGCTTTCATAAAATAAATGAAATAGATTGTTTGTTTTACCTGACAAAAATCAATATTTTTGTTATTCAACTGAATTTTATGGCAGAGTTTAAAGCAGGACCGTTTTTAGAACAAATAAATATTCCAAGTGATTTACGCTCGAAATTTAAGGTAGAAGATTTACCTCAAGTTTCTGATGAGTTACGTCAATACAT
>CANCEQ010000223.1 GCA_947375085.1 Flavobacteriales bacterium
ACCAATACTTTAACGATTTTACCAGAAATTTCTGATTCAATTTCGTTAAATAATTTCATTGCTTCAATGATACAAACTGTTTTACCAGCAGATACTGAATCACCTACAGAAACAAAAGCATCTTTATCTGGTCCTGCTGAACGGTAGAAAGTACCAATCATAGGAGATTTAATAATAACATATTTAGAATCATCGCTTTCAGAAGCAACTGGTGCAGCTGGTGTTGCAGCAGGTGCAGGTGCAGATGCAACTGGTAATGCTTGAGGTGCAGCAACTGGAGCAGCTTGAACGATGTATTGTTGTTCAACTTTACCTAAAGCTTTTTCAGATTTAATAATAATTTTAAAATCTTTTTTTTCGATTTCAACTTCAGTAACTCCTGATTTTGAAACAAACTTAATTAAGTCTTGAATTTCAGTAATATTCATACTATTTTATGTTTTTTATTGAATTAAATTTATTAAGAATTATATGCCCATTTAAGGTAAACAGACCCCCAAGTAAATCCACCACCAAATGCAGATAAAATTAAAGTGTCTCCTTTTTTCAATTGTTTTTCATAATCCCAAAGACAAAGTGGTAAAGTACCCGCAGTAGTATTTCCATACTTCTCGATATTAATCATTACTTTTTCTCTTGGTAATCCCATTCTTTCAGCAGTAGCATCAATGATTCTCAAATTTGCTTGATGAGGCACTAACCAATCTACATCATCACTTGAAAGATTGTTTTTTTCCATTATTTCAGCAGAAACTTCCGCCATATTTGTAACTGCAAACTTGAAAACTGATTTCCCTTCTTGCTTCACAAAATGCATTTTATCTTCAACCGTTTGAATTGTAGGAGGATTTGCACTACCACCCGCTGGTTGAATCAAAAATTGTTTTCCTGAACCATCACTTCTTAAAATGAAATCTTGTATTCCATTTCCTTCAAAATTTGGTTCTAATAAAACAGCTCCACATCCGTCACCAAAAATGATACAAGTTGTTCTGTCTTCGTAATCTATAATTGAAGACATTTTATCAACGCCAACAACAATTACTTTCTTATACTTTCCAGTTTCAATAAATTGAGAACCTGTTGATAATGCATAAATAAAGCCTGAACAGGCTGCAATAAGGTCGAAACCCCATGCATTTGTCATTCCTACGTTATCACACAATACATTCGCAGTACTTGGGAATGGATAATCTGGAGTTACAGTAGCCAAAACAACAAGATCAATATCCAATGGATTTGTACCTGTTTTTTCTAATAATTTTCTAACTGCTTCTGTTGCCATATCAGAAGAAGCACCATTTTTCATGATTCTTCTTTCCTTTATTCCTGTTCTAGAAGTAATCCACTCATCAGTAGTATCTACCATTTTAGCTAACTCATTGTTATCTAAAACATAATCAGGAACATACCCTTGAACACCAGTAATTGCGGCTGTAATTTTTTCCATAATTTAATTGAAAGCTTCGTTAATCTTATTTGATAAGCCTGATTTAGCAACTTCATAAGAATGCTTAATCATGTTTTTAACAGCTATATCATTTGAAATACCGTGACCAATAATCACATTTCCTTTCACTCCTAAAATGGCAGTACCTCCATAATTTTCGTAATTGAAACGATCAAAATACTCGTCTTTGATACCTCTTTTTTTCATTAAAGTATAAATTCCTTCAGCTTCTTTCAGAACGATATTTCCTGTAAAACCATCACAAACGATAACGTCTGCAATTCCTGAAAATATATCACGTCCTTCAATGTTTCCAATGAAATTTACTTCCTCTGATTCAGCTAATAATTTATAAGTTGCTATTGTCAAAAGATTTCCTTTTGACTCTTCTTCTCCAATACTTAACAAAGCAACACGTGGTTTTTCAACTCCGTACACACTCTTCGCATAAATATTTCCAAGAATAGCAAATTGATACAAAACATCTGGTTTACAATCAGCATTTGAACCTACATCTAATAATATCGAATTCCCTCCATTAATAGCAGGTATCGTTGATGTAATACAAGGTCTGATAATTCCAGGTATTGTATGAATTTTATAAATTGAACCAACAAGCATTGCACCAGTATTACCTGTACTTGCAAAAGCTTGAATTTCATTACTCGCTAATAAATCAAAACCAACAGAAATACTACTGTTTGGTTTTTGAGGAATTGCTCTTGTAGGATGATCATGCATCGTAATTTCATCCGGCGCATGCACGATTTCGAAATCATCAGGATTAGCTCCACGCTCAGAAAGGCAAGCCAAGATCTGATCTTGGTTGCCTAACAGAACAAGTTTTGTATCCTGAGGAAGTTCTTTTTGAGCAAGTATTGCTCCTGCTATATTAGCATCTGGAGCAAAATCACCACCAAAAATATCTATTCCAATCTTCATCAAGAAGAAATTTTTATTTACGCAACAGTTATCAAACTGCTACTTCTTTTTCAGCTACTACTCTACCTTTATAGTAAAGTTTCCCTTCATGCCAGTGTGCATGGTGAAACAAATGAGGTTGACCTGTAGTAGGACATGTCGCGATATTATCAGCTACTGCTTTAAAATGCGTTCTTCTTTTGTCTCTTCTCGTCGTCGAGATTCTTCTCTTTGGATGTGCCATTTTTTTTTATTTAAAGCGTTTAATTTAAATTCTTTAATATAGACCAACGAGGGTCGATATCATCATTATCGTTATTGTCATCGCTGTCGTCTTCATCTTCTTCGTTGAAATCATCTTCATCGTCAAAGTCTTCGTCGTCATCGAAATCTTCATCATCGTCAAAATCGTCGTCGTCTTCATCATCTTCCAATGAATTAACAACATATTTCTCAAGTAATGCAATCATATCTTGATTACAATCCTCAATATCATGAATTACGCGCAATGGTAAGGAAACTGCTACCAATTCGTATAAATTCATCTCAACATCTACTTCAAAAGCATCTTTTTCTAAAATAACCAATGCTTCGTCTTCAGAAACATCTCCTCCTCCAATTTTATAGATGATTTGATATTCTCCTTCTACTTCTACTTCAATCGGATCAGTACATCTATCACATTCTGTAGTTACACTACCCTCTACATGATAAATTCCGACAAGCATTGTCTCTTTTTTCTCAAGATCTAACTTCACGTGAACGTTTCCACGGTGTATTATTGAGTCTTCAACTCCCTCAAAAAAGGCATCTGTTAAATCATATTCAAACACATGATTACCAGTCTTTAAACCTATAAATGGGATCACATATTCTTTTCTAGACATAACTTAAAACCCTAAAATGGGACTGCAAAGATAATTATTTTAAACTTAATATTGTTAATATCCTTGACTTTTTTCAAATTTAACAACTTTTTATCATTCAAAATTTGACAATCGCTTCTTATCAGCAGGCTGAATTTTCAAAGGATTGGCAAACATTTCTTTCCTAGCTTTTTGATTTCGATACACATCCATTGCTAAATAAATAGCACTTCTCATCGATTGAGCTGAAGCAATACCTTTTCCTACTATATCAAATGCAGTTCCGTGATCTGGAGACGTTCTAACAACTGGTAATCCAGCTGTGAAATTAACTCCATCATCAAAAGACAAAGCTTTAAAAGCTGTCAAACCTTGATCATGATACATTGCCAAAATTCCATCGTATTGACTCATTGCTGATGACCCGAAAAAACCGTCTGCAGGAAATGGTCCAAATGCTAAAATATCTTCCGTTTTCGCTTGATTAATAGCAGGAAGAATAATTTCTTGTTCTTCTGTTCCCATTTTACCATTTTCTCCAGCGTGTGGATTTACACCAAAAACCGCAATTTTCGGTCGAATTATTCCAAAATCAGCTTTCAAACTTTTTTCAAATACTTTAATTTTTTGAAAAATAGCTTCTTTCGTTAATGATGAACTTACATCTTTCAAAGGAATGTGCGTACTAACTAAAGCTACACGCATATTCGAACCTACCATCATCATCAACGCATCAGTCATACCTGCTTTATCAGCTAAATACTCTGTGTGACCTGGGAATTGAAATCCAGATTTTTGCATTGCCTCTTTTGAAATAGGCGCAGTAACTAATACATCAATCTTTCCTTCAGCTAAATCTTTTGTTGCTGCTTCTAATGATAAAAATGCAAATTTTCCACCTGCTTCTGTTGCTTTCCCTAATTCGAAAGGAATCTCTTCATTCCAAACATTCACAACATTCACTTTTCTATTCAATGCATCATCAGCTGTTTTACAAGACTGATATTGAAAATCAAACTCCTTTACAGCTTTTTTATGATATGAAAGAGTTTTTGTTGAACCGTAAATTATTGGAGTACAATCCAATAATATACGATTATCATTTAAAGCTTTTATGATTACTTCTGGTCCGATACCATTCACATCTCCAATAGAAATCCCTACACGAATTGGGTGTGCACTTCCTACTTCTTTTTCGATATGTGTTGATTTTTCTGACATTTATTTATAATTTTTTAAAAAGTTGTATATCAATCTTACACCTACTCCTGTTCCGCCTTGACCTTTGTAATTTTCTGGAGCATCTAACCAAGCTGGCCCAGCAATATCAATATGAACATAAGGAGCTTTTACGAAGTGCTCTAAAAATTTCCCTGCAGTAATCATACCTGCGTAAGGTCCGCCGAGATTTTTTAAATCAGCAACTTTAGATTTTACTTCTTCGTAATATTCATCCCAGAATGGTAAACGAACCACTCTTTCGTGTTCTTCATTTCCTGACTTATCTAATTGAGTAAATACTTTTTCAGAAGCATTTCCCATAATACAAGAAGCTTTTGTTCCTATAGCAGCCACTGCCGCACCTGTTAACGTAGCGGCATCAATCACTAATTCAGGATCGTATTTTTTAGAATAAGCCAATGCGTCTGCTAAAATCATACGACCTTCAGCATCTGTATTTAAAACCTCAACTGTGGTTCCATCATACATGGTAATCACATCACCAGGAGCATAAGCATTTCCACCCGGACGATTATCTGTAGCAGGAATCAAAGCAATAACGTGAACATTCAATTTATTCAAAGCTGCTGCATAGATAGCTCCTGACATACATGCTGCTCCACCCATGTCGCATTTCATTGAATCCATTGAACCCTTCGTAGGTTTTAAACTCAAACCACCTGTATCATAAACAACACCTTTTCCAACTAAAACAATTGGTTTTTTATTGATCGCTTTTTTAGGTTTGTATTCAACAATCGTAAAAGTTGGAGGATCAATAGAACCTTTATTAACTGCTAAAAGTCCACCCATTTTCAAGGTTTCAATTTTAGTTTTTTCCAATACTTCTACTTTCAGTTCACTATCATTTGCTAATCCTTCGATTTCTTCGCTCAATTTAAC
>CANCEQ010000224.1 GCA_947375085.1 Flavobacteriales bacterium
AATAATAAAATTGAAAATGTATTGGTAAATAATTTAGATCTAGCTTTAGAAATTGAAAACAACAAAAATGAAATTAACTCTTTAGTTATTTTAGATCGATTTCAATTGAATAATTTACCCTATTCAAAAATAATATTTTACACAAAAAACACAATTATAGGTAGTTTAGGAAAACATAATTATATAGATTCTATTTTAAATTTATCAGATTCTATTTGTGAAGTTGGAAAAATTAAACCTTTTTCAAAGCGATACGGGAAAAATGATACTATTCCAGCAGAATTTATTAATTACCCCTCAAAAAATATTAATTCATACATGTCAGAAAATATTGTTTTCCCTGAAGATTCGTTAGGAAATGTAATTGAAGGTAAAGTTTATGTATCTTTTGTAATTGGAATATATGGGGAGATTAAAGATGTGAAAATCGTAAAAGGAACAAACAACGATTTAAATAGAGAAGTAATTAGAGTTATTAAGAATATGAAATACTGGAAACCAGCTACTTGTAACAATGTAAATGTTGAATATAAATTTTTATTGCCTGTAATTTTTAAATTAGATGATATTCCTCAAAAAAGCGACAAATAGATTCTAGTGATAAGAAATCATTTTATCTACTAATAGTAACATATAAATTTTTATCATCTTTAAAGCATTTAATAACTTTAATTAATTCTAAAAATTCTTTGTTTGATTTTAATGGTTTTTCGGAAAGAGAATGGTATATTTCCTTTAATACTTTAGAAAATCTTGTTTTCGAACCTTTATTTATTATAATTTCATGATCTTTTACTAATGGTATTTTATGTTCAAAATACTCTGTAAGTAATTTTAAAAAAAGATCTAAATCGTTTTGATTTTGAAAAATATATTCCCATCCTTTTTCATCAATATTATTTAACAAATTTAATATCAACTGGCTAGTTTTATTTTCTACTATTGATACTTTTTGTTCTTTTTCTCCAATAAATAATTCATGATTAATGCTTTTTAAATAATCTAAAATAAATGGAATCACATTTTTGTTATGATTTGGAGAAAATGCACCTTTAATATCATTTAATATCTCAAAAGCCTCTAATGGAGATAAATTATGTTTGTTTAACACCTCTTTTATGTAATGAAAAACAGGCTGAATTGTATTTGAAGGATTGTGATTATCTTTCATCCCCAATAATTCAATAGCTAATTCTAGTTTTAACGAGTTTTCCATTTTATTATTCTAGTTTTATTTTGTCGATTGTTTCTCTCTTTTTTTGGTCAACAACTTTAGCATAAATCTGAGTTGTTTTTAAATCCTTAGGTCCAAGCATTTTTGAAATTGTATAAAAGTCTGTACCCTTACTCAATTGTAAAATTGCGTAGGTATGTCTAAAACAATGAAAAGTAATATCTTTTGTAATTCCTGCTGAACCAATCCATTGATATAAATGTTTATTATGATAAGCTGAATACTTTAATCCTTCAAAAACATTTACATCTTTATCTTTTGGTTCTCCCATTAATTGAATTGCCTTTTCAGGCAAAGGATTTCTTTCTATTCCTTTAGTTTTTTTCTGCATAAAACTAAGATACCCACCTTCTCCTTCTATGTGTTCAAATTCTCCCCATTTCAATTTTTGAATATCTGAAAAACGTAATCCTGTTAAAGCTGAAAATAAAGCAACGTTTTTTAATAACTGATTTTGACAATCTGTTTTAAATAAAGATTTTAGTTCATCTTCAGTTAAAAAGTTTCTTCGTGTTTCTGCTGGCTTAATAGAGCCTATTTTAGCGTTTAAATCAATAGTGAGGTAATCTTCTTTGAATGCTTGTTTAAGAGTCGCTTTTACCTTGTTAAAATAAGATACGGCAGAATTTTGAGCAAGATTAGTTTTTGAACTTTTGTTACTTTTAGTATTCAATAAATATTCTTTAAAATCTTCAAAAAATTGGACAGTCAATTCTGAAAATTTGATCTGACCATTTGTAAACTGATTCAAATATTTATATGCTGAAACCCAATTATCATGATTTGAATATTTTCGTTTATCTGTTAATTTTTTGAAATACTCGACAAAATTTTGTTCCCCTAATTCTTTTAATCTAAGTTGTTCTTTTTCGTACCCTGTATAAATTTCTGATTTGTTGTATTGCATCGCTCTATTCTGCATGATTTGTTCAGCCAATTGAATAGTTTGTTTATTTGATTGTTTTTCTAACGGTGTTTTTGGGTTGTCCAAAATATACATGCCTAAAAACTCTCTTCTTGTTAATTTTCCATTTTTAGGACTAACAATTGCTGGATAATAATCAATATATAAACTTTGTCTATTTCCTTTAATCGGTGATTTACGTAATTTAACTTTTATAGCCATTTCAAAAATTCTTAAATTTCTACTTTCATAATCTTATCAAAGTGAAATTTAGACACTTTAATATATTTACCTATTCTTTGTTTTGGTAGTTTGTATTCACTTATTCTACCATAAATTTGATCTCTATTCAAATTGTATTTTTCTATAATTTCCTCCACAGAATACCATTCTTTAATATCAGTATTATCAGTGCGATGATTTTTAAAATATTTGTCAATGTGAAATTTTGAAACCTGTAATTTTCCCAAATGTAACGTTGTCGGAATGTTTTGTTTTTTGATTATCTCATATAAGCGTCTATATTTCAATAAATACTTTTCTTCTATCTCTTTAATCGAATAGAATTCTGTAATCAATTTTTTCTCTCTGATTGGTTTTATTGGCTTTGGTTTCTCAAATAGATTTAAAAAATCTTCATGCTTTAATATTGTACGTGTACCCGCTTTTGCGAATGTGATTTCATTTTTGTCAATCATACGGTAAATTGTTCTTCTACTTATTCCAAATAATTGACTTGCTTCTTCTATACTTAAGTATGGTTTATTGAAAATTCGTTCAATAGGCTTTATTAATTCTGATTGTGTCTCTAGATTAGATGAGGTTATTTTTTCCTCTTTCTTTTTTAATTTATAAGCCTTTTTACGGCATGAATCTGAGCAATAGAGTGTCACAGTTGTTTTCGCATCGAATAACACCTTACAAAGTTTACAGACTCTCTTTACTAAAATATTTGAACTCATTCCTTTTTTATACGCCTATATGTGTCTTAGTGTGCCAATATGTGTCATCTAGTGACATAATTATACTTTAGACGTACAAATATATCTAAGACTTTTATAAAAATACAAATAACGTACAAAAATTATCAAAATAAACGAATAACATCACAAACAAAACAATAACTTTACCTCATCAAAAAACCCTGTAAAATCAATCATTTACAGGGTTTAATATGTTTTTGTTATATCTTTATTTTGATATAGTTACTTTCCGATACAAAACTTACTAAAAATATTCCCCAAAATCTCATCTGAAGATATATCACCAGTAATACTTCCCAACTGATACATTGCCTGACGAATATCCATAGCAACAAAATCCGAACTCACATTTGATTCCAAACCGTCTTTAGCACTTTGCAACGAAGCTTCTGTTTTTGTCAACGCATCAAAATGACGTACATTGGAAACGATTGTCTCGTTCGCTAAATCGTAATTTCCAAGAACCTGCGCTTCCATCCATGAACGTAATTCGTCGATGCCTTTTCCTTCTTTAGCACTGATTGAAATGAACTTCGATACATCCCGAACAAAATTCGGGACACTCAGTTCATTTAAATCGACGTATCGAAGATCAGCTTTATTACCAATCAATAAAAATTTCTTGTCTGGATATTCAGTTTGTAATTCGTTCACCCATTCAGCAGCCGTTTTGGTATCCATCGAAGCGTGACCTTCGGCTTTTGAAGCTTCTTCACTGTAATCACTCATCACTAAAACGATTTGAGCAGATTTGATTTTATCCAATGAACGTTCAATCCCCATTGCTTCGATTGTTTCCGCTCCTTCACGGATTCCGGCTGTATCGATTAATCGGAACAAAATTCCGTTGATATTTAGAGTTTCTTCTATGACATCTCTAGTTGTACCTTCGATGTTACTTACGATGGCTCTGTCCTCTCCTAAAAGTGTATTTAATAGGGTGCTTTTTCCTGTATTCGGAGCACCTACAATTGCAACTGGTACCCCATTTTTTATGGCATTTCCTAATTCAAATGATTTCGCTAATCGGCCGATGTAAAGTAGAACATCATTGACCATTTTATTGAGTTGGGTTCTGTCAGCAAATTGCACGTCTTCTTCCCCAAAATCTAACTCTAATTCAATTAAACTCGCAAAATTGATTAGTTTTTCGCGGATATCTTTTAATTCATTGGAAAATCCACCGCGCATTTGTTTCATGGCGATGTTGTGTGCATTCCTCGATTGAGAAGCAATTAAATCAGCTACTGCTTCGGCTTGAGAAAGGTCCATTTTACCATTCATAAACGCACGCATCGTGAATTCTCCTGGTTCTGCCATTCGACAACCATTGTCTAATAAAAGCTGAATGATTTGTTGTTGAATAAACGGAGAACCATGGCACCCAATTTCAGCTATTTCTTCGCCGGTAAAACTTTTTCCTTTCGAGAAAATAGTAATCAAAACCTCATCGATGATTTCACCTAACTTGTTTTTAATGGTTGCAAAGTGTGCTGTATGCGATTCTTTTCCAACTAAATTTTTCGATGAAATTTTTGAAACGATTGATAATGCCTCATTTCCTGAAATACGAATCAACCCAATTGCCCCTACTCCATTAGCAGTTGAAAGCGCACAAATTGTATCGTTGTTTTGTCCTACGTTTATCATGTTACAAAATTAGAAATTATCCTTTGGTAAGCTGCTACTTTATCTCAAAAAGTAAAAAAGGATACATGATAAAGAAACAACTTGGATTTATTCGTTGTGACTCGATGTAATTATTAATTCGGCCGTTCCGCTGGAACTTATATCAATTGGTTTTATTATTCGGGATGAACCGTTGTTCATCCCTATAAGATCGGTCGTTCCGCTGGAACTTGAATACATTATAAAGTTTATGAAATCTTTAAGGGGAGTATACTATTTTAATACATAGTTAATCAACATCTTACACAATCAAGTTCCTTCGGAACGGACGAATTTGTACCAATGGATAAAATCCATTGTCATTACAATTACCTTTAGCCATTGCCATTCATCTGATACTTCGACCGATAAACCGAAAATAAATCGGAATAAAAATACATTTGTTATATTTGGTGAAAATAAAACTTTAGAAGTAATGAAAAAAATTATACTTAAATTCATTTTTGTAGGATTTTCTACGTTGATTTTTGCTCAAGAACCTGCAACAACTTCAACGAATACTGAAAATAGTCAGTACAAATTCACGAAGGTTGCGCATTTAGATGCAAC
>CANCEQ010000225.1 GCA_947375085.1 Flavobacteriales bacterium
CTTTTAAACTATGGTGTTGATCTATTTTGTATTTTTTCTCTTGTTCTTTTTCCTCAAGATCGATACAATGTAATAGATTTTTAATGTGGGGGTGTAATTCTTCCATTCTTTAATTTTGCTTTGAATGGTGGTTGAATTTAGGTGGTAATAATATGGGAACGAATGGTACAGGGCAATACCCTGTACCAACGACCACAATTTATTTATTTTGTATTTCTTTTATCATCTATTTCAACAGTAGCTAATTCTTCAGCTCTGTATGCTCCAGTATCTAATTTTTCTTTTAATTTTTTGAAAGTATCAATTGTATAATTAACATCTTCCATAGTGTGAGCTGCAGTTGGAATTAAACGCAACATAATAACATCTTTAGGTACAACTGGGTAAATAACAATCGAACAGAAAATGTTGTAATTTTCACGTAAATCGAATGTTAAATTAGTTGCTTCAGCTAAAGATCCTTTCATGAAAACAGGAGTAACTGGTGAATTAGAATCTCCAATACTGAATCCAGATTCAACTAATCCTTGCTGTAAAGCGTTTGCTATTTTCCAAAGGTTATTTTTTAATTCTGGTTGAGTTCTCAATAATTCTAAACGTTTACGAGCTCCAATAGTTATTGTAATTGGCAATGCTTTCGCAAACATTTGAGAACGCATATTGTATCTGAAATATTCAACGATACTTTCTTCTGCACAAATAAAACCTCCAATAGAAGCCATTGATTTAGCAAAAGTTCCGAAAAGTACATCTATCTCTCCTTGAATACCTTGTGCTTCACCACATCCTTGTCCTGTTTCACCTAATGTACCGAATCCGTGAGCATCATCAACAAATAAACGGAAGTTATATTTACCTGATTTACGGAACTCAACGATTTCTTTTAATTTACCTTGATCTCCAGCCATACCGAAAACTCCTTCAGTAATAACTAAAATTCCTCCACCTGTTTGTTCTACCAAACGAGTTGCATGTCCCATTTGTTTATCAAAGCTCTCCATATCGTTGTGCTTGAAAACAAATCTTTTTCCTTTATGTAAACGCATACCATCTAGGATACAAGCATGCGCTTCACTATCATAAACAATTACATCATTTCTATCTACAAGACAATCAATTGCAGAAACCATACCTTGGTAACCGAAGTTCATCAAGATACAATCTTCTTTTTGCATAAAATCAGCTAATTCATTCTCTAATTTTTCATGCTCACTTGTTTGACCTGTCATCATTCTAGCTCCCATTGGGTAAGCTAAACCATATTCTGCTGCTGCATTTTTATCAGCCTCACGTACTTCAGGATGATTTGCCAATCCAAGATAATTGTTTAATGACCAGATTAAACACTCTTTACCTCTAAAAATCATTTTATTTCCAATTTCACCTTCTAGCTTTGGAAATGTAAAATAACCATGAACACCTTTAGAGTACTGACCAATAGGACCTCTATTTTTTCTGATTTTGTCGAATATGTCTTGAGCCATATTATTTTGTTTTTTTATTTAATTAAAGAAGTCTTGTTATATTTCAACTTCTTGTGTTAATTCTAATACAAATTTAGAGAAATTAAGCGATATTTAAAGTATAAAGTTGATATTTTATGAACCATTTAATGAACAAGTTTTAACTCTAAAAATCAATCAATTACATATTTCTATCTAACAAATAAAGCATTGAACTAATCGCTGCACACCCCAATTCTAACTCTCTTTTATTTACACTTTCAAAAACGTCTGATTCTGCATGATGAAAATCAAAGTAGCGTTGTGAATCCGGCACAAAACCAAGTAACATTATTTTTTCAAATGACTTTTTTAATGGTCCAATATCTACACCTGCAAAACCTTTTTCAAAATGAAGTAAATCATACCCATTCAAATTCTTTCCTATCATCTTTAAGAACGCTATTTGTTCTATTGACCCGTCACAATCAAAACCTCTTGGTGTAAATCCTCCTCGATCACTTTCTATGGCAGCAATGTGATTTTCTCCCTTTTCTTTTGACCATTTAGCATAGTCAATTCCTCCTCTATTTCCGTTTTCTTCATTCATAAAAAAAACAACTCTCAAAGTATGTTTGGGCTTGTAATTCAATTCCTTTAAAATTCGTAATGCTTCCATAGTATGAACGATACCTGCACCATCATCGTGTGCTCCTTCTCCAACGTCCCATGAATCTAAATGTCCACCTACTGTAATAATCTCATTCGGTTTTTCATTTCCCTTAATTTCAGCTATTACGTTATAGGAAGTTTCATCTGGAAAAACTCTACAATCTAATTCCATCGAAAATTTAACTTTCTCTTGCTTTAATAATTTTGAGAGCACTTCAGAATCAAGAGTAGAAATTGCAGCTGATGGAATTTTAGGAACACTATCTAAATAATGCATATATCCTGTATAGGGGTGATTATCAATAGGTAATGCAACAGAACGAATTATAACTCCTACAGCTCCTAGTTTTGAAGCTTCTATCGCTCCCTCACCTCTAATGGAATAACAACCTCCATAAGCTTTAAATGTATTTACATAAGTTTCTTCCATTGGTTGATTTATAAAAACAATCTTCCCTTCTACTATAGATCTAGAAGCCTTTTGTAACTCAATTAACGATTTAAACTCTACGATTTCTGCTTCCAAAAGTCCATTTGTCCCTATCGAACCTCCTAATGCCAAAATATTCATTTTTCGAAGACCTTGATTTGAATTAATCCAACCAGATTCTTTTGTTCCTCTTTCCCAATGCGGTACTTTTATCTCTTGTAAATAGACATTATCAAATCCATTTAACCCTAACCTTTTCTTTCCCCACTGAACTGACATAGCTGCCTCAGAGGACCCAGACAATCTTGCCCCAACATCTTTACATAACGAACGCAAATCTTCGAATGACCTACCTTTACTTAAAGCCTCATTGTAAATTGACTGAATAAAAATCGAATCTGTATTCTGTGCAAATAAGCTAGAACTAATTAAAACAAAAAAGAAAATAACTTTCATTGAAAACATTTTAGAAAACTTTGGTTTAAAAATAACACATATTTGAGACAATTAATCTAAATGACTTATCCGTTTTGTTTCCAAATCTAAAATCGATAATTTTTAAATAATAAGTAACTCAAAATGAAATTATTCGTAAGCCGATTGTATGAAGATTTTAATTCTCATTTCTTTATTAACTTTTTCTTTTATCTCGTTTTCTCAAACAGATAAAGAATATCGATATGTTCCGTTTTTTCAAACTTTAAAAGCAGATAAATTAGCTTATCATTTAACAAAAAACCTTGAATCAGATTCCGAAAAAGTAGTCGCGATACATAGTTGGATTACCCACAATATTGAATTTGACATAAATCGATGGCTTAGTTTTAACTATTCACCAACCCCTACCAATAGAATTTTATTCAAACGAAAAGCAATTTCAACTGATTACAGTCGATTATTTAATGAGTTATGTTTATATTCAAATATACAATCAACTACAATTCAAGGATATACAAAAAACGAATACAGTGATTTATTGGATAAATTTTATTTAGATGAACAAACTTGGAACGCAGTAAAAATCAATCAAAATTGGTATTTAATTGATGCTTGCATGGATGCTGGTAAAGTAGAATATTACAAACGTACTTTTGCTGGATATTTCATCTTTGCATTTTCATTAGGAACTAGTGATCGCCTTGTATATAAACCTCATTTTTCTTCTCAACCAACAGATAAATACTTTTGTAAAAATGGTTACTTTTTTAAATCAAATCATTTCCCTAATAATCCAATTTGGCAATTAACTAATCCTATCTCAACTTTTGAATGTTTTGAAAAAGATAGCTCAAATTATTTCAATTCTTTTGACTCTATAACTTCTAATCAATCAAAGGATGATTTTGATATAACACGTGAACGATTTATTTCTTCGAATGAAAATCAGAAAGAAATAATTGAAGGAATTGAATCAAACAAAACTAACATTCGAAATAATTACGGCATTGCTAAAGCTACTTATCTTTTAGCTTCTGAAAAATTTGAATCATTTAATGTCAATTCTGGTTCTAAAGAAGAAGCTTCGCAAAAAGCTGATTCGATACATAAATTACTTTCAAATTCAAAAATTTATACGGATACAAATGTCTATTTTTTGAAATTACAAAAGAGTGAATTAATTGCAAAAAACACACAGAAAAAAGAAATTATTACAAAAGAAAATAAACAACTGATCGCATCAACTGAGAATTCATTAAAGATTTTATCAAGCGGTTTTAAAATTAGTCTTTCAGGAAAAATTAACCTTAAAACAACTCAACAAAAAAATAAAATCTATAAATATAAAGTTACAAGAAGTAAAAAATTTAAAAACACTGATTTTGGAAAACGAACAAATAGAATAGATTCAGTAAATTATGCCAATCGTATTGTATTATTTTCTGATTCAGTTGAATTCGCTAAAAAACAAATTGATTTAAAATTCAATCATTTACAAGAAAAGTTTGATTTATTTACATTTCGGATGGAAGAATACAAAATTCAATCTTCTACAAACGATAAAACTGCAAAACAATTATGTAATTTAAGATTGAAATTTCAAGATGATTTTGACTACCCAATACGTAAATTAAAAGATAGTTTAATGCTCAAAAAACTGAAAGATGATTCATTATTAATTGACACCAACAAAATGAGTATTATTTCAAATTTTTATAGTCAATTTAATACATTAAAGGAAGATTTTGCTATTTACTACAAATACAATACTGCTCTTGAAACTGAATTTTCGAAGTATAAAAAATCAATAAAAGATAATTCATATTTAGAATTAAAACACAAAGATGCTATTGATTTATATAGTAAAAACATAAAAGAATTTAACTCAACACTAAAATCATATAAGAAAAAATTTAAGCAGATTTACAAAATATCAAATCAACAAACAGAACCAACAAAATCTGAAAATCACTCTTACCTTAAAGAACAATTTATTGAATATCAAATGAATGCTATTAGAGTAAGTTTCATCAATCGACGTTATAAAGAACGATTAAGTGAAAACAAATCGCTTGTAAGTAAAATTTCAAAATTGAATAAGAAACTAGAAAAAGAAATTTTGAAAATTAAATTGAAATAATTAATCGAAGTCGCTTATAGAACTTGCTGTCTTATACTGAAAAAGCTATATTTGTAAAAAATTGATATAATGGCTTTAAAATGTGGTATTGTTGGACTTCCTAATGTTGGGAAATCGACTTTGTTTAATTGTTTATCGAATGCAAAAGCTCAATCGGCAAACTTTCCTTTTTGTACAATCGAACCAAATGTTGGTACTATTTCAGTTCCAGATCC
>CANCEQ010000226.1 GCA_947375085.1 Flavobacteriales bacterium
ACTCTTGGTTTGATTCTGCATCTTTAATAAATCCAAATCCTTTTGAGTCATTGAAAAATTTAACAATTCCTTTATTCATAATAATAATTTTATTTAGACAAAGATACACTAAATATTAACAATGAACTATTATTTGTAGTTTATTTTCAGTTAATAATTTATTGATAAGGATATTTCTTGTTAAGAAATAAAAAAGAAGCTTAGAATTAAAATTTAATGATTGAAATGGTAATCAGAAATTTCTCCTTTTTTCCATTGTTTTAAAACGGCTTTTTCTCCATCAAAATCTAGATAAGTAAAGTAATGCAACCAATCTCCAATATTGATATAGTGAGCATTTTCTTTTAATGCGATGTTTAAAGGTAGGTGACGGTGACCGAAAATGAAATAATCAAAATGCTCTGTTTCAAGCAATTCTTTACAATAAATCGCTAACCATTCGTTTTCTTCTCCCAAAAACTTCTCATCATCTGCTCCTGATTTAGCTCTACTTTTTTTAGATGATAAATTAGCTAACCAAATTCCGAAATTAGGATGAAGTCTTTCAAAACTCCACTGACACAGTTTATTCGTGAAGATTTTCTTTAGAAATTTATAGGCATGATCACCAGGACCTAATCCATCACCGTGACCAATATAAAATTTCTTATTACCAAAAACGCGTTCAATTGGTTTTCTGTGGAGTAGTACCCCTAATTCTTTTGGAATATAGTCGAAAATCCACATATCATGGTTTCCTGTAAATAAATGAACTGGAATCCCAGAGTCAGTTAATTCAGCTATTTTTCCTTGTAAACGAATAAATCCTTTTGGAATTGCATGTTTGTATTCGAACCAAAAATCAAAAATATCTCCTACCAAAAAGATTTCTTTCGCAGTTGGTTGAATATGATTAAGCCAAGCTACAATTTGTTTCTCACGTTCTAAACTCTTTTCATAATTAGGAGCACCTAAATGAAAATCAGAAGCGAAATAAACGTGTTTTTTAATTGTGTCTGACATTTAATTCTTTTAACTCAACCTTACTAATTAATGTCCAAAAATTTGAAGTAGTTCCATTTCAAGAGCTTCTCCTCTTAAGTTCGTTTTGATAATTTTCCCTTCTTTATCGATTAGAACTGTAAAAGGTATTCCAGTTACCTGGTAAATTTTACCTGTTGCAGAAGCCCAACCTTTTAAATCACTTACATGATTTTGCCATACTAAACCATCAGCAGCAATTGCGCTTTGCCATTTTGCTTTGTCTTGATCTAAAGAAACACTCATTACAGTAAATCCATCTTTGTTGTATTTTTCATACAATTTAACCACGTTTGGATTTTCTCTTCTACAAGGTCCACACCATGAAGCCCAGAAATCAAGTAGAACCACTTTCCCTCTTAAATCAGACAATTTCATTGGTTTACCATCAATTTTAGTTTCAGTAAAATCAGGTGCTAATTTTCCAGTAGCAAATATATTTCCAGCTTCTTTTTTCTCTTTAGCAGCTGTAAATTGTTTATTGATTTCTTTAATTGTAGGAGAATCTCCAAAACCTGTTACTAATTGATTTACAATTGATTCATACAATTCAAATTCTCTCTCAGGATCTAATGCTGATAACACAGGCATTAAAGCAGCTGAATTCGGATTTTGACCGATGAAGTTTTGTCTGTTATTCTGAAATTCAGAAAATTCTCTCTGCATGGAAGAATTGATTTCTTGCTGTTTCTCTGGGTGCGTTTTCAAATATGTACGAGCTGAATCTTGTTTCACATTCCAGTTAGTAAGTATTTTAATAAAATCGTTCATTGTTGAGCTTTCAGATGAACCAACGATGTTACTGAATGCAAAGATATTAGCGCCATCGCCATAGATTTTTACATCTGAATTCGCTCTTAAGATGATGTTCAAATGTGTATTTCCAACTCGAAGTACATAATAATCTGGATTGGGTAAGTTTCCTTTGAAAGTAAAATCTCCATTCTTTGCTAAAGGTGCTTTTAAAAAGTCCACATAATGTGTTCCGTAAAATTGAGATATCTTTACAGAATCCAATTTTGTGTTAAAAATGTTTCCAGAAACGGTAACAGAAATTGGGTTCTGACTGAATCCTAAAAATGAAATAAGGAATACTCCTACGATTAGTAATTTTTGCATCTTTTTAATTTTTGAAAATTTCTTTCAATTTTTGTTCCAAACTTTCTCCTCTTAATCCAGATTCGATAATTTTTCCTTCTTTGTCGATCAAAACAGTGTGAGGAATTCCTTGAAAACCATATAGGGTAGGGAGATTTGATTCCCATCCTAATAAATCACTTACATGACTAGGCCAAGTTAATTTATCGTCTTGAATTGCTTTTTTCCAAGCTGAGATGTCTTTATCTAAAGAAACTGAATAAACGGTAAATCCTTTTGATTTGTATTGATTGTATAATTTCACAACGTTAGGGAGTTCTTTTCTACAAGGTGCACACCAAGAAGCCCAAAAATCAATTAAAACATACTGACCTCTCAAAGAAGATAGTTTAATTTGTTTTCCATCTGGATTATTCAAAGCAATTTCAGGAGCTGTATTTGAACCAGAATTAACTGCTTTATATTGATTGAAACTAGCTTCAATTTGAACAATTTGTTGCGCCATATTTTGAGCAATAGGCGAATCTTTGTAACGTTTTAAATAAGCTTCACTCAATTTCTTTAACGTAACTAAATTCGATTGGTCCCAATCCTTGAATCCCATATTTGGAGTTAAAAATGAAGTCAAAAGGAAATTGATGGGATTGTCTAAATCAGCATTGATTGAATTTCTACAGAAATCGTCGATTGGTTTTCTTAATGAAAAGTATTTTTTCATTAATTCATCTTCTGAAACTTTTCCTTGTAATGCTGCTAATGATTGTTGTTTAGCTGCAAATTCAGAAAATTTCGCCATATAAATAGACAAAGAATTTGCCCATTCAGTACCCTCAAATTTAGGAGTCAACGCGAAATCTTTTAAAGTCGTATTTAATGTAGCTACATCTTTTGGACAAATTGGTAAAGTGATAATTTGATCTTGACTTTCACCAATTCTAAGTTGAAATACGCCCATATCTGGTACATTTCCAATCAAGTCGAACTCTCCATCGCTGTCTGTTTGACATTCAGCTACGTTGATTGTTCCTTGAGGACTCATCGCTTCTAAATGCAACGTTTTGTTAGCTGCTCCTTCAATTTGACCACTTATTCTGAAGTTTTCAACTAGTGGTGTGTCAGGATTATCCTCAATCGTTTTTTTATCATTTCCGCAAGAAAATAATACAGTTGATAGAAGTCCGAAAAGAAATACGTATTTCATATTAGTTTTTATAAATTATCTAAACGATCTCTCATTAATTGGTTGGCTGCTTTTGGATCAGCTTTTCCTTTTGAGATTTTCATTAATTGTCCCATTAAAAATCCAGTCAACTGTTTTTCTCCGTTTTTGTAACGTTCAATTTCTGTTGGATTTTGATCAATTACTTGTTGGATATATTCTAAAATAGAATTCTCGTCTGATTCTTGAATTAAATTTAATTCTTCAGCAATCGTTAACGGATTTTTTGTTGGTTCTTTTAAAAGTACAGGGAATATTTTCTGAGATGCTACAGTTGAAGAAATTTTACCTTCGTCAATAATCGCGATCAAAGCAGCAATTTGTGCTGGACTTACAGGGAATTGCTCGATTTCTAAACCATTTTGATTCAAATACGATTTAATATCACCCATTACCCAATTGGCAGCTGACTTGTAATTTTTTGTATTCTTAATTAATTCTTCAAAAAATAAAGCAATTGATTTTGTGTCCGTTAAGATGAAAGCATCGTAATCTGATAAACCTAATTCTTTTGTGTATTTGATGAACAAATCTCTCGGTAGAGCAGGCATTTCAGCATGAATAAGATCGATTTGTTTTTGATCAACGAATAAAGGTTGTAAATCCGGCTCAGGGAAATAACGGTAATCATTCGCTGCTTCTTTTGTTCTCATTGAAATCGTAATTCCTTTTAGAGCATCAAATGAACGTGTTTCCATTGTTAACGTTTCACCTTTTTCAAGCGCTTCGATTTGACGAATTATTTCAAATTCAATTGCACGTTGAACGTTACGAATAGAGTTCATGTTTTTAACCTCTACTTTTGTACCGAATTCTTTTGAGTCTTTCAACATCACAGAAACGTTCGCATCACAACGAAGTGAACCTTCTTCCATATTTCCGTCACAAATATCTAAGTAACGAACCAATTTTCTAATTTCAGAAAGGTAGTTGTAAGCTTCTTGAGAACTTCTAATATCTGGTTCAGAAACGATTTCAACCAAAGGAACTCCGGCACGATTTAAATCAACTAAAGTATCGTAAACATCAACATCGTGGATACTCTTTCCAGCGTCTTCCTCCATGTGAATACGTGTCAATCCAACTGATTTTTCTTCTCCACTTTCTGTTTTAATGATAACAGCTCCGCCAGTGCAGATTGGGGTTTTATCTTGCGTGATTTGGTATCCTTTTGGAAGATCGGGATAGAAATAGTTCTTACGCGCAAAGTACTGATCTCTAGCGATAGTACATCCACAAGCTAAACCAAGTCGAATAGCATATTCAACCGTTTTTTTATTCATCATAGGTAAAGTCCCTGGGTGACCAAGAGAGATTACACTGATGTTTGTATTTGGAATTGCACCAAATTCGTTGATATCGTTTGAGTAAGCTTTGGTTTTTGTCAGCATTTGAGCGTGAACTTCTAAACCAATAACTACTTGATATTTATCTCTTATTTCTGGATTCATCTGTTATAAGCGTGAAATCAATTGACTCATTATGATTGTCATTTTTGGCTCTTGACGACTTGCAACTGCAATTACATCTGCCAAACTAACTTTGTGAATTTTACCTGGAACACCTAAATCTGTGATGATTGAAATCGCAAAACAAGGGATTTCCATATGACGAGCAACGATGATTTCGGGTACTGTTGACATTCCTACAGCATCAGCTCCAATCGTTCTTACATATCCATATTCTGCCGGAGTTTCCAATGTTGGACCAGTCAAACCTAAGTAAGTTCCAACCGAAACTTTGATGTTATTTTCTTTCGCAACATCTAAAGCAACGTTAATCATTTCTGGATCGTAAGGCTCACTCATATCAGGGAAGCGAGGTCCTAATTCATCAAAGTTTTTACCTACTAATGGGTGTTCTGGGAATAAATTGATGTGATCGTTAAGAATCATAATTTCACCTACCTCAAAATCAGGATTAACACCTCCTGAAGCATTTGAAACAAATAATTTTTCGATTCCTAATAATTTCATTACACGAACTGGGAATGTT
>CANCEQ010000227.1 GCA_947375085.1 Flavobacteriales bacterium
ATATTTAAAATCCAAAAAATGACCATTGAAACATTCCATAATTTCCTCCAAAAAGCTCTTTCTTTAAGTGATTGAAAACCAATTATTCCCAAAATTATAAAAAATGGAAGTACGGTTAAAACAAAACGTTCTTGTCTATTTGGATAAAACGTATGAAATAAAATAAAAGCCAATGTTGGGAGAAAAATCAGAAAATACTTCTTTGCTGATCTGAAAAAACCAATACAAACAAGCACACCTAATGGAAATAACAACACCCCCATCAACACCCAGAAATACATAAAATAATTCGAGTTAGGCAAATACTGCGTTCCCTCTTCCATATTATAGGTTGAATAGGATATAAATTCAGCAAAAGGATATCCCCAAATTAAATAATCAACAAAACCTTGCGTTATTCCGAATGTGATCATCAATCCTATCGTAAATAAAAAGAAATTTTTGAATTGCCATTTGAAGAAATAAATAGCTCCCACGACAATAGCAAAAACAGCAATTTGATAACGAAATGAAACAGCTAATCCAATTAAAAGTCCAGCATAAAGAAGGTTAAGATTAAAACGCTGACTGAGTTTATCGAAGTCAGGTTTTACTATAAGCCAAACTCCCCAAATCAAAAATGGAACGGCAGCTAATTCTACTAAATTACGAACAGCTAAAAATGGCATAACTGAAAGCAAAGCTAAAAGCCAACCAACTGTGACCGCATTTTTACGATTAGATAATTGTTCCGTAATTTTCATACCGAAGTAAACCACTAATAAAGAAAGTAAACCGTGAAATAAACGATTTAAAATCATCATTACTTTCGGATCTGAAAAACCGAAGAATTTAACGATGTAAAAGAAAATATAATTCAATCCAACATAAGAAAAACTATGTCCTTCTGGTCTTCCTCTACTACCCTCCGTCCAAGGTAACCATGCGTTATAATCATATCCATCTACCCAAGAAGTAGAAGCTTCTACAACCAAAAAATGATCATCGTGCATTCCATATCCTTGTGAAAATATAGCTGCGATTACTCTAACAATTAAAGCAGCAAAAAGGATTACTTTAAAGGAAGAAAAATCAATTTTTAATGTATCTTTAATATTCATATGAAGGATTTAAAGTTCTTTGAAATTTTTATAAAATTGATTTAAAAAAGCATGACAGTTTTTAATCTCCGCTTTTTGGCCATTAGGTAGATATGTATTTTCTCCAAATGTTTTTGTATCCATTTGATAAACAATGTTCCCTTTGGAAGAAATCCAACCGTACCCTCTGTTAATCGTATGCAAAGCAAACTCTGGAGCTTTCGGGTTTAATAAATCTTTGCTCCAAGGGTATCTTTTTAAATCTCCTCCAAATTGATATAATAGGGTAGCTGCTATATCAGATTGAGAACCAATTTTAGCTTCTTGTTTCCCTTTAAATTCATTTTTCAAAGGCTCTCCCCAAACCAATAATGGAATCCTGAAAAATAGTTTTGCACTTGGATTAGGAAGACCTGGTGTTGGGTGACCGTGATCTGCTACAAAAACGAAAATAGTATTCTTAAACCACTTTTGTTTTTTACATTTCTCAATATAATTTCCTAAACATTGATCGGCATACACCAAAGAATTCATATAATCAGCCTCCTCACCCGTAAAATTTTGTCCTTTTGTTTTAGGTTGGTCAAAAGGTGAATGTGTACTTCCAGTAAAAGCGCAATGTAAAAATGGTTCTTTCGTTGTATTCATTTTTTTCAACATCAATGAATACAAATCTTCATCGTAATAATTCAATTTCCCTTTTTTCAAACTACTAGGAAATACTTTTTCATCTTCAACACGATCAAAACCATGATCCATAAAATACCCTCCGATATTTCCGTATTTTAAATCTCCACCAAATAAATAATTAGTAGAATAACCGATTTTCTCTAAATCTTCATTGATTGTGTGAATTTTTCGATGCTTATCAGGCTGCATCGAAATCGAAATTTCTGGTAAAGCTGGATAACCACTAAAAATACTTGAATTACCAATTTCTGAAGTCCCACCACAAGCAAAAATATTCGTGAATAATAAACCTTCTTTTGAAAGTTTATCAAAATTTGGAGTACTGTTTTTCGTCTCACTTAAACACCCAATTGCATTTGCAGACCATCCTTCCATGATGATAAAAACAACATTAGGCTTCTTTTTATTGAAAATGTATTGATTATGTTCCTTCGGATAATTGTATAAATTACTTACTGTTTTAGCAGCTTCCTTTTGCTCCATTTTCGGAATAAACTCGTCAATCTCACTTCTATTGTACAACAAGAAGCTTTTTCCGAAAAAATACAATGAATTGACAGACAAATCATTCGCTACATGATTATTCGAATAATAAGCAGAGTCAATATTCAATGGAATCTGTTGAATACCACCTCTTAACAATAAGAAAAATGAACTGCCAAAAAACAAAAAAATAGAGAAACCAACAGGAATTTTTTTATACCAAGGCATTTCCGATTTCACGAAATTCGGATGAAATAAGATTTTACCTAAACGAAGGGCTATAAATACCTCTAATGTTGCATAGATAAAATACCAAACAGTCATACTATAATCTGCCGTTCTAAACACTTCATCTGGATTTGCCAAATGCATAAATACACGTGTAGTTAATTTATGGTTCCATTCGGTATAGGCATTAATTTCTCCACTATGGATAAATGCATTCAATAAAACTTCAATTCCTAAAACAGCAATAAAAGTGGGACGAACCCATTTACCTGGAATGATAAATCGAAAAACTAAAACCAAAAGTGGAAGTGTACTTAAAGCGGCAGCAGTAGCCATATCCAAGCGAAAAGAATAAACGAAAGCTAACAACCATTCGCTCATTTTAACATCAATAAACTTATCCCAATTGTGAATTGAAAATAAAATTCTTTCTACATCGAATAAAAGCACCCAAAATAAAAGAAGTTTTAAGATATCGTAAATTGTCCTTTTGACTGTATTCATAGTTTGCAAAGATAAGGAATATTTTAAATCCTGAAGCTTGATAAAAGTTTATGAAATTCTAATAAAATATTACAAAACTTGAAACAAAAGTGGTCGTTTTTAATTAGCTTTGTTTTATTACTACATTTTATTCTTATGGGAAATTTCAGTGAAATTGTAAAATCAGATACACCTACTTTGGTTGATTTTTTTGCTACTTGGTGCGGTCCGTGTAAAGCCATGCAACCTGTTTTAGATCAATTAAAAACAGATTTGGGAGATTCTATTCGCATTCTTAAAATTGATGTAGACAAAAATCAAGAAGTTGCTGAAAAATTCAAAGTGAGAGGTGTTCCTACCTTCGTCTTTTTTAAAAGTGGTGAAATTATTTGGCGACAAAGCGGTGGTATGAGCCTTCAAACATTGAAAGATAAAGTGAAAGGTTACTAAATTAATTCTTTCTTATTACCTTTACGTAAGATTAATAGTTGAGATTAATCGCTAATGAACAATTTATATAAATGAAAGAAGAAGTTAAAAAAATAGTTGATGCAATGAGTCAACGTTTTGTGTCTCATCCTTGGCACGGTATCGAAGTAGGTGAAAAAAGTCCTGCAATTGTGAATGCATATATTGAAATCATTCCTTCAGATGCCATTAAATACGAAATAGATAAAGCATCAGGTCATATTATGGTTGATCGTCCTCAAAAACTTTCAAATCACATGCCTTGTTTATATGGATTTGTTCCTAAAACATACTGCGATACAAAAGTAGCTGAATTTGCAAATTTAAAAACTGGTCGTACAAACATCACGGGTGACAATGATCCGTTAGATATTTGTGTATTGAGCGAGCGTTCTTTCAACCACGGAAACATTTTATGCGAAGCGAAAGTTATTGGTGGATTAAGAATGTTAGACGGTGGTGAAGCAGACGATAAAATTATTGCTGTTTTAAAAGGAGATCAAGCTTACGGTGATATCAATGATATTTCTGAAATGCCTAAACTAGTAATCGACAGAGTTCGTCACTTCTTCTTAACTTACAAAGATTTAGATGGTGGTGCTAAAAATGTGGAAGTTACTCACGTTTACGGTAAAGAAGAAGCATACGAAGTAATTGCACGTTCTCGTGAAGATTACGACTCAAAATATGGTAATGTAAATGAGAATTTGGTAAACGAATTGTTAGCTGCGTTAAAATAAATTAAGATTTAGATTTAGATTAAGGTTGAGGCTAAGATTAAGGTTAGTAAATAATTAACGAAAACTGAGCTTGTCGAAGTTGAGGTTTTACAACAATTTTTAGAAAAGGAATTCAGAAATGAGTTCCTTTTTTTGTGAACAAAACTCTAACTTTTTGAAATAGAACCACTAGATTAAAAATTAATTCAACTAATTTTATAGCTCAGGATAACGGTTCTGCACTATGTGAAGGGCGCTTTCTCTCTATTATGATTTTTGCTTCGTTTTTCTTTGTTTATATTAGTAACCTATTTGTTTTTATTTGCATATTTTCTTATTAGCCAAATTAAAACCATTACTATTAAAGCAACCGTCATTAATAATCCACTATGCTCCATTTCTTTCTTGGCTTCTTTTGCTTTTAGTTTTTTTTCTGGAAGATATTGATAAGGTGAACCGTGTTTAATGGATGTAATCAGGTTTTCAATTTTCTCCTTGTCATTACTGCTTAACCCTTTTGAATTGTCAAATTGAATTCCCATAATTCCAAATTCATCAATAGTGAATCCGAAGATAGAAGTGTCCCCGAGTATAATTGTTCTGCCATATACACAATGGTTAAACTCATCAACTTTTACATCTTCAAAAATGATCCCACTTTCTTTTATTACCTCAAGTTTGATATCGACGATTTTTTCAAACGTCAAATTTTTCATGCCTGATAGAGAGTCGTAATAAATAATTATTCTCTGTAATCCAGTTTTATCATCTGATTTATCATAAACCTTCATTAATTTACGATCAAATATTGTCGATTTGAAAATCGTTAACTGATCTTCAGAAATCACTTTAAACCCTTGAGGTAATTTGATTCTACTGCCATGAAAAGATACAAGTGTGTCACTTCCCAATACTAAATTGTAGCACAGACAAAAAAGTATGATCATTAATTTGTTGTTCACGTTTGCTTCTTTATTGTTACTAACTTGAATTTACAACCCATTTATATATTCAATCTATAAATCTAAACAAAAAAAGCTGTTACAAACGTAACAGCTTTTCAAAATCTATTGAATCTTTCGATTAGTTTTTATAATCAAACGTATCCATAAATGCAGTTGTGAAGTTTCCTTCGTTGAATTTTGGATCATCCATTAATTTTAAATGGAAAGGAA
>CANCEQ010000228.1 GCA_947375085.1 Flavobacteriales bacterium
TGGTCTTCTGATTTCTCTTCCAAAATCTCACCGAAAAATTCTTTTCCATTAAAAGTTAAGGTAAAAAAACGTTCATCATCCCATTTTACAACAGATCCACTACTTGATTTCGTTTCTTTTTCGTCAATGTTCCAAACTCGATTTTCCATATCTCCTTATTTTTTGCACAAAAATAATACAAACTATTAGAACTACTACAAATTCCATTTTTTCAGCCTTGAAAAATAGTTTTTAAAATGTTCAAATATCCTTTCATCATTTTGATGGAGAAAAATCCAAAATATTTTAACAGATTTGTACTAAATATTTTAATGTATATGAACAGATTAACTTTTTATATTCTTCTTCCACTGTTAGCGACTCTTTTAGCTTGTGGTACTTTTCATAAAGAGGCAAATACATCGGTGGTTGAATCAACTCAAACGAAATCTGAAACTTCAGACGAAATCAAAGAAGCTTCGTTACCAACTGAAAGAGCTATTTATAGAGCGACTAGAAATGTTCTTACTGATTTGATTCATACTAAACTTGAAGTGAATTTTGATTGGGCGAATTCAAAAATGAATGGAATCGCTTACATTACAGCAAAACCTCATTTTTATACTTCTGATAGTTTGATTTTGGATGCTAAAGGGATGGAAATTAAAAGTGTTTCTTTGGCTAATAAACCTTTGGTATATTCATATACTAATGATATACTTAAAATTACACTGGATAAATCGTACAAACGAACTGAAAATTATACGGTTAAAATTGAATATGTTTCTAAACCAGAAGAACGTGCACTTTCCGGTAGTGAAGCAATAACGTCAGATAAAGGGTTGTATTTTATCAATCCAAAAGGTGAAAATAAAGAACAAATGCCTCAAATTTGGACACAAGGTGAATCAGAAGCGAATTCAGTTTGGTTCCCAACAATTGATTCTCCAAATTCTAAATCAACACAAGAGGTTTACATTACTGTTGATTCAAAATATACAACCCTTTCAAATGGTAAACTAATAAGTTCGAAAGGAAATCCAAATGGAACAAGAACGGATTATTGGAAACAAGATTTACCACATTCTCCTTATTTATTTATGATGGGAATTGGTGAATTTAAAGTCGTAAAAGATTTTTATACTCGTCCGGATGGTTCTAAAATGGAAGTGAATTACTACGTTGAACCAGCTTGGGAAAAAAGTGCTAAAGCTATTTTTGGAGAAACGCCAAATATGATTGCCTATTTTTCTAAATTATTAGGTGTAGAATATCCTTGGGATAAATATTCTCAAATGGTTGTTAGAGAATATGTTTCTGGAGCAATGGAAAATACAGGTGCCGTTATTTTTGGTGATTATGCCTATAAAAACGAACGTGAATTATTAGATGACAACGATCAATCTACAATTGCTCACGAATTATTTCACCATTGGTTCGGTGATTTAGTAACATGTGAATCTTGGTCGAACTTAACGCTGAATGAATCGTTTGCAAATTATTCTCAATACTTATGGGATGAATATCGTTTTGGATTAGACGAAGCTTCATACAATGCTGAAAAAGAAGCAGATGGTTATTTTCAATCGGCACAAGCAGATGGTTACCATAATTTAGTTTGGTATGATTACGACGATAAAGAAGAAATGTTTGATGGTCACTCTTATAATAAAGGTGGACGTATTTTACATATGCTACGCAGTTATTTAGGTGATGAAGCGTTCTTTAAAGGCATCAATTTATACTTAACTTCAAATAAATTTAAAGCTGCTGAATTCACACAACTTCGTTTGGCTTTTGAAGAAGTTTCTGGAGAAGATTTGAATTGGTTTTTTAATCAATGGTATTTAGGTTCTGCGCATCCTATTTTGGATTTCAAACATTTTAACAACAAAACAAATTCAACTGTTTCAATTTCAATTGAGCAAAATCAGAATTTAGAATTGGCTCCTATTTTTAAATTACCGATTCAGATTGCGGTGTATGATTCTGAAGGAAAACACATTCATAAAGTAGTTGTCGATCAATTAACACAAACATTTACTTTCGCTTACAAAGGGACTTTAAACAATGTAATTGTCGATGATCAACAAATGTTATTAGCTAAAATTCGTGAAGCAAAACCTTTGGATCAATATGTTCACCAATTCTATAATGGAGGTTCTTTTAAAGCAAGAAGAGATGCGCTAGTTGAAGCAACAAAAGCAAATAATTTACATCCTGAACAATTGATTTTAGATGCTCTAAAAGATCCTTTTTGGAACATTCGCGTATTAGCAATCGAACGAGCAATTAAATTAAAAGATGATTCTAAAACAAAAGGAATTGAGGCAATTAAAAATTTAGCACTAACAGATCCTAATTCTCAAGTTCGTTCGAAAGCCTTGTTATACTTGGTAAACCTACTTGAAGAGAAAGAGTTAGAATCTCTTTTAATTGATAAACTAGAAAAAGATCAGTCGTATTTAGTAGCATCAACTGCATTAGTAGCTATTGGAAAAATAAATTCTGATTTGGCGTTGGTACATGCTAAAAAATTAGAAAATGAACAAACATCTCAATTATTAGCTGGAGTAGGAGCAATTTATGGTGAATATGGAACAATTGATTCTTACCCATTCTTTGAAAGAACCTTAAAAGGGGATGTTCTTAAAAGTTTTGATCAAGTTGGAATGTTAAATTCATTCACGATTTTTGTGACACGACAAGAAGTTGAAACGTTTGAAAAATCAGTTGCTATCTACTCTTTCTTAAAAGAGACTGGAGATGTCTATACGAAAATGTATATGCCGCAATTTATGACCTACTTACAAAAAATTGTAGATGATAAAATAGCTCAAATTCAAGAAGAAATTATTGGTTTCGAAAAGTCTAAAGATTCTGTTTATGCTAATCAAGGTAGACAAAAAATCAAACGTTTTGAAGCTGTGAAAGCGCAATTTGAGGCATTAGCTGTTGTAGTTGAGAAATGAGTTGAGAATTAGATTAAGACTGAGTTTGTAGAAGTCAATATCCTTTAAAATTTGGATTTGCAAAACGTCTATCTCCGATGAATTCTTTGTCGGTTAAGGTTTGTAAAAAGAGAAGTAGATTCTGCTTATCTTCAAATGTTAATTCTCCGATTTTATTCATTTTTGGATCTTGGTTGGTTGTATGGTTTTCGTTTGAACCATAATAGTTTAGAACATCTTTCAATTTTTTAAATCGTCCGTCGTGCATGTAGGGATACGTTCGTTCGATGTTTCGTAAAGTTGGGACTTTGTATGCATAGTAATCTTCTTTTTTGCCTGTGATAAGTCCTCTTCCAATATCGTGAAGTGAAGAATCAGGAATTAATCCATTGTTTTTGAAGGTATTATCTGTAAACAATGGTTCAGTATGACAATGAGCGCATTTGTTTCTGAAAAGTTGTAATCCTTTTTCTTCTTCTGGAGTAAATTTTTCTTTTCCTGCGATGTATTTATCGTATCTTGAATTATTTGAAATCATTAATCCTACGAATTGAGTAATTGATTTTAACATTCTTTCTGAAGAAATAATACTATCTTGATAAGCATTGAAAAACAATCCTTTATACTTCTGACTTTTCTTTAATTTAATTAGAATTCCTTCCAATGTTTCATCCATTTCTTTCGAATTGGTAATCGGACCAATCGGTTGAACTTCCAAATGATTCACTCCTCCATCTGCCATAAACGATGTATTCCAAATCAAATTTTGAAGTGCCGGAACATTTCGATTTCCAATTCTACCATAAATCCCATGACTCAAAGTATGGTCGATGTGCGCAAATGCAGCAATTCGTTCGTGACAACTTGCACAACTTACGGTATTGTCTTTTGAGAGAATTTCATCGTAAAACAATTCTCTTCCTAATAGAAAAATTTCAGGTTTTAATTTATTGTTTTCAAAGGTGTAAACTGGTTTAGGAAAGTTTTTAGGAATTTTCAATTTGACATCCTTTTTCGTGATTATGAAATAAGGATTGGCATCGTGAACATAACTAACGAATGCAGAACAGATTAAAAAAAGTAAAAAGTAAAAAACACCTTTATTTTTCATTTTGGACTTCTATTAATTGAAAAATATCAGCATAATTATCAGCAATAACTGTCGCATTTAAAGGATTATTTACAACCGGTATTTGTGAAAAATCAATTGTAGTTGGATTTTTTAAAATTTCGGATACATTTACTTTTAACTGTATTTTAACAGAATTATTCTTTCCAATCTTAACTGATTGATTGAAAGGGATTTTCACTTTTCGTATGCAATTTTCTAGTTGTTTAAATCCCCCGATATGGTATTCCAAAATAGTCCCAGTGGCAGAAGAATAGTTTGATTTCCCTTCTAATTTCATGAAGATATAGCCGGTATTCCAAGTCCAAAACATTGCATTAATTGGGTCTAATGCACCTGATTGTGCTCCACTACAATTTCTAGCACTATCAACTCCTAAAATAAATTCGATTGATTCATATTCTCCCTCTGGAACAGTTGTAAGCGAAATTGATTTTGATGCAACTTTCTCTTCGTCTTCAGAAACGAGATAATAATCATCCATAAAAAAAGAAGTACCATCTTTACGATTGAATTTTAAATGACCAATGTAATACGTAAATTTTGAAATTGTAAAAGTCTGATTCAATGCATTGATATAAGTAGAATCATCTAAAACCAATTTTTTATCTCCTACAAAATGATTCAGTTCGAGAGTTACATGAGAAGTTGTTTTTTGAGAGAAAAGAAAAATGGGCATCCAGACAAAAAATGTCAAGAAACTCATTTTATATTTACTAATTGAATTATTCAATTCAATCCAAAATATTCGATTCAACAATCAAGCCATCAAAATTCAAAATTTTGATTTTCTTTGCGACCAATTCAATCAATTTACTTTCTTGGAAATGATACAAAACGCGAGTAGCTGTTTCCCTGGTTGTACCTGCTAAATTGGCGATTTCTTCTCGTTTAATGGTGATGTTAATCGTTGCTCCATCTTCTTCTAAACCGTATTTGTTTTTAAGCAACAACAAACTTTGAGCAATTCGCTCTTTTACAGGACGTTGTGTGATTTTAGTTAAATTGGTTTCTATTTTTTTTAGTTCATCCGAAAATAAATGAATGACTTCCAAAGCTAATTTTGAGTTACTTGAAACCAAGGATATAAATACTTCCTTCGGAATAAAACAGATACTCGATTTTTCTAATGCTGTAGCTGAACAAGAATAAATATCGCCGCTCAAGGTTGCACGGTAGCCCATCACGTCTCCTTCTTTTGCTAAATGTAAAATTTGGTCTTTTCCGTCTAACCCTAATTGGCTGACTTTCACTTTACCTTT
>CANCEQ010000229.1 GCA_947375085.1 Flavobacteriales bacterium
GTAACATTCACATCTTTTCCTGAAGATAAATCACGTACAATTATGTCATTTTTTGCAGCTTCGTTTCCGTCAACGGCCATTGATAACCAGGCCATTTTTTTCTCATCGTATGAAAAAGAAGGATTTACATCATACCCTTTATAAGAAGTTGTAATATTTACCGTCGTTTTTTTAGCGATTGAATATTCATAAAGGTCTGAATTTGTACTAATTGCAAATTCCTTTCCTGCTAATTTTTTAGATGTATACACAATTGATTTACAGTCAGGAGTGTAACTGAATTGATCCGATCCGCCGTGAGGAGGCAAGATTCCATCAAAAATTTCACCTTTCAAAATATCCGTTCCAATTAACTCAATCGCATCATTTTCAATAGAATGAACAAACAAATGACGTTTTTTATGATCATCGTAATGGTCCCAGTGTTTGTACATCAAATCTTCCTCGATACGTGCATTTGAAAGTGCTAAATCTGGATATTTTTCTTGTAATGTTTTTCTTGTTTTTACTGCTTGAATCGTAATGATTGATTTTTCATTCGGAGCGATTTTAAATCCTTCTAATTCAATATCAACGAAACTCGACATTTTCATTTTTTCCTCTCCTTCCAAATTCATTTTCCAAATTTGAAGTCCGTCTGTTTCTTTTGATAAAAACCAAATCGTATTATTTTTCCCCCATTGCGCTTCCATTTCAGAAAAAGGCGTGGTCGTTAATTGCTTTACTTTGTCTTTTTTAATATCGTAAACAAAAATTTCGTTGTTCCCTTTATTTGTCTCCATTTCATAGCTTTTCACTTCGAAAAGAACGTATCTTCCATCAGCAGAAATTGACCCTCCGTTTACACGTTTTAATTTCCACATTAATTCGGGTGTAAGTACCTTTTGAGCCATAGTAAAACAAGATAAAATCAAGAATGATAACGCGATAGAAATCTTCATTGTGTGTGAGTTTGAAAAATGAGGTGTGAAAATAGTAAAATTCTTTTAGACTTTTTTAGACAATAGATTTTTAGACGATAGATATTAGACTTGATTACAGTACGATTTCATAAAATCTAATAGTTTCTATTTATGAAACGGTCTAACTTCTAAAAGCGAAGCGATCTAAAGTCTTATTTCCGGAAGTTAATTATTAAATTTACACACTAAAAATAGAAAGGTCACTTTCACAAAATTTTGGATTATGAAGAATTTCTCTACAGCTTTTATTCGTTTTAATTGGATTGCTTTGGTACTGATCTATTTAGTAGTAATTGCAGGAAGTTTTGTTCGTATTACTGGAAGTGGAATGGGCTGTCCAGATTGGCCAAAATGTTTCGGTCAGTGGGTGCCACCAACACAAAAAGCTCAATTACCGATTGACTATAAAGATATTTATGCTCAAAAGAGAGCTGAAAAAATTGAGAAATTTGCCAACTTTCTAGGGAAAATAGGATTCAAAGATGTTTCACAGAAGATTAAGGAAGATAAATCTTTACTTGTTGAACAAAATTTCAATGCTAAAAAGACGTGGACAGAATATGCAAATCGATTGGTTGGATTTTTATCTGGAAACGCTTTGTTAATTGCATTTATTTGGATATTAGTTTATTACAGAAGAAAAGATTTAGTTCTTTTAGCTGGTTTTAATTTAATTTTCCTTGGATTTGAAGCTTGGTTTGGATCGATAGTTGTTGCAACAAATTTAGTTCCTTGGACGATAACTGTGCATTTGTTTTTTGCTTTGGTTATTATTGGTATTCAATTAGTTATCATTCGAAAAATCAGTGTCAAACAATCGCAAAATTTATTTATAGAACCAACTTTAAAATGGTTGATTATTTTCTGTTTTATTATCACCTTCATCCAAATGTTTTTAGGGACACAAGTAAGAGAATACATTGATGAATTGACAAAACAAGGATTTGGTAGAGAAACGTGGTCGGATAAACTAGGAATTGCGTTTTTAATTCACCGTAGTTTCTCTTGGTTAGTACTTGTGATTCTTATTTTCATCACGTGGAAAAATGAAAGTTCTCAAAAATTACCAATTCTTAGAACGTCTTTTATCGTTTTAGCTTTGGAATTGATTTCAGGTGTTTTATTAGCCTATGCAAACATGCCAGGATTGGTTCAAACAAGTCATTTGGTTTTTGCGACTATTCTATTGGGTACATTGGGAATGGCTGTTTTGAGAGTTAGAAGCTCTCGTGTTGATATGGCGAAATAGATTATTTATAGAATTCACTTGCCTATTCCTTTTAGAAAAATACTGTCAAATTATGTCTCAATCTATAGAATACCTTTGCTTCTCAGAAATGACTTTACAGTAAAACTACTTTTTCGGTTTTAATTACCACGCCATTTTCATTCAAAATGGTAACAAAATAGATGCCCTGTATTGCGTAGTTGTTCAAATCTAGTTCTATATTTTCTGATTGGTGAACTTGATTATATATTTCTCTTCCATTTAGATTTTTAATTAAGATTGAATAATTTTGGGTTGGGGATTGAATATGTAGTGTATTGGTCGTAGGATTTGGATAAATTGAAATATTAGATGATGAGTTTTCATTTAAACTTGATGTACAAACACAATTATTACTGAATGTTGTTAAAGTATCAACGTTTTTATCAATAACTGTCAGGTTGATAATTGACCAAGCAACATCATCAACTGTAATACAATTAAGATTGGTATTTTTAATCGCACTAAAATAAAATAAATGGGAATTATTACCATTTTTAACATTCAAACATTCAAGTAGATTATCATGACATCCTATGACATTCAAACCAATGTTATTAGATAAATCCAAAGTCTTTAGTTTGTTACTATAACAATTAAAAAAAGTTAAAGCTGTATTATGGGATACATCCAACGAGGTAAGTTGGTTAGTACTACAATCTAAAGTTTTTAATAATGTATTATGAGAAATATCCAAAGAGGTTAGTTGGTTGATATAGCAATTCAAAAAAGTTAAAGCTGTATTATGGGACAAATCCAGGGTTGTTAGTTGGTTAGTCCTACAATCTAAAAGGGTTAATGAAGCATTATGAGTCAAATCAAGAGATGTTAATTGGTTAACATAGCATTGTATTTCGGTTAATGCAATATTATGAGTCACATCCAAAGATGTTAGTTGATTAAATTCGCATACTAAAGAAACCAACTCAGTACTATTAGAAACATCCAAAAATGATAGATTGTTTTTACTACAATTCATAGAAGTTAAAGCAGGATTATTTGTTATGTTTAGGTTTGTTAGTTGATTACTAAAACAAAACAATGAAATTAATCCAGTATTATTCGTTAAATCCAAAGTTATTAATTGGTTATTGGAGCAATTCAAATATGTTAAAGCAGTATTGTGAGACAAATCTAAAGATACAAATTGGTTACTATCACATTGTATGAAAGTTAAAACGGTATTATGAGATACATCCAAAGATGTTAATTGGTTTTTATGACAATCCAAATAAATTAAAAAAGTATTGTGAGAAATATCCAAAGATGTTAGATAATTATTACGGCATATCAAAGAACTTAAATTAGTAAATGCTTCAATACCTGTTAAATTGGAAATATTTAAATGAATACATACTATAGTCCCAGTAAAAGCAGATGCCTCATTTACTTGTATTTCAGTATCATTATTGATGTTAATCAGAGTATTACCAACCAAATAAGCTTTAAAATTAGCATCTGGTATATTTACATTTTGAGCATTTAAGTTGACCGTGTAAATAAGTGTAATTAAAAGTAAAAGTGTTTTCATCGGTAATTAAATTGAGTCTCAAATATAATTAATTTATTAACTACCTGATATTCATTAAAAACATGCATTTAGAAAATTCCACTATTTATTCGTAAAAAAATCAACACTTTATAGTTTCACAAATATAATTCTCCCTTACAGTTTCAAATGTAATATGATGAATATTCTTGTGTAACAAAGTATGTTTCAACGAATTTTTTAATTCATTTTCTCGTTCAAATGAAACTGATTCTGAAAAAACTATGTGAGCTATCATTGCATTTTCAGAAGTCCTGATGGCCCAAATGTAAACATGGTGAATTTCGATTATTTCTTCTATATGTAGGAATTATTGAATTCATTTCATGATTTAAAATTGATTTAATTGCCAAACTTATATTGTTTAAAAACTTAAGTTGATTTTGTAATCCTAATTTTTCAATAACTAAATCGCTCTACACTATTTAATCTATCTATATTCAAATAAAATTTTATATTCTACTTGTTTTTACATTTTGGAATACTATCTTTGCACCCCAAACTCTGTGTAAACAGTGCCGGTCCTATAGCTCAGTTGGTTAGAGCACCTGACTCATAATCAGGTGGTCCCTGGTTCGAGCCCAGGTGGGACCACAGTGAAAAAACAAAAGCCCTTGACTTTTAATAAGTTAAGGGCTTTTTTGATTTTATAATTTACCACCTGATTATGAGTCAGGTGCACAAAAAAAGGATGCCAACTGACATCCTTTTCATAAAATATATCTTTTATCGATTACTCAACAATCAACTCCAAATCGATTTGACGTTTTGCTAAATGTACTTCGTAAATTCGTACTCTTACTTTGTCTCCAAAATTGTATTCTCTTTTTGTATTTGAACCAACAATTCTAAATTTCTCTTGATCGAATGAGAAACGGTCTCCAGGAATATCATTCATCGCAACCATTCCCTCACACTGATTATCATCCATTTTTACGAACATTCCGAATTCTGCAATTCCTGAAACGGTACCGTTGAATTCTTCTCCGATTTTATCTTGAACAAATAATACTTGGAAATATTTCGTGGACTCTCTTTCTGCATCGACAGCCTTACGTTCCATTCTTGAAATTCGTTTACAAACTTCGTCTAATTCTTTTCCGTAACGGTGTTTTTTAGTCGTTAACTCTTCGTAAACAATTCGATGTACCACTAAATCCGCATAACGACGAATAGGAGATGTGAAGTGCGTATAGTTTTCAAAAGCTAAACCGTAGTGACCAATATTGGCCGTTTCGTAAGTAGCTTTCGCCATCGAACGAATAGCCATTGTTTGAATCAAGGAATATTCATTGTTCAAACGAATGTCTGATAATAACTTATTGATGCTTTTTGAAATTTCTTCTGGATTTGTAAAGTCCAATTTGTACCCGAATTTGTCGATGAAGACACTGAACAATCCAATTTTAGTTAAATCAGGCTTGTCGTGACAACGGTAAACAAACGGAATTGGATCTCTTCCTTTTTTCGATTTCCCAATAAATTCAGCTACTTTTCTGTTCGCTAAAAGCATGAATTCTTCAACTAGTTTATGCGC
>CANCEQ010000230.1 GCA_947375085.1 Flavobacteriales bacterium
TAAAAAATTGATTTAAAACACTCTGAATTATCATTGAAAATGAACCCAATTACATCAAAAAAAAGAGTCAAATAACTTTATAAAGTAAATGATCCCTTTTCAACTATAAAAAATCAAGTAATTTAAATTAAATTTACAGACTAAATAAAAAATAGAAAGTTTTAAAAATTGATTTTTCAAAGCTTTCTATTTTACTTTTTGACATCAAAAAACAAATTAAACACATATGAAACTGCAAGAAATACGCGAAGAATTTTTTCGTTTTTTTGAATCTAAAGGACATACGATTGTACCTTCTGCTCCAATGGTCGTTAAAAATGACCCGACATTGATGTTCACAAATGCTGGAATGAATCAATTCAAAGATTATTTTCTAGGTAATGGTATTCCAAAAAGTAAACGTATTGCTAACACTCAGAAATGCTTACGTGTATCTGGTAAACATAATGATCTTGAAGAAGTAGGTGTTGATACTTATCACCATACTATGTTTGAAATGCTTGGAAACTGGTCATTCGGTGATTATTTTAAAGAAGAAGCTATTTCATGGGCATGGGAATTATTAACTGAGAGATATAAAATTCCTGTTGACCGTTTATATGTAACAGTGTTTCAAGGTGACGAAACTGACGGAGTTCCTATGGATAACGAAAGCTTTGAAATTTGGAAACGTTTTATTGCTGAAGATAGAATTATACTAGCTTCTAAAAAAGATAACTTTTGGGAAATGGGTGATACTGGTCCTTGTGGTCCTTGTACTGAAATTCATGTTGATTTAAGATCTGAAAGCGAAAGACTATTAAAACCTGGAAAAGAATTTGTGAATGAAGACCACCCTCAAGTAATTGAGATTTGGAACAATGTATTCATGCAATTTAATAGAAAAGCAAATGGGTCTTTAGAACCACTTCCAGCCACACACGTAGATACAGGAATGGGATTAGAAAGATTAGCGATGGCTCTTCAAGCAAAACAATCAAATTACGACACTGACTTATTCCAAACGTTAATAAAACACATGGAAAAAGTTTCAGGTAAAAAATATGGAGAGAAAGAAGAAACCGACATTGCATTAAGAGTAATTGCTGACCATATAAGAGCGATTGCTTTTTCAATTGCTGACGGTCAGTTACCTTCAAATACAGGCGCTGGATATGTTATTCGTAGAATCTTAAGAAGAGCTGTTCGTTATGGCTACCAAACATTAGGATTAAAAGAACCTTTCTTATGTGATTTATCTATTGTTCTAGGAGAGGTAATGGGCAATCCATTTGAAGAATTAATCACTCAAAAAGAATTAATTCAGAAAGTAATTCGTGAAGAAGAAGTTAGTTTTTTCAGAACTTTAGAATTAGGTATTAAACGAATTGAAAACATTATTGAAACAACTAAAAACAATGGTGATTCAGTAATTAATGGTTCAGCAATTTTTGAATTATATGATACATTCGGTTTCCCTGTTGATTTAACATCTTTAATTGCGAGAGAAAATAACTTAAGTATCGATGAAGTTGCTTTTGATAAAGAATTACAACAACAAAAGGATCGTTCGAGAGCAGCAACCGCAATAGAAACAGACGACTGGGTTGAATTAAAATCAGATAATACGGTTGAATTTATTGGTTACGATAATACAGAAGCATCTGTAGAGATTATTAAATACAGAAAAGTAAGTCAAAAACAAAAAGAGTTTTATCAATTAGTATTCAACCAAACACCTTTCTATCCAGAAGGAGGTGGACAAGTTGGTGACACTGGTTATGTTGAATTCAATGGTGAAAAAACATCTATTTTTGACACTAAAAAAGAGAATGGATTAATTATTCATTTAGCGGATAAATTACCTTTAGACCCAAAAGCAACTTTTACGGCTAAAATCAACACAGAAAAAAGAAAGTTATCTGCAAATAATCATTCTGCTACTCACCTATTACACCATGCTTTAAGAACTGTTTTAGGTACACATGTAGAACAAAAAGGCTCACTTGTAAATCCAAATAATTTACGATTCGATTTTTCACATTTCTCTAAAGTAACAGATGAAGAAATTGAAAAAATCGAAGCTTTGGTTACAGCTGAAATAAGAAAAAATATCACACTTGACGAAAGAAGAGATACTCCAATTGAAGAAGCTCAAAAATTAGGAGCGATGGCTTTATTTGGTGAAAAATATGGTGATACTGTTCGTGTAATTAAGTTTGGAGAATCAGTTGAACTTTGTGGAGGAATTCACGTTCCCACAACGAGTCAAATTGGATTATTTAAAATCACAACTGAAACAGCTGTAGCTGCAGGAATAAGAAGAATTGAAGCTATTACAGGTGAAGTAGCTGAAAACTATTACAAAGAGAAAGCTTCTAAATTAGATTCTATCGCTCAATTGCTTAAAAATCCTAAAGATTTACAAAAAGGAATTGAAGATTTAATTTCAAATAACACTCTTTTAACGAAACAATTAGAGCAATTTCAAAAAGAAAAGTCTTTATTAGTTAAAGCGGATTTAAAACAAAAAATAAATACCATTGATGGCATCAACTTTTTAGGTGAAATCGTTGAATTAGATGGTGGATCTATTAAAGATATATTATTCCAATTAAAAGGTGAAACAGCTAATTTCTTTGGTGTTTTAGGAGGGAAAGAAGCTGATAAATGCACGTTGAGTATCATTGCTTCTGATGAAGTTATTTCTGCTAAAAACATTGATGCAGGAAAAATTATCAGAGAAGTTTCAAAACACATCCAAGGTGGTGGTGGTGGACAAGCTTTTTTCGCAACTGCTGGAGGTAAAAATGCAGGTGGATTAAACCAAGCTATAGAAGAAGTAAAAGCTAAAATATAAATTTTGAAAGTTATAATTGTAAGCTATTATTGGCCTCCAAGTGGTGGTTCTGGCGTTCAGAGATGGATGTATTTTGCTAAACATTTAGTAGAAAATGGAATCGAGCCAATTGTAGTTACAATTTCTCCAGAAAATGCGGCTTATTCTACTTTTGATGAATCTCTTGTAAAACAAGTAGAACATATTGAAACCCATCATACTACTGGTGGGTTTCAAATTTTAAAATTCTATTCTTTTTTAAAGTCAGGAAACACAAAAAAACAAATTCCTGTTGGTGATATTGGCGATAAAAAGAAATCGAAATTCGATCAATTATCTGCTTATATACGTGCCAATTATTTTATACCCGATGCTAGAGTTGGTTGGAACAAAAAAGCAATTCCGGAAGTTGAAAAAATCATTAAAAAAGAAAAAATTGATTTTATAATTACAACAGGTCCTCCCCACTCTACTCATTTAATTGGTCTAGAAATAAAAAATAAATACAAACTTAAATGGGTTGCAGATTTTAGAGACCCATGGACAGAAGTCTATTACAACAATTTATTTAAACGAACTAAACGGTCTGATTTAAAGGATAAAACGTTAGAAAAAACAGTGTTAAATAAAGCTGATATTGTTTTGACTGTTGGTCCGTCAATGCAAAAAATGTTAGCTGATAAACTTCCAAATAAGGAATCAAAAGTTCATGCAATCTTAAATGGTTTTGATGAAGAAAAGCTTTCATTTATTCAAGGAAAACGTTATCAAGAATTTACAATAGCTCACATTGGGATTTGGACACTTCAACAAGCTAATACCGAAATAGTATCCGCTTTAAAGCAAATTACATATGAAAATAAAGATTGGAAAATTCGATTTGTTTTAGTTGGAAATATTCACCCTGAAATAATTCAAAATTTACAAAACATACCCAATCTGATAGTTGATCATCGAGGAAAAGTTTCACATCAAGAAGCTTTACAAGAAATGATGAATGCAGACCTATTATTAAATTGTCAGGCTGATATTCCAAATTCAAAACTGATTATTTCTGGAAAACACATGGAATACCTAGCTACAGGTAATAATATGATTGTCATAGGAAACAAAGAAGGTGATGCAGCTGAATTAATGAAAGGCAATGAAAAAGCTAGGGTGATTTCACCGAAAGATGTTGAAGAATTAAAAAATTCTATCATTTATTTTTATCAGCAGGATAGTAAAACTCCTCTATATAATGTAGAAATGAATCAATACAGCCGAAAATCTACAGCAAAGGAATTGGCTGAATTATTGAGAAAATCACTTTAAATTTAACTTCCTAGAACAATTATAAACTGCTCTAGGAAATTATAAAATCATATTAAGCATTCGCTTTTGGATTAGAAAATAATCGAACATCTTCACCTGTTATTTTTGCATCACACAAAATCACCAAACGTTCAATAATATTTCTTAATTCTCGAATATTTCCTGTCCAATCCGTTTTTTGAAGTTCTAATAAAGCCTCTTCATTTAATTCTTTTCTTGGAATTCCGTGTTCAGCACAAACCATCGTTAAAAAATGTTCTGCCAAAACTGGGATATCATCTCTTCTTTCATTTAAAGATGGAACATGAATTAAAATTACCGCTAAACGATGGTATAAATCTTCTCTGAAACGACCTTCTTCAATTTCTTTTCTTAAATCTTTGTTTGTAGCGGCAACAATTCTACAATCTACTTTAATATCTTTCTCCCCTCCTACTCTTTGGATCACATTTTCTTGAAGCGCTCTCAAAACTTTTGCTTGAGCCGCCAAACTCATATCTCCAATTTCATCCAAAAACAAAGTACCTCCAGTTGCTAACTCAAATTTTCCTTTTTTATCTTTCACTGCTGAAGTAAAAGCACCTCTTTCGTGCCCAAATAATTCACTTTCAATTAATTCAGCTGGAATAGCAGCACAATTCACTTCGATAAACTGCATTTTTCGTCTATTTGAATTGTCATGTAATGAACGAGCAACTAATTCTTTACCTGTCCCATTTCCACCCGTAATTAAAACTCTTGCATCAGAAGGAGCTACTTTCTCAATCATTTCTTTGATCTTTAAAATCCCTGGAGTTTCTCCGATGATTGAACTTCCTTTGAATTTTTTAACAGTCGTTTTTAATTGTTTTGTTTCTTCAACTAAAACCGTTCTATCTTTTGCGTTTCGAATGGTAACTAAAATACGATTCAAATCCAATGGTTTCTCAATGAAATCAAAAGCTCCTTTTTTTATAGCTTGAACAGCAGTCTCCACATTTCCGTGACCACTTATCATAATCACTGGAGTGTCAATTTTTGCTTTTAACAATTCATCTAACACTTCCATTCCATCCATTAGAGGCATTTTAATATCACAAAAAATCATATCAAAACTAGTTGAACTCGCTTTTTCAAATCCTTCTTTCCCATTTTCCGCCTCAACAACTTCAAATTCTTCGAACTCTAA
>CANCEQ010000231.1 GCA_947375085.1 Flavobacteriales bacterium
GTACAGGTTTCCAGTACGTTGCTTTTAATGCTTCTGCTAAAATTGAACTGACAACTGTTTTTCCTATGTCTGTTCCAATACCCGTTACTATGAATTTTTTCATATTTAGTGTATCGACTATCTTAATTGAGCTTCTAACTTCGTTTCTAGTTCTGTTCTTATTTTATTCATAACACCATCTACTTGAGTGTCTTTTAATGTTTGTTCTGAATCTTGAAAAGTAAATGATACAGCATATGATTTTTTACCTTTTCCAAGATTTTTTCCTTCATAAACATCAAATAATCCAACTTGTTTTAGAATTTTTTTATCGCAAGCTTTTGCAATTGTCTCAATTTCAGAGAATGATGTAGTACTATTTAAAAGTAATGAGAAATCACGACGTACTTCAAATGTTTTTGGTAATTCAGTGTATTTCGTTTTAGCATAATTTAATGCTTCAAGAATTTTATCCCAATCTAAATCCGCTATAAATACATCGTTTTTAATTCCGAAATGTTTTTTATAAGCAGGAGTGATCCATCCAAATTCACCTACTTTTTGTTTTAATATTGTAATTTGAACACCATCTTGTAAAACAGAATTTTTCAAAGCTGTTTCTACTAACATAGAATCAAGTCCCAAACGTTTAAAAATCGAATTTACGATTCCCTTAATTGTGAAATAGCTTACTGTGTCATTTGTAGAATTCCATTGTTCTTTGTTCTTTCTACCAGTAACAGCAATTAAAAGTCGTTTATTTTCACTGAAACCAGTGTCGTATTTATGATATGTTTTACCAAATTCAATTAATTTTAAATCTGGATTTTGTCTATTTTGATTGTGTTGAATTACTTCCAATGTATTGTAAATCAAAGATTGACGCATTACGTCTAATTCTTGACTTAATGGATTCAACATTTTCACATTACGTTTCGAAGGTATAATTTCACCACCTAATTTATCAGTGTATTGAGATGTTGTTAATGAATTATTTAACGTTTCTACAAATCCTTTACCAACTAAAAATTCAGAAACTATTGATTGTACTTTTTCAAAATCAGGTTTCTTAAAGTTTCCAATGGAAGTATTTAATTTAGATGGCAATGGAACATTATTAAAACCAAATATTCTTAAGACTTCTTCTATAACATCTGCTTCACGAGTAACATCTACTCTGTATGCTGGAACTTCTAATTTAGCGGTACCATTGATGTCAGAAAGAATTTTAATATCTAAATTTTGTAAAATTTCATTTACTTGTTCTTTCGGCAATTCAACACCAATCAATTGATTACATCTTGCATAATGAAATACGATAGAATGTTTTTCAATTTTTTTAGGATATAAATCAACGATATCCATTGCTATTTCACCACCAGCTATTTCTTGAATTAAAAGAGCGGCTCTTTTTAATGCGTATTCTGTTAATGCAGGATCAACACCTCTCTCATAACGAAAACTTGCATCTGTATTTAATCCGTGATATTTTGCTGTCTTACGAACTGATACAGGATTAAAATAAGCTGATTCCAAGAAAACATCTGTTGTAGTTTCTTTAATACCTGAAGTTAATCCACCAAATACTCCTGCAATACAAAGATTGTCATCTCCGTTGGTAATCATTAAGTTATCAGAAGATAATGTTCTTTCAACACCGTCTAATGTGATGAACTTTTCTCCTTGTTTTGCATTTTTAACAACGATCTTTCCATTCAATGCAGTTACATCAAATGCATGTAGTGGTGTACCCAATTCACGCATTACAAAGTTAGTAGCATCAACGACATTGTTAATTGGAGATAAACCTACTGCTCTTAATCTTTTTTGTAACCAAGCAGGAGATGGTTTAATTTCAACATCTGTTATAGTTGTTCCTGTATATCGTGGACATGCAGCTTCATTTTCAATTGAAATTGCGATTTTTAAATCCGCTTTTCCTTTTTTGAAATTTTCCACTGATGGCCATTGGATTGATAATCCTTTGTTTTTATGTACATTTAAATAAGCAACTAAATCTCTAGCTACTCCAATATGTCCCATCGCATCAGCACGATTTGGTGTTAAACCAATTTCGATTTCATAATCATCTTCTAATTCGAAATAGGTTGCAGCTTTAGTTCCTACTTCAATTGATGATTCTAATACTAAAATGCCTGAATGAGACTCACCTAATCCTAATTCATCTTCAGCACAAAGCATTCCTTGTGATTCAACTCCTCTAATTTTAGATAGTTTAATTTTGAAAGCTTCTTCTGGCTTTGGATATAAAGTACAACCAACTGTAGCTACGATTACTTTTTGTCCTGCGGCTACATTTGGAGCTCCACAAACAATTTGCAATGTTTCATCAGTACCTATATTAACAGTTGTAACTTTTAATTTGTCAGCATCAGGATGTTTTTCACACGTAAGTACTTCACCTACAACTACTCCTTCTAATCCACCTTTTACAGCTTCAATTTTTTCAATACTTTCTACTTCTAATCCTGTGTCAGTTAAAATATTCCCTATCTCAACAGGAGATAAATTTGTTTTAACATATTGTTTTAACCAGTTGTATGAAATTTTCATCTTGTAAGTATCTTAATCTTGAATTTATCTAATTTCTAACGTCTAAAATCTAGTATCTATTTTTAGATCAACTCTTTAATCTCACTAATAATTCTTTCAGCTAAATCGTTAGCTTTTTGTTCTGTAGCGCTTTCTGAATAGATACGAATAATCGGTTCTGTATTACTTTTACGTAAATGAACCCATTCTTTCTCTATGTAAATTTTTACACCATCAATAGTATCAACTTCACATTTAGCGTATTTTAAAGCCATTTTGGCTAAAATTGAATCTACATCAATAGATGGTGTTAATTCAATTTTATTTTTAGAAATAGTATAAGTTGGGTAGCTATCTCTTAAAGCCGAAACTTTCATTTTTTTATGAGCCAAGTGAGATAAAAACAAAGCTATACCAACTAATGAATCACGACCATAATGTAAATCAGGATAGATTATTCCTCCGTTTCCTTCTCCACCAATTACAGCGTTTGTTTCTTTCATTTTTGTCACTACATTCACTTCACCTACCGCAGCTGCTGAATAAAGTAATCCTCTTGCTTCAGTAATATCTCTTAATGCTCTTGTAGAAGACAAGTTAGAAACAGTTGCTCCTGGAGTATGAGTAAGAACGTAATCTGATACGGCCACTAAAGTATATTCTTCACCAAACATAGAACCATCTTCACAAACTAATGCTAAACGGTCAACATCTGGATCAACTGTAATGCCAATATCAGCACCTACTTCTTTTATTTTATCTGCTAAATCAGTTAAATGTTCTGGAAGCGGTTCTGGATTATGAGGAAAATGACCTGTTGGATCACAATAGATTTTTGTAATATTTTTGACACCTAATGCTTCTAACATTGCTGGAACAAATATTCCACCTGTTGAATTAACTGCATCTACAACCACTTTAAAATCAGCAGCTTCAATTGCTTTTTTATCAACTAAAGGTAAAGCTAATATTGCATCAATGTGTTTTTGTAAATAGGCATCTGTATTTGTTACTTTTCCTAAATCATCTACTTCTGCAAATGAGAAAGCTTCTTGTTCAGCAATCGACAATACTTCTTCGCCATCTGTACCTGAAATAAATTCACCTTTTTCATTTAAAAGTTTCAATGCATTCCATTGTTTTGGATTGTGACTTGCAGTAAGAATAATTCCACCTTGTGCATTTTCTATAGTAACAGCAACTTCAACAGTAGGAGTTGTAGATAAGCCAAGATTCACTACATCGATTCCTAAACCAATTAAAGTAGAAATCACTAAATCTGAAATCATTTGTCCTGAAATTCTAGCATCGCGACCAACAACAACCTTTAATGATTTCGAAGTATTTCTATTTTTTAACCAAGTTCCATAAGCAGCTGCAAATTTAACTGCATCAATTGGTGTAAGTCCTTCGTTTACTTTTCCTCCAATTGTTCCTCTTATTCCTGAAATTGATTTTATAAGTGTCATTTTGAATTTTTTTTAGTGTTTTTAAAATGAATTTAGATATTGTAAGTCTAATTTCTATTGTCTAACAATCTAAAGTCTTAACAATTAATTCTGATTGTGTTTCGCATCGTTGCTATTCGATTCGAAATCTTTTTTCAAGCCAACCATCTTCATACATGCGATTGCACATTCAATACCTTTGTTACCGTGTTTACCTCCAGAACGATCAATCGATTGTTGGATATTATTATCAGTTAGTAAACAAAATGCTACTGGTGTATTATATTGTAAATTAACATCTTTAATACCTTGTGTTGCGCCATCGCAAACGAAATCAAAGTGTTTCGTTTCTCCTTGAATAACAACTCCAATTGCGATTACACCATCCACTTCAGTGAATTCACACATGTATTGTGCTCCAAGGGGTAATTCGAAAGCTCCAGGAACAAAACGAACCAAGATGTTTTCTTCTTTCACTCCGTTCTCTAAAAGTGCTTCTTTAGCACCTTTCAATAGATTCAATGTAATCGAATCATTCCATTCAGAAACAACAATGCCGATTCTAAAATCGGCACCATTTGGAACAAAGTCCTTATTGTAATCTGACAAATTGCGATTTGCAGTAGCCATAATTATTTTTCTGTTTTAGTCGCTCTCGCTATGTATTTTTTAATTGTTTTTTGATTTGCGAAATCAGGATAGTTATCTTCAATTCTTTTGTATAATTCAACAGCTGAATTAAAGTCGTTTACTTTTTCCGCACAAAAAGCTGCTTTGAAAAGGTAAGTTGGAGTTGTGAAATCGTTATCTTGTTTTTCAGCAGCTTTAACATATAAAGAAGCAGCATCTTCGTATTTCCCTAATTCACTTTTGCAATCTCCTTGAAGACCAATAGCCATTACAGAAACATATGTGTCTTCAACGTTAACACCTTCTAATTCTTTCAATGCTTGAGCAAATTGTCCTTTTGACATTAATTGACGCGCATATGTGAATTGAGCAATTTCTCCACCGATTTTACCATCGTATTTTTTAACGATTGGTTTCAATGTTTCAATTGCAGCATCTGTAGAGTCTTTGTCTGCATAGTTCAAACCTTCGAAATACGCAGCTTTTGATTTCTCATTTGCTGGTCCCCATATGAATTGTTTGTATGTGAAATATCCCAATGTGATAACGACTAAACCACCTACAACATAAGTAGTCAAACGAAGTTTATCATTTGATTTAAATTGCTCTTTAAGACTTGATCCTGATATATTTTCTAACATTTTCGGTATTTTAACGTTGCAAAAATAGTTTTTTTTTTCAATT
>CANCEQ010000232.1 GCA_947375085.1 Flavobacteriales bacterium
TTCATTAATTAATTCACCAATTATATTAAGTGAAATTAAATCATTGATTAAATTTACAGCATCATCATAGCTTTGTAAACCAAAATCTTCATCGTAATTTATTCCAAGTTGTATTATTTTCTTAATGCTAATATTTCCTTCTTTGAATAAATTTTTAATTAGAAAAAATATATTATCAAAATAATATTCACCTTTCAAAACATAATCACCCCATTCAATCGCTTCAAAATCATTATTTTCTTTATGCCAACTATATTTATCTTCTTTTCTTTCAATATACTCAATTTCTTCTTCATCTTCAATCAATATATCTCTTGATTTAGTTTGATTAAGTTCTGAAATCACTCCTAATATCTCTAATTGTTTTAAAATAAGATTACTTCGTTCGTATCCAATATTTAATTTTCTATCAATTAAACTAGGACTTGCTTGCTGATGTAGTAAAATTAATTTTGCTGCTATAAAAACATTCTGATCTAGGTTAATTGTATCATAATTATTTGGATTTGATACAATTAATTTAGAATTTGAATTCGTGGCTACTAATTTTATTTTTTCACCATTCCAAGAACCTCTCATAGCCCCTTCATTTATACCTTTTTTATATTTCCCTTTGAATGAGCCGTCTTCAGAAAAAGTAAATTCTAAAAGTCCATCAACTCCATTGTTAGTCCAAACGGCAGTTAAGATGTTGTTGTTCATTTCACCTTTAATCGTTCCAATACTTGAATAAGTGCCTGTAATATTATTGCCTTCCTGTTGGAAAATTATTTCTCCATTATTTGATATGTATGTTCCTGTAATATTCATTATAGTTATTTGATTGAGTTTTTATTTTTCGCTAATTTTTTGTTGATTTTTTCAATTTCTGTTTTACGGAAGCCTTTTCTATTTTGAAAATTAAAATTAAGTTATCTAAAAACAATATTAATATTTATGACCGCCTAATTATGTCGTTCTTCAAAATTATCTTTACAAAAAAATAAAAAAACATGGCTGATATAAAATCTATTGAACGTATTCACACAATTTTGAAAATTGTTAAGGAATCTCATTTTCCAAATATGAATTTGATAATGGATAAATTAAAAGAGTCAGACATAAACCCAACCGAAAGAACACTCCAGCGAGATATTAATACAATTAGAAATTCTTGTTTTATTGATATTAGATACAACAAAATAAAGAACGGCTACTATATAAATGAAGAGAGTAACAAAGATTATTCAGATTGGATGCAGTTATTCGAATTGTTCAACATGGTAAAAGTTATAAATAAGTCATTAATTTTAAATAAAGATAACTCTGAATTTATTGATTTTGAACGACAAAGGCAAAAAATAAATGATTCAACTTTTAGCAAGTCAATTTCGAGTATATTAGAGAAAAGAAGTGTAGAAATTTTACATAAAAGTTTTTGGAGGAGCGAAGAGAAGAAAATTATTTTTTATCCTCATTTAATTAAACAATATCAAAATAATTGGTATTTGTTTGGTTGTAAAGAAAATGGTGAAATTAGAAACTACGGATTAGATAGAATTATTTCTATGGAACTAGGGGAGAAGTTTACTTCCAAAATTAAAAATCCTAAATCCTATTTTGATAATGTGATTGGTGTAAGCTATTCAAGTAATCCAACTGTAAAAGTTGTTTTAGAATTTGTAAATGAGCAAGAAAATTATTTATTAAATAAGCCTCTTCATTTTTCTCAAATAATTACAGAGCGTAAGTCCGATACCTTTATAGTTCAATTCAACATAAAGTTAAATTATGAACTTGAAGAGTTAATTTTAAAATTTGGAGAAAAAGTTGAAGTTTTAGAACCTAAAGAATTAAGAGATAGTATAAGTGAGAGGATTTTAAATTTGCATCAAAAATATTTCAAATAATAGATTTGAGTTACAAAAAAAGCTCGAAGAAATAATCCTTCGAGCTCTTATATTTTAATAAAGTTTCAGCCTCAACCTTAATCTTTTTCTTAATAGTAAATTGCTCTTCTAACTTTAGCAACGTGTTTCGCTAAACGAATTACTTGTTTCGTGTAACCAAACTCATTATCGTACCAAGCATAAAGAACAACGTTTAATCCGTCAGCAGAAACGATAGTAGCTTTAGAATCAAATACTGAACAACAAGTGTTACCAATAATATCTGAAGAAACTAACTCAGGATCAACAGAATAGAAAATTTGGTTTACTAAATCACCATTTAAAGCTGCATCTTTTAAGATTGCATTGATTTCGTCAACTGTTGTTGGTTTGTCAATTTGTAAACTTAAGATTGCTAATGAACCATTTGGAGTTGGTACACGTACAGCATTTGCAGTCAATTTATCTTTCAAATGAGGAATTACTTTTGTTACTGCAGCACCTGCTCCAGTTGAAGTAATTACCATATTTACAGCAGCTGAACGACCTCTACGAGAACTTTTGTGCATATTGTCCAATAAGTTTTGGTCATTAGTATATGCGTGAACTGTTTCGATGTGTCCTTTAACAACTCCTAATTTGTCGTTAACTACTTTTAATACAGGAGAAATTGCGTTTGTAGTACAAGAAGCAGCAGAGAAAATGTTTTCGTTTTCTAAATCTAATTCTCCTTGGTTAATTCCGTAAACGATATTTGGAATTTCTTTACCTGGAGCAGTCAATAAAACTTTAGAAACACCTTTCGCTTGTAAGTGACGAGATAAAGCTGTACGATCTGTAAATACACCTGTATTATCAATAACTAAAGCGTTGTTGATTCCGTAAGCTGTATAATCTACATCTTCTGGGTTACTTGCGTCAATCATTTGAACGATTTGTCCATTAATGATGATTGCTTTATTTTCTAAATCTTCTTCAACAGATCCTTTGAAAGCACCGTGAACAGAATCATTTCTTAATAATGCAGCTCTTTTGATAATGTCTTTATCAGAAGAACCTCTAGTAACGATTGCTCTTAATCTTAATTGTTGACCTTTACCAGCTTGTTTGATTAACTCACGAGCAGCTAAACGACCGATACGACCAAAACCATACAAAACAACGTCTCTTGGCTCTGAACTATTATCTTCAGAATGACCTATATTTGCTAATTTTTCAATTAAGAAATCAGCTTTACTGTCAAATTTATCTTGTTCAGCTAACCACTCACTTGCTAATTTACCGATATCTAATTTAGATGGTGCAAGGTTCAATTTTAAAATCTCTTCAGCTAATTCTGAAGTTGTAAAAATGTCAATTGGTTTATTAACTACTTTACGAGCATACTCGTGTAAGTTTAAGATTTCAGAAATTGTAACATCTGTTAAATGATTACGGAAAAGAACTAATTCAATTCCTTTGTCATACAAAAGTTGTCCTACTTTACTTGTTAATTTTACTGCTGCACGTTCTCTTGCTACGTGCGATTTTAGTACTGTTTCGTAACCTAAATCAGTTGCCATTTTTGTTTTGTTTTGATATTAATATATGTTCTTATTTAAAAAAGATTAAAGCAAAAAAGGCTACCCACATTAAGTTGGTAGCCTTTTTTATTTTAGCCTAAATATGCTTTCAATAACTTGTTTCGAGAAGTGTGTCTCAATCTTCGGATAGCTTTCTCCTTGATTTGTCTTACTCTCTCACGTGTTAAATTAAATTTCGCTCCGATTTCTTCTAACGTTAAACCGTGGTTCATTCCGATTCCGAAAAATAAACGAATAATTTCTCTTTCTTTATCTGTCAATGTACTTAAAGAACGTTCGATTTCTCTCTGTAAAGATTCAGCCATTAATGCATGATCCGCTTTAGGAGAATCTGGGTTTGCCATTACATCCATTAATGTACCACCATCTTCTGCTGAAGATAAAGGTGCATCCATTGATACGTGACGACCAGAAACACTTAAACTTTCTTTAATTTTATCTTCAGGAACCTCTAATGCTTCTGCTAACTCTTCAGCAGATGGTTGACGTTCAAATTCTTGCTCTAAACGAGAAAAAGCTTTGTTAATTTTATTCAATGAACCAACTTGATTCAAAGGTAAACGAACGATACGTGCTTGTTCTGCTAACGCTTGTAAAATAGATTGACGAATCCACCAAACTGCGTAAGAGATAAATTTAAAACCTCTTGTTTCGTCAAATTTTTGAGCTGCTTTAATCAAACCTAAATTACCTTCATTAATTAAATCGGGTAGGGTTAAACCTTGATTTTGATATTGTTTTGCTACAGATACAACGAAACGAAGATTGGCTCTCGTTAATTTTTCTAATGATCTTTGATCACCAGCTCTAATCTTACGTGCTAACTCTACTTCTTCCTCTGCTGTAATCAACTCCTCCTTACCAATGTCTTGTAAGTATTTGTCAAGTGATTGACTCTCACGATTGGTAATCGACTTCGTAATCTTAAGCTGTCTCATTCTCTTTTCCTCCTAGTTTTTGAATTGTTTATTCGAAAATCTTTGCAAAGGTACGACCAAAAATAAGTGTTATCCAAATATTAATGGTATATTTTTTTATCGTTGCGCTTTCTCAAAAATTATGCCTAAAATGGATTATATTTCAAATCCTTTGTATAGTTTTTGTCCGCTTTCAGTTATAATTTCAAGCCAAACTACACTAGAACCTTGATTTAACTTAGCTGTTAACTGTTCTACTGATAGAATAACTTCATTATTAACTTTTGTGATAATCATCCCTTCAGTTAATCCTTCCGATTTTAATTTCCCTGCATTTAAAGTTTTTATTTTAACTCCGTTCTTTAAAGAAAGCTCTTTTTTCTCTTTGTCTGAAATTTCACCAAACACTGCGCCAAGTGCCATGTTTTTAGAAACTTCTGCTTTTGATACTAATTTCGTTTCCCCTTCATTATTACGTAGTACTAACTCTTTTACCTCTTCTTCATTGTTTTTGTTACGAATTGTGACAGAAATTTTATCGCCAGGACGTCTTTTCCCAACTTCTTCTTGAAGAGATGCTACAGAATTCACTTCTTTAGAACCTACTTTTAAGATAACTTCTCCATCTTTCATTCCTGCTTTATCAGCACTTCCACCATCTGTAACTTTAGAAACAAATACACCTTTTAAATTAGGTAACTTATTTTTCTCTTTAATCTCTTGGTTTACATCCGAAATTTGAACTCCTAAAAATGCTCTTTGAACAATTCCGAAATCAATTAAATCACTAATTACCTTTTGAACTAAATTGACAGGTACGGCAAATGAATATCCCGCATAAGATCCTGTTTGAGATTGAATAGCAGTATTAATTCCAACTAATTCCCCTTTAGTGTT
>CANCEQ010000233.1 GCA_947375085.1 Flavobacteriales bacterium
ACTCCTGTTATCATTTTCATTAACAAATTAGATAGAGAAGGTAAATATACTTTTGACTTATTAGATGAACTAGAATCAACTTTAGAGATTAAAGTTCGACCATTAACTTGGCCTATTGGAATGGGAGACCGATTTAAAGGTGTTTACAACATCTATGACAAAAGTTTAAATTTATTTCAAGCTAGTAAAACAAAAATAGCAACAGATGTAGTTGAAATCACAGATGTAAACGATCCGAATATAGATGAAATAGTTGGTGAAGCACCAGCTGCAGAATTAAGAGAAGAATTAGAAATCGTTGAAGGGATTTATGACCAATTCGATAGAGAAAGTTATTTAGCAGGAGATGTTGCTCCTGTTTTCTTCGGTTCTGCAGTAAATAACTTTGGAGTAAAAGAATTGTTAGATACTTTCTGTAGAATATCTCCATCTCCAAGAGGTAGAGATACAGACTTACGTTTTATCAACCCTTCAGATAGTAAATTTTCAGGATTTGTATTTAAAATCCATGCGAACTTAGACCCTAAACATAGAGATAGAATTGCATTCCTACGAATTGTTTCTGGGAAATTTGAAAGAAATACATTTTACAATCACGTTCGTTTAGATAAAAAAATGAAATTCCCTAATCCAACTTCATTTATGGCACAAGATAAAAGTGTAATTGATGAAGCATATCCAGGAGATGTTATCGGTTTATATGATACAGGAAGTTTTAAAATTGGAGATACTTTAAATGAAGGTGAAAAATTCATGTACAAAGGTATCCCTAGTTTTTCTCCAGAGATTTTCCAGGAATTAGAAAATTTAGATCCTTTAAAATCGAAACAATTAGAGAAGGGAATTCGTCAATTAATGGATGAAGGTGTTGCACAATTATTTATTCAACAACCAGGTAACCGTAAAATTGTTGGAACCGTTGGACAACTTCAATTTGAAGTAATCGCCTACCGTTTAGAACATGAATATGGAGCCAATTGTCGTTTCGTTCCAAAAAACTATTACAAAGCTTGTTGGTTAACAACTGACAATCAAGAACAAATGAATCAATTTATGCGAGCTAAAGGGAATTATTTAGCAAAAGATAAAGATGATAATTGGGTTTTCTTGGCTGAAACTTCTTTCTTATTGACAATGGCTGAACAAGATTATCCTGATATCACATTCCATAAAACGTCGGAATTTAAACTAGAAATCTAACTTGGAATGTTGAATTTTAAATGTTTAATGTTAGATAGGATAAAATTAGTAAAGAAAAAATTTGAAATTAATTGATAAATGATTTATACGATTTAAATCAAACATCAAAAATTCAAAATCAAAAATATTAAAAAGTATGATTTCAATTGACGGTTTAGCAGTAGAATTTAGTGGTACAACTCTTTTTAGTGATGTTTCTTTCGTAATAAACGAAAATGATAAGATTGCTTTAATGGGGAAAAACGGAGCTGGAAAATCTACTTTACTTAAAATATTAGCAGGTATCAACGCTCCAACTAGAGGAAATGTTTCTGCGCCAAAAGAATATATCATTTCTTACCTTCCTCAACATTTATTAACTGAAGATGATTCTACAGTTTTTGAGGAAACTTCAAAAGCTTTCAAAGCAATATTTGCTATGAAAGATGAAATAGAAGCATTAAATCACGAACTAACCGTTAGAACGGATTACGATTCTGATGAATACATGAAAATCATCGAACGTGTTTCTGAAGTGAGTGAAGCTTTCTATATGATTGAAGAAATTAATTATGAAGCTGAGGTTGAAAAAGTTTTATTCGGTTTAGGTTTTGTCAGAGAAGACTTCAATCGACCAACGTCTGAATTTAGTGGAGGTTGGAGAATGCGAATAGAATTAGCTAAAATACTTTTACAAAAACCTGATTTAATTCTATTAGATGAGCCTACGAATCATATGGATATTGAATCGATTCAATGGTTAGAAGACTTTTTGGTAAATAACGCCAAAGCAGTAGTTGTCATTTCTCACGATAGAGCTTTTGTAGACAATATCACAACTCGTACGATTGAAGTAACGATGGGGCGTATTTACGATTACAAAGCGAAATATTCTCATTATTTAGAACTGAGAAAAGAAAGAAGAGAACAACAACAAAAACAATACGACGAGCAACAAAAATTTATTGCTGAACAAACCGAATTTATAGAACGATTCAAAGGAACTTTCTCTAAAACATTAGTAGTTCAATCGCGTGTGAAAATGTTAGAAAAACTGAAAATTGTTGAAGTGGATGAAGTTGATTCTTCAGCTTTAAGATTAAAGTTCCCTCCTGCCCCACGTTCTGGAAACTATCCTCTGATAGTGAATGAATTATCTAAATCATATGGCGACCATACTGTTTTCAAGAATGCTTCATTGACAATTGAAAGAGGTCAAAAAGTAGCATTTGTAGGAAAAAATGGTGAAGGTAAATCGACGATGATTAAAGCGATAATGAAGCAGATCGATTTCGAAGGATCTTTAGAATTAGGTCATAATATTCAAATCGGCTATTTTGCTCAAAATCAAGCTTCTCTATTAGATGAAAATTTAACGATTTTTGAGACTATTGATCAAATTGCAGTTGGCGATATTCGTACGAAAATAAAAGATATTCTTGGTGCTTTTATGTTTGGCGGTGAGACAAGTACAAAAAAAGTAAAAGTACTTTCTGGAGGAGAAAAAACACGTTTAGCAATGATTAAATTATTGTTAGAACCAGTAAACCTTTTAATTCTGGATGAGCCAACCAACCATTTAGATATGAAAACAAAAGATATTATCAAAGATGCATTGAATGCATTTGATGGTACTTTAATTTTGGTTTCTCACGACAGAGATTTTCTAGATGGATTGGTTACCAAAGTTTTTGAATTCGGAAATAAACGAGTGGTTGAACATTTTGAAGACATTAAAGGTTTCTTGGAAAAGAAAAAAATGGACAATTTAAAAGAAATTGAACGAAAATAATTTAATTATGAACTTTTCAACTAAACTTGGGCAACTTAGAATATTAGCAATTGCTGAAGGTATTTCTTATTTATTATTCGCTTTAACGATGCCTATTAAATACATGTTGCATAATCCTCTTCCAAATAAAATAGTTGGAATGGCGCATGGATTTCTTTTCATAGCTTATTGCTTGTGGGTTATAATTGTTGCGATTGAAAAAAAATGGAGTTTCGGCATTACACTTTTAGCAGGTTTTGCTTCATTAATACCTTTCGGGACTTTTATTGCAGATTCAAAAATATTTAAAAAAGGATAAAATCATTTAACCTCAGAGTCGTCAGAGTTCTGTGAAAAACTCAATTTAACTCTGTGGTAAAAAAAACAAAACAATGAACGAAACAAGAAAACACATTGAAGTTTGCTCTACTCCAGGAGAATATGCTTATTACAAAGGAGAATATGAAATTATTGTTGTAATAGATGTTTTAAGAGCAACATCTGCAATTTGTGCTGCCTTTGATAATGGAATCAATTCAATTATTCCTGTACCAACCGTAGAAGAAGCTTGGGAATACAAAAACAAAGGATTTTTAGTAGGTGCTGAGAGAAAAGGTCAAATTGTAGAAGGATTTGATTTTGGTAATTCACCTTTCAGTTATATGAAAGAAGAATTTAAAGGAAAAGATGTTGTTTTATCAACTACTAACGGAACAAAGTCAATTGATGTTTGTAAAGAAGCAGAAACAGTTGTAATTGGTTCATTTTTAAACCTAAATTATTTATGTGAATGGCTTGCTACTCAAGATAAGAATATCCTTTGTTTGTGTTCAGGTTGGCAAGATAAATTCAATTTGGAAGACACTATTTGTGCAGGTGCTATTTCTGACTACTTAATCAACACTGGTAATTTCACTTCTGATGAAGATTCTTCAATTGCAGCCAAATACTTATATCTATCTGCTAAAGACAACTATTTTGGTTATTTAAAATCAAGTTCTCATAGACGTAGATTAAAAAATTTAAACCTGAATGAAGATATTAAATATTGTTTGACACCTAATCAAACGAATGTTATTCCTATTTTACGTGATGGGAAATTGGTGAAATTGTAATTGTATTTTACATTGTTATTGTTTGTTGTAGGTGTTAGCATGCCCAACACCTACAACAACAACAACAACAACAACAACAACAACAACAACAACAACAACAACAACAACAACAACAACAACAACAACAACAACAACAACAACCTATTAATCAAAAATGAAAACGCCTAATTACAAAATCATATTTTCTTTATTTATCCCTATTATTTTTTCATTTTCAATTTTAAAATCAACGGATTTTAAAAAATGGGGATTTTATGGACACAAACGAATTAATCGAATTGCCATTTTTACTTTGCCTCCAGAAATGTTTGGTTTTTACAAAGATCACATTGAATTTATAACAGATCATGCGGTTGACCCTGATAAACGAAGATATGCTGTTGAAGGTGAAGCACAAAGACATTATATTGACATTGATCATTATAAAATGGATTCATTAGACGTTTTTAAAATTGTACCTCGTTATTGGAAAGATGCCATTTTAAAATATACTGAAGATACACTTCAAAAATATGGGATTGTTCCTTGGCATATACAAACGATGAAATACAGACTTCAAAAAGCATTCGAAGAAAAAAATGTCGATTTTATTTTAAAATACTCTGCTGAAATAGGTCATTACATTGGTGATGCTCATGTACCGCTTCATACAACCGAAAATTATAATGGACAATTGACCAATCAAAAGGGAATACATGGTTTATGGGAAAGTCGTTTAGTAGAATTAAACGCAGATAATTACGATTATTTTATCGGAAAGTGTTTCTATATTCCAAAAGTGAATGATTTTACCTGGGAAGCGGTTCAATCTTCTCATATGGCATTGGATTCAGTATTTAGATTAGAGAAAGAAGTTACTTTGGATTTCCCATCTGATAAAAAGTATAGTTTTGAATCAAAAGGAAATACAACAACTCAAGTTTATTCAATCGAATTTTGTCAAGAATACAATAAACGAATGAACGGTATGGTAGAGAGAAGGTTAAGAAAAGCAATATTAGGAGTTGGTAGTATATGGTATACAGCTTGGGTTGATGCCGGTCAGCCTGATTTATCAAAATTACGTAACATTCAACCTTCTCAATCTCTTCTTGATGAACAAAAAGAACTTTTTCAAACCAAACATTCTAAAAGTCATCTAGAAAGAAGTTGTGATTAAGAAAGCATATCTCTATCTTTGTG
>CANCEQ010000234.1 GCA_947375085.1 Flavobacteriales bacterium
GCTAATATGCCATCAACTCCAGAAGCAATCACTGTTTTCCAAAATGCTAAAATTTTGTTCTCTCCAGGAAAAGCATCTAATGCTGGTGGGGTTGCAACTTCAGGTTTAGAAATGTCTCAAAACTCTTTACGTTTCAACTGGACTGCAGCTGAAGTAGATGAGAAATTACATACTATTATGGTTTCTATTCACTCTGCATGTGTGAAATACGGAGCTGATGCTAATGGTCATGTTGATTATGTTAAAGGAGCAAACATTGCTGGATTCGTTAAAGTTGCTGATGCAATGATCGATCAAGGTTTAGTTTAATCTATAGATAATTTATAAACGGGTCGGTTCTTTCGAGAGCCGACCTTTTTGTGTTAACGGGACTTCTAAAAATTGCTTTTTCTTCGTTGAACTTCAAATTTAAAATGCTCATTTACAAATGTAAACTCCGCTTTTAAATTTTTGTTCGCCTCAAAAAATCTAATCTTTAGAAACCCTCTTAATAAAGGGATCTTATAACAACTATGATTATGGAAGTTTTAGAAAAAAGACATATTGATTTTGATCGTACAGGATTTAGCGATGAAGAATTAGTAAGTATTTATACAAAATTAGTTCGCCCACGTTTGGTTGAAGAAAGAATGTTAATTCTTTTACGTCAAGGTAAAATCACAAAATGGTTTTCTGGATGGGGACAAGAAGGAGTTTCTGTAGGGACAACTTATGCGATGAATAGAGATGAATATATTCTTCCTATGCATCGAAACTTAGGTGTTTTTACATCTAGAGATATTCCATTAAGAAAATTATTCGCACAATTTCAGGGTAAATTATCTGGTTTTACTAAAGGAAGAGATCGTTCTTTTCACTTTGGTACACAAGAATATAATTTAGTTGGAATGATTTCTCATTTAGGTCCACAATTAGGGATTGCAGATGGAATTGCCTTGGCTTCTAAACTGAAAAACGAGAAAAAAGCGACATTGGTATTTACAGGTGATGGAGGAGCAAGTGAAGGCGATTTTCACGAGGCAATCAACGTTGCGTCTGTTTGGGATTTACCAGTGATTTTTGCAGTTGAAAACAATTGTTGGGGATTATCTACTCCAAGTGTTGAGCAATTCCGTTGCAAGCAATTTATAGATAAAGGAATTGGATACGGAATGGAAGCTGTTCAAGTAAATGGGAACAATATATTAGATGTAATCAATACCGTTCGAAAGATTGCTGGTGATATTAGAGAGAATCCAAGACCAGTATTGTTAGAATTGATGACTTTCAGAATGAGAGGTCACGAAGAAGCTTCAGGTACAAAATATTACCCAGAAGGTTTACAAGAAGAGTGGGTTAAACAAGATCCGATCGCCAATTTTGAGTTATTCTTAAAAGAGCAAGGAGTTTTAACAGACGAATTGACAACTACAATTCATGAAGCTATCAAAGCAGAAATTGTAGATGAATTTGAAATAGCTTATCAAGAAGAAGCAGTTCCAGTTAATATGGAAACGGAATTAGGTGATATATATGCTCCTTTTAATCAAGTTGTTGTAGCTCCAAATTCTAATGCTAAAACAGAAAAAAGATTCATTGATGCAATTCAAGATGGTTTGAAACAATCGCTTGAAAAATATCCTGAATTAGTAATAATGGGTCAAGATATTGCAGAATACGGAGGTGCTTTTAAAGTGACTGAAGGTTTTGTAGAAGAATTCGGAAAAGAAAGAATTAGAAATACACCTATCTGTGAATCTGCAATTGTAGGAGCAGGACTAGGTTTATCTATAGCAGGAATGAAAGCGATTGTAGAAATGCAATTTGCTGATTTTGTTACGTGTGGATTTAATCAAATCGTAAATAATTTAGCTAAATTACATTGGAGATGGGGTGAAAAAGCAGATGTTGTTGTTCGTATGCCTACAGGTGCAGGTTCAGCAGCGGGACCTTTCCATTCTCAAAGTAATGAAGCATGGTTTTTCCATACGCCAGGATTAAAAATCGTTTACCCATCATCAGTTGAAGATGCGAAAGGTTTATTGAATGCATCGATTGAAGATCCAAATCCAGTAATGTTCTTTGAGCATAAAAATTTATACAGAAGTATCAAAGAAGAAATTTCGGATGATTACTACACTGTAGAAATTGGAAAAGCAAAAACTGTTCGTGAAGGAGATGATGTAACAATTATCACATATGGAATGGGAGTTCATTGGGCAAAAGAAATTTTGGACAAACACCCTGAAATTAAAGCTGAATTAATCGACTTAAGAACCCTTTTACCATTGGATACTGAATCAATTTACAAAGCTGTCAGAAAAACAGGTAAAGTAATTGTTTTACATGAAGATTGTATGACAGGTGGAATAGGAGGAGAGTTGGTAGCTTTAATCAACGAAAACTGCTTCAATGATTTAGATGCACCAGTTAAACGTGTAGCTTCTATTGATACACCGGTTCCTTTTGATGCGCAATTAGAGCGCCAATTTTTACCAAAAGGTAGATTTGAAACTGCTTTAGTTGAATTGGCTAGGTTTTAAAATTGTATATACATTAAATTAAAATGCCCATTTCCAATTCGAAATGGGCATTTTTAATATATAATAAAAGCAATTTATGATTTATTTATTTACAAATGAAAGGCTTTGGTTGATAGCTTATACCTGATCTTTTCCACTGATATTTAACCATATTAGCAGCCCCTCTAATATCAATACCTTCAGGTCTATAATTTTCCTCCCCAATTTTTCGATATTGTTCAACTTCGTTGTAATATGACATAATTAATGAATAAACATTATTAGTTATAGGATCTTGAATATTGTCAAATTCACAAAGTTCAACCCAATTTTTTGCATTTTTATTGTATGCTTCTCGATCATTAGGGGATGGTTCTGTAAGATTATCACCGTAATAATAGCCTACATAATTTCCATTCACTGTATAAGTAAAACCTCGAGATGTTTGATAATCTTTCGCAATTAATTTTGTGAATGTATTGTGAAAACGAATTAATTCATTATTGTCAAATAAATTGAAAGGTGAATTTTTCGTAAATGTGTTTTTATGTCTATTAAAAAGAAGTGCAAAAGTTACATCAAATGCAGCATGACCAATATCTTCATTGTATTTTTCGCTATAGGATCTCCAACCGTTGTGAGGCCAAATATATGCGTTTAATGATGTGTCTAATTCTAAAATAGTCTTTTTTGTTTCACGACCTTTTTTACTTTTTCTTTTACCATTTTGAAACTTATCAGCCATTTCAATTGCTTTATCTCGATAGTCAGTTCGATCTAAATTTCCTAGATACATATATATTAATGCACAGCCAAATCCACTTTGCATATTTAATTCCATTATTTGAGGACGTCTTGTGGGAGTATATTTATCACTAATATCAGCTGGTTTTGACATGCATTCACCTTTAATCCAGTATCGATCCATAAAAAAGTCCATTACTTCTTTATTGCTTTGATTTATGAAATCTGAAAATTCACCAAGTGTTTTTTTATTTTCAAAAGTGGCACTATCAATTTTAATTTTAGATAATAATGAATCTTCTGATTGAATTAAATAGACAAAATGTGCCAAAGGCCAAAGTATTCTGCCATTCATATATATTCTAGTACTATTACACCAATATTTATCTTCAGTAAATTTGGGTGTAATTTTATCTGCCCTACTTTTATATATTTTTTGAGCTTGAAACATAAATTCTTCTAGGTAACTAAATTCTTTTGTTGTTTCATACATGATTAATAATCCATCTAAAGCAACCGCAAATGAAGAACCTAATTGACATTGATTCGCATTTATTTCTTCATTTGTTCCTAAATGCATAAGAGTAGGGTTATAATTCCAATAATTTCTTGCATTGATATAGACTTCATCAAATCGTTCCTTTAATTGTAAGTTCTGAGTTTGAGAAAATGAGTAAAATGAGGTGAAAAATAATAGTGTATAAATTATCTGTTTCATATTAAAATTTTGTTCTAATCTTAGCTAATTGATTTGAAATTTAATATAGAATTATATTAAGTACAAAAATAGTTTAATTAATTTAAAGTGGGACGATAGATACTAATTTTCCCACCCGTAACATTCATCAAATTCAATGAACTTGTCCCCACTTTCTACCCGTATAGGCTGTGTTTTGATGCGCTAAAATATATTCACCTGTACCTTTTACTTCATAGATTATTGCCGTGTGATGCGCCATAGCTTCTTGATAAGTTATTTTGTTTTCAGTGTATTTGACTTTGACTTTTTCGAATTGAATGATATCACCAGGGTAAACACATTCTTTTTTATAATCTAATTTACGACCAAACTTCAGATTTCCATCCCATTTTGCTTGAACGAGTGTTAGAGCTTCATTTGCAAGATCCCAACATTCTCCTTTTCCTACTTTTTTATTCATATTTGAATTTACGAAACCGATTATTTGTTCGTTCATCGGAAGTTTTTCACTACAATCAGAGTTGAATGATAAAAGGATAGGAGTTATTAATACTATCAGAAAGGAAAATAATGATTTCATAGATTTTATTTTAAAGCAGTTAATATCGATTCAATTTTTGTTTCATCAGCAATTAATTGATCGGTCGAAAAAATAGATGTATTATTCGATTTTAAAAGAGATGTTCCTGAAAAATGAATAGCTGACGGATTTATTTCAATTGCTATTTTATTGATATTCAACGAATTAACACTTCCTCCTGTCATTATTTCAATTCTTCCATTTGCATAATGAACCATTTCTTGAAGTTGTTGAAATCCTTCATCAACAGTTGGTTTTCCACCAGAAGATAAAATACGTTTAAATCCTAATTCAATAAGTAGGTCGATAGATTGTTTCCAGTTTTCAATATCGTCAAATGCTCTATGAAAAGTTAAATCTACTGTTGAATGAATAGATTTAATTTGGGTCAAAAAATCAATATCCAGTTCATTTTTTGAATTTAAAGCACCAACTACAAAACCTTTAATCGATAACGAGTTGAGGTTTTTTATATCCGATAATATGATTTCTTTTTCTTCTTCGGAATAGATGAAATTTCCAATTCTAGGTCGAATTAAAACGTGTGTATCTAGGTTAAATTTTAAAGCAGTTTGAATCATTCCTATAGACGGAGTAATGCCACCTTGTTCTAAATTTTGACACAATTCAATTCGATTGAAATTGTATTTTTTCGCTAATTGAACAGCTTGAATGGATGCAGCACAAAGTTCTAATTCCATATTATTT
>CANCEQ010000235.1 GCA_947375085.1 Flavobacteriales bacterium
TTTACAGAACAAAAAGGAAGTAAAACTGTACTAAAACAAGCCAGTATTTTTGCTTTAATCCCCTCTATCAGTTGGAAATTTAAATTCAACTTTGAAAAAATAAAAGAAAATAAATCTAACAAAACAGTAGAATGAAAACGATCTATTTCTCACTAATTACTGTGCTTTTTATTGTACTATCTTGCACAAAAGAAATTCCATTCAAAGGCGATGTTGGGAATGGTTTTATTGTTGTTAATGGAATTATGGAAAATGATTCTATTATCAAAATTTCGTTATCAAAAAGCAAAGCTGCAATTGGAGAACAAAATACTGGTCCGAGTGAAATTACCTCCTCTGCAAATCTTATTTTGACAGATAAAACAACAGGAGAAACTTTTACGAGTAGTACTGTTAACTTAATGGGAGAATATGAATTTGGTACAAAAGCAAAAATTGGACATTCCTATTCTATATCAATATCTCATCCAAGTTACACAACAACTACTTCTGAAACTTCAATTCCTGACGCTGTTCAAATTAAAGATTGGGATACCTCATCTATAAAAAATGGGTATAATTTTTCAGAGAAAAATTTAGTTTTAACAATTGATGATCCTGCTTCAGAAAATTTATACATCTTAAAAGTTTTTGCTGTGGATTCACTTCAAATGGAAGAATCGATGTATTTAACACCGAATGAGAATAATGAAGTTTTTTCTGATAATGGAGGGATTTCCTATCTTTTTGATGATAGTGGTTTTAATGGTCAATCGAAAAAAATTGTAGTGAAATTTAATCCTGCAAAATATATGGATGCTATGACATATATCTATTCTAAAGAAAAATCCTATAAAGTAGTATTGTATAACGTTTCAAGAGAAGTGTACAATTATATCTTGTCAACTTCAAAAGCTGTTAATTCTGATGGTTTTTTCTCTGAACCTGTAAAAGTGTATACCAACATCAAAAATGGTTTAGGTGTTTTTGGGGGTATGAATAGTTCTGCGGTATTTATAAAATGAAAAAAGCCTCGAAGAAAATTCTTCGAGGCTTACTATTTTAATATCATCAATGATCAAAAATCAACCATTAATAATTCAACATCATTTTATAATCCTAATAAAACTGCATGAGGATCTTTACTTCCAAAGATCATTCTTTCAGGGTTTTCTAACATCTCCTTCACTTTCACTAAGAAACTTACAGATTCCTTACCGTCGATGATTCTATGGTCGTAAGAAAGCGCTAAATACATAATTGGACGAATCTCAACCTTTCCGTTAATTGCTACTGGACGCTCAACGATGTTGTGCATTCCTAAAATAGCAGATTGTGGAGGATTGATGATTGGTGTAGATAACATTGAACCAAAAACACCACCGTTTGTGATTGTGAATGTTCCACCTGTCATTTCATCTGGTGTAATTTTTCCATCTCTCGCTTTAATTGCTAAACGTTTGATTTCTTTTTCGATTTCTGCTAAACTCATTTGTTCTGCATTACGAACTACTGGTACCATCAACCCTTTTGGAGAAGATACAGCAACACCTATATCTGCATAATCGTTGAAAACTACCTCGTTTCCATCGATCATTGCATTTACTGCTGGGTATAAATTCAACGCTTCTGTTACCGCTTTAGTAAAGAAAGACATAAATCCTAAATTCACTTCATGGTGTTTCGCGAAAGCATCTTTGTACTTCGCACGTAAATCCATAATCGGTTTCATATCTACTTCGTTGAAAGTAGTCAACATGGCTGTTTCGCTTTTCACTGCAACTAAACGTTCAGCTATTTTACGACGCATCATTGACATTTTTTCACGTCTGTTGTTTCTTGTTCCACCCCAACCTTGAGCAGCATCAGCAGAGAATCCTGCAGCCATTGCAGCTACAACATCTTGTTTCGTTATACGTCCGTCTCTACCTGTTGCAGCAACTTTCGCTGGATTGATTCCATTTTCAGCAATGATTTTAGCAGCCGCTACAGATGGTGTTCCACTTGCATAAGATGCTGATTTTTCATTTACTGGATTTGGACTTGGAGCAGCCGGAGCAGCAGCAACTGGTGCAGCAGCTTCCACTTTTACTTCTGGAGCTTTTTCTACCTTCGGGGCACTTCCAGCTGGACGAGCAGCAGATGTATCAATTAAACAAACTACAGCTCCTACTTTTACAGCATCGCCTTCAGCAGCTTTCAAAGTAATAATACCACTTTCTTCAGCTGGTAATTCTAAAGTCGCTTTGTCAGAATCTACTTCTGCAATTGCTTGATCTTTTTCTACATAATCACCATCAGCAACTAACCATTGTGCAATTTCTACTTCTGAAATTGATTCACCTGGACTAGGAACTTTCATTTCTAAAACTGACATATCGTATATTTTTTAATTCTATTTTATTTTTAATCATTCTCTAATCGTAAAAGCTGACTGAGTAGTTTTATAAAACCAAAGGTTTATAAAACGTATCGAAGTCAAGCTTTTACTGATGCGTATTTAAACAATTCGTCGAATAAATGTTTCAAACGTTTTTTATGCAATTGAGATGAACCTTCAGCCGCTGCTGCAGATGCATTTCTACATACACCTACCAATGGTAAATGTCTTAATTGCATTGCAAAATACGTCCAAGCTCCCATATTAGCAGGCTCTTCTTGTGCCCATAATAAGTTCGTTGCATTTTTATATTTCGCTATAATTCCGTCGATTTGTGTTTTTGGTAAAGGGTATAATTGCTCAACACGAACAAATGCCATTGTATCTACACCTAATTCTTTCGCTTTCGCTTTCATTTCGTAGTAGAATTTACCTGAACAGAAAACAACCGTTTCGATGTTTTCAACTTTCGCTGCTGCATCGTCAATTACTTCTTGGAAAGAACCTGTTGCCATTTCATCTAAACTTGAAACTGCTTCTGGGTGACGTAACAACATTTTTGGAGAGAAAACAACCAATGGTTTTCTGAAATCACGTTTCAATTGACGACGTAATAAGTGAAAGTGATTCGCTGGTGTACTTGTGTTTACAACTTGAATATTGTCGTCTGCACATTGAACCAAGAAACGCTCCATTCTACCGCTTGAGTGTTCAGCTCCTTGACCTTCATATCCGTGAGGTAATAATAAAACTAAACCACTTTGAGTAGCCCATTTATCTTCCCCTGCAGTAATGAATTGGTCAATCATAATTTGAGCACCGTTGAAGAAATCCCCAAATTGTGCTTCCCAAATTGTTAATCCTTTTGGTGTAGCTAATGAATAACCATATTCAAAACCTAATACACCGTATTCTGATAATAAAGAGTTGTAAACTGAAAATGGTGCTTGGTTTTCACTCAACAAATTCAATGTTACTACTTCTTCTTCTGTATCTTCTGTTTTTACAACCGCATGTCTGTGAGAGAATGTTCCTCTTTCAACATCTTGTCCAGAAACACGAACTGGGTGACCTTCTTCCAACAATGTAGCGTATGCCAACATCTCAGCTGAACCCCAATCCAAAGTGTCTCCTTTGATTGCATTTAATCTATCTTCGAAAATTTTAGAAATTTTACGGAAGTATTTTTTACCTTCTGGTAAAGTCGATAACTTAACTCCTAATTCTAATAATTTCTTTTTATCAACTCCTGTTGCAGGTGATTTTTCGAAATCTTCTGAAGTACTGTGTCTAAATCCTTCCCAAGTTGAACTCAAGAAATCATACACCAATGCTTTGTCATTTTTACGAGAAATTTCGTACTCTGCATCTAAATGCGCATTGAAATCTTCTTCTAATTTTTTAGCATCTGCTTTTGTAATTACACCTTCTTTCTCTAATTGTTCAAAATAGATATCTTTTGGATTCGGGTGTTTTGCAATGATGTTGTATAAATGTGGTTGTGTAAATTTAGGCTCATCACCTTCATTATGACCATATTTACGGTAGCATAATAAATCTACGAATACATCACGGTTGAATTGTTGACGGTATTCCATCGCTATTTCAATCGTTTGAACAACTGCTTCAATATCATCTCCATTTACGTGGAATACTGGACATAAAGTAGTTTTTGCAACATCTGTACAGTAAGTTGAAGAACGAGCATCTAAATAATTTGTTGTAAATCCAACTTGGTTATTTACAACGATATGAATTGTTCCACCAGCACGGTAACCATCTAATTGTGCCATTTGAATTACTTCATACACAATACCTTGACCTGCAACTGCAGCATCACCGTGAATCATTACCGGACAAATTTTATTTTCGTCTTTCAAGATATGGTCGATTTTTGCACGAGCAATACCTTGAACAACAGGGTCAACTGCCTCTAAGTGAGATGGATTTGGAGATAAAGTCAAACCAACTTTTTTCCCATTTTTCAACTCAACGTGAGAAGTATATCCTTGGTGATATTTCACGTCACCATCAAAAGTATACGCTATATCAAATTCTTTTCCTTCGAATTCAGAAAAAATATCTTTCGGACGTTTCTCAAAAATATTAATCAATGTATTCAAACGACCACGGTGAGCCATTCCCATTGCGAAATACTCTACTCCTAAATCAGATCCTTTTGAAATCAAAGTATCTAAAGCAGGAATTAAAGCCTCTCCTCCTTCAATTGAGAAACGTTTTTGTCCAACGAATTTCTTACCTAAATATGCTTCGAAATTTGTCGCTTGATTTAATTTTTTATAAATCTCCAATTTACGACTTGCATCAAATTTTGGACGATTTTTTAATTCAATTTTGTTTTTTAACCAACCTACTCTTTCAGGATCACGGATATAAGCGAACTCAATACCGATTGATTCACAATAAGTTGCTTCTAAATGAGTGATAATATCTCTCAAAGTAGCCGCTCCAATACCTGTTTCTTCACCTGCTTGGAATACTGTATCCAAATCAGCTGCTTCTAAACCGAAATTTTCAATCGCTAAAGTTGGTTTGTACTGTCTTCTTTCACGAACTGGATTCGTATGAGTAAACAAATGTCCACGTGTTCTGTAGCCATTTATTAAATTGATAACCTTAAATTCTTTTTGAAAATTTTCAGGAATTTCGCCACCATCTTCGTAGTTGGTTCTAGCAAAATCAAAGCCTTCGAAGAACTTCTTCCAGCCGATATCCACGCTTTCGGGATCTTGTTGATATGATTTATACAAATGATCAATCGCTGTGACATCTGCATTACCGACGTATGTTACTTTATCCATATCTTAATTGTAGACAATAATGGAGCGTAAAGTTATACAATTCTACG
>CANCEQ010000236.1 GCA_947375085.1 Flavobacteriales bacterium
TTGGCAATGCGTGTACATACTACAGATAAAGCTGATAAATGGTTAGTAGCTGGACGTGGTGTATTGCATTTATCAGTTTTGATTGAAACAATGCGTCGTGAAGGATATGAATTACAAGTTGGTCAGCCACAAGTTATCTTAAGAGAAATCGATGGTAAAAAATGTGAACCAGTTGAGGAATTAACAATCGATTTACCAGAAGAATTCAGTGGAACAGCTATTGAAGCAGTTTCTACAAGAAAAGGAGAGATGACAAATATGGAACCGAAAGGAACGCGTATGACGATTCAATTCCAAATTCCTTCAAGAGGTATTATTGGTTTAAGAAATTACTTATTGACACAAACAGCTGGTGAAGCAATTATGACTCACCGTTTCTTAGAATACCAACCTTACAAAGGTGAGATTCCAGGACGTCAAAATGGATCGTTGATTTCTATGGAGCAAGGTACATCAATTCCTTTCTCTATCAATAACTTACAAGAAAGAGGTCGTTTCTTCGTTTCACCAAATGAGAACATCTATGAAGGACAAGTAATTGGAGAAAATTCAAGAGCTGGAGACATGGTTGTAAACGTTACAAAAACGAAAAAAATGTCAAATATGCGTTCTTCGGGAGCTGATGATAAAGTGAAATTAATTCCACCTATCAAATTCAGTTTAGAGGAGTGTTTAGAGTATATTCAAGGAGATGAGTATGTTGAGGTTACGCCAGAGAACTTACGTATCCGTAAAATACACTTGAAAGAATCTGATAGAAAAAGAGCAGGGAAATAATTCCTGATTTTTAAATAAGATTGAACCCAAGTTATTTGTTTTGTAATTCAAAATGAATAACTTGGGTTTTTTGTTGAAAGACTGTTGACAAACATTCATAGAAAAGTACAATAATCACTGTTTTTTTTCGTAACTTTAAATTAGTTAAACACGAATAGATAATAGCTTAATACGAACGATTATGTTTGATGACGATGAAGAAGATGACGGATACTTCGAAGGGAATCTAAATGAAGATATCGAACGTTTCGAAGCGTATTTGAAAGGGGAAGAGTCTTTAGGTTTTTTAGATAGTGATAGATTGGAAGGTTTAGTTGATCACTATTTAATTACAAGTCAATATAATAAAGCGAAAATTTGTGCAGAGCATGCTTTGTCTCAGTTTTCATTTAATATTATTTTCTCGTTACGGTTAGCTCAGGCAATGTCTGCAATGGGACATTTAAAAGAGGCTTTAGGAGTTATTTCTCAAATTGAAAAAACAGAACAGCCAAATTGTGAAATTGTTTTAACAAAGGCATCTATCTTTAGTCAATTAAGAGATTCTAAAAACGCTATAAAATATTTTAAGGAATCATTGGCTTTATCGGAACCAGAAGATAAAGATGAGATTTACCTCGATTTAGCGATGGAATATGAAAATATCAATGATTATAAAAATGCATTGGTTATTTTGATTGAAGCTATAAAATACAATCCAAAAAATGAAGGGGCTATTTATGAATTAGCTTTTTGTTATGATCAATTAGGTGATTATGAGAAAGCAATTAAATGCTATTCAGATTTTATAGATGAAAATCCGTATTCGTTTACAGCTTGGTATAATTTAGGAAATGCTTATTCTAAGTCAGAAGATTTTGAAAAAGCAATTTGGGCATATGATTATTGTATTTTAATCAATGAGGATTTTGGTCCCGTTTATTTTAATCTAGGAAATGCTTATTTGTCAATGGATAAATTTCAATTGTCGATTGATGCGTTTAATAAGTGTATGGAGTTAGACGGAGAAGATCCTGTTGCGCTTTGTTACATTGGTGAAGCTCATGAACAATTAGGTGAATTAACCTTGGCGAAAGAGTTTTATAAACAAAGTTTAGAATTAGCTCCTTTGTTACCAGATGCATGGTTAGGTCTTGGTATCGTTGAAGATTTAGAAGGACGAACTAAAGAAGGGATAGTGCTTATAAATAAAGCAATTGAATTAGATCCTGAAAATGCTGGTATTTATTCTGTTTTAGCAGGTGCTTACGAGAAACTAGAAGAATTTGATTTGGCTAGAGAGTATTATTTATATGCCTTAAGGTTAGATAATTCAGATCAAGAATGTTTGACTAGTTATGTGAATTTATTAAATAAGCTTTCATACCAAGAGTCTTTGGGTTATATCGCTGATTTTATTTTAGAAAATCCAGAAAATTCAGTCGCTCCATTGTTGAAAGTGAATATTTTATGGAAGTTAGGAAGAAAAGAAGAAGCTTTGCATTTATTTTCAGAATGTGCTTTTGATGATAAAGAAAATGCTAAAGAAATCTTTGAACTTTACCCAGAGTTTAAGGAGTTTAGAGAGTTTTTAGAATTAACTGAAGAGTAAACAAATTGATTTATTGTTTTCTGTTATTCTAAAATTATTAACTTTGGGTTAAGATATTAAAAAAATGAATTTCGAATTACCGTTTATACCAGAAAGAACAACAAAACCTCGTCAAAAAGGATTAACGATGATGATGGACAAAGGTCTTAGTTTTCGTGAATCTGAAGATTTTATCTCAGCATCAGGACATTTAACTGATATTGTGAAATTTGGTTTTGGTACTGCTTTCGTTACGAATGATTTACAAAAGAAAATAGATTTATACAAAGAAGCAGGGATTAAACCTTATTTTGGAGGAACTTTATTTGAATCATTCTATGCGAGAGGAATGGTTGAAGATTATCTTCGAGTATTAGATAAATTTAAATTAGAATTAGCTGAAATTTCAGATGGTTCTATTATTATGAATCATGCTGATAAATGTGAGTTAATTCATCGTTTTTCGAAAGAAAGAACAATCATGTCTGAAGTAGGTTCAAAAGATTCTGGAATTATTGTTTCTCCTAGTAAATGGGTAAAAATGATGAGTACTGAATTGGAGGCTGGTTCTTGGAAAGTAATTGCAGAAGGAAGAGAAGCTGGAAACGTTGGGGTGTTTAGACCGAACGGTACAGCTCATACTTATTTGATTAATAAAATTATATCTAAAGTTGATCCAGGAGATATTCTTTGGGAAGCACCTCAAAAAAATCAACAAGTTTGGTTTATTAAATTGTTTGGTGCGAATGTGAATCTTGGAAATATTGGTCCAAACGAAATGATTCCTTTGGAATGTTTACGTTTAGGTTTAAGAGGAGATACTTTCTTTGATTTTTTACCTTCAGATTATGCAGATCGTTTACGTCAAGTAAATGATGAAAATGTAGAGGAGGAAGAAGAAGCTTAAATTCGTGTTTAAAAAAATACTTGAAATTTCTGGTCATGCTGGTGCTGTTTACACAGGGGCAGTTGACCAGAATTTTTTATATTCAGGAAGTGCTGATCGCTATGTAACTAGATGGAATATTGATAATGGTGAACAAGATAAGTTTGCTATAAAAATGGATCAATCGGTTTATGCACTTGAATTTATTTCTGAAAACATTCTTGCTGTTGGATTGTCAAATGGATCGTTGTATTTATTTGATATAGAAGCTAAAAAAGAGTTAAGGCATTTTGTTCAACATATTAAAGCCATTTTTTCGATAACTTCAAATTCCATAAAAAATCAGTTTTATGTAGGTGATGCTGATGGGAATTTATCAGTTTGGAACTCAAAAACGTTAGAGTTGCTTATTTATATTCCGTTAGATTGTGGTAAAATTCGAGATATAGCTGTAAATGATCAGGGTGAATTAATTAGTGTTAGTTGTCAAGATGGCACTACTCGTATTTTTGAAACGGTTGGATTTAATGAAATTGTTACGTTGAATACACACAATGGAGGCTCAACTGTTTCTTGTTTTGATCTCAATTATCCTCAACAAATTTTGACAGGAGGGAAAGATGCCTATTTGAGTTTATGGAATTGGGAAACTTCAAATTTGATAAAAAATATTCCAGCTCATAATTATGTAGTATACGATATCTGTTTTCTAGATTCTGATTTTTTTGCAACTGCTAGTAGAGATAAGACGATAAAAATATGGGATGCTAAAACTCATAAGGTAGTACAGAGATTAGATGCTAAATTAGGAGGACACAAACATTCAGTGAATAAATTAGTTAAACTAAATGATGAAATGTTTGCTTCATTTGGAGATGATAAGAGAATTATTATTTGGTCAAAAAAATAAATCGTTTTTATCATGATTTTACCTATAGTCATTAAAATTTTAAAGCGAATTGCGCTAATTTTTCTGATTGGAATAGAGTTTTTTATTTCTTTTATAACTTTTTATTTGACTGTTTCTCTTGTTTTTATGAGTTTAGCTGTAGGGGAAGAGTCTAAAAATAAGGAGATTACTGTTTATATGAAGTCAGATGGGATTCACACGGATTTCGTTTTACCAGTTAAAAATGAATTAAAAAATTGGGAAGACACCTTTCTTTTTGAGAATGCTAAAAATGTAGATTCTACTTCTAAATTTATATCAATAGGCTGGGGGGATCAAGGTTTTTTCTTAAATACACCTCAATGGGCAGATCTAACTTTTTCAACAGCTTTTAATGCTTGCTTTTATTTAGGTAAATCAGCAATCCATACCAATTATTTAAAAGAATTAGATTTTCATTATAAACATGTAAAATTTCAAATTTCAAAAAAAGAATATCATCTACTTTGTAATTATATTGAGAAGAGTTTGAAATATTCAAAAAATAAATATCCGATTTGTATTAAAGGCAGAGGGTATTGGGATACAGATGCGTTTTATGAGTCAAACGGAAGTTACGGTTTATTTAACACATGTAACTCGTGGATTAATTCAGGATTAAAAACAGCTGGTTTAAAGGCTTGTTTATGGTCTCCTTTAAATTCTGGAATATTTCATAAGTATCAATAAATCAATTGTTTAATCTTATCTTTTATTCTAATTGTTAATAACTTTATATTTTTGTTGATAAAAATGTAACCAAACAAAAGTTCTTCCGTAAACGGGAATGTATCAAATGTTTAAGTTATGAATGTTAGACCAGTAGAGATGATAAATAATTCGATAAAAATAGCGGAATATAAATTGAATTTACACAAAATTCAAGGAGTGAAAAGTACATTAGATGTATTTCAAGTAGCTCAATTAATGGATACTATTAAATATGGTGATTCTGTAAAGAGACCACAAAATAGTTCTATCTTTTACAATATCAGCGCTAATTAAGATTTTGTATAGTTGAAATG
>CANCEQ010000237.1 GCA_947375085.1 Flavobacteriales bacterium
GAATCGTAATTATCAAGAATTAATACTTTCAATGAAATTTGAGTTAATTTTAGTAAACTTGTACAAAGTTAACTATAAACTACGAAATGAATAAGTAGATTTAGTATTGATTTTAAAAGTTAAAAAATGAAAAAAGCAGTTCAAATTTCAGGAGCACCAGCTCCAATCGGTCCATACAGTCAAGCTATTTTAGCAAATAATACATTATATGTAAGTGGTCAAATTCCATTAAACCCTGTTGATGGTTCATTAGTTGTTGATACAGTAGAAAACGCAACTCATCAAGTATTAAAAAATATTTTCGCCCTTTTAGCAGAAGAAGGAATGAACGAAGATAACGTTGTGAAATGCAGTATTTTCTTAAAAGATCTAAATGATTTCGCAGTTGTAAATACTATTTACGGAAGCTATTTTAAAAACATCGCTCCAGCAAGAGAAACTGTTCAAGTTGCAAAATTACCTCTTGATGTACCAATCGAAATCTCTTGTATTGCAGTAAAATTTTAATCAAAATTAAGGCTAAGGTTGAGATTGAGTTTTAGAAAGATAAATCAATAATAAAATTTGTTATCACTATATAAATACAAAATTAGTGTCATTGTAGTAAATTACAATGTTGAATTTTTCTTGGAACAATGTTTAAACTCTGTAAAAAAGGCTTTAGAAAATGTTTCAGGAGAAGTATTTGTTGTGGATAATAATTCGATAGACGGATCGGTTGAAATGGTTCGTCTTAAATTTCCTGAAATCAATTTAATTGCCAACAAAGACAATCGTGGATTTTCAAAAGCAAATAATCAAGCTATCGAAATCTCACAAGGGGAATATATATTATTATTAAATCCAGATACAGTAGTTGAAGAAGATACTTTTACTAAGGTAATTTCTTTTATGGATAACCATCCAGATGCAGGTGGACTAGGTGTTAGAATGTTAGATGGTAAAGGAGTTTTTCTTCCAGAATCTAAAAGAGGACTTCCTACCCCAACAGTTGCTTTTTATAAAATATTTGGACTTTCTAAATTATTTCCTAAATCCAAAAAATTCGGACAATATCATTTAGGACATTTAAATGAATTAGAAACGAATGAAGTTGATATTCTGAGTGGAGCCTTTATGTTGATGCGTAAAGATGCTTTAGATAAAGTAGGCTTATTGGACGAAACCTTTTTTATGTATGGAGAAGATGTAGATTTATCCTACAGAATACAAAAAGGAGGATATAAAAATTATTATTTCCCTGAAACCAGAATCATCCATTACAAAGGAGAAAGCACTAAAAAAAGTTCGGTAAATTATGTTTTTGTATTTTATCGCGCAATGGTCATTTTTGCAGAAAAACACTTTTCACAAAAAAATGCCAAACTATTTTCTTTCTTAATTAACTGTGCGATCTATTTCAGAGCATCATTAGCTATTTTTGTTCGCTTTATAAAGCAATTGACACTTCCTTTATTTGATAGCATTTATCTAATTGGTGGTTTATTTGTATTAACACGCTACTGGAAAAATAGTTCAATCGAATTTCCTTCTGAAATTGTAAATATTGCAATCCCTTCATACACTGCAATTTGGCTTTTAAGTGTTTTTTATTCAGGTGGTTACGACTCCCCTATTAAACTTTTTAAATACGCAAAAGGTGCTTTACTTGGGACTATTTCTATATTAGTAGCTTATGCACTTTTACCAAAAGATTGGCAATTCTCTAGATTATACATTTTAGTCGGTACCATTTGGATTATTTCCTATTTTATCATCTCTAGAGTTTTTCTTCATTTCTCAGTCGGAAAAAAGTTTACACTTTCCGCAAATAAAAACAAGAAATTCGTTGTTGTAGGGTCTAAAAATGAAGCTGAAAGAGTCAGTCAATTGATTAAGCAAACAAATGATAAAATAGAAGAAATCAATTTTGTTTCAACTTCTAATATAAAAGAAGAAGGTTTCATTGGGACTTTAAATCAATTAGATCAAGTTGTTCATATTCATTCAATTGATGAAATAATTTTTTGTGCAAAAGATACTTCAGCTCAGACGATTATTCATTGGATGTCAATAATCAGTTCAACAAATATTGACTTCAAAATTGCACAACCAGATAGCTTATATTTAATTGGAAGTAACTCAATAGACAGTGCTGGAGATTTGTATATTTTAAATATCAACTCTATCTCAACAAAATCAAACATTCGAAACAAAAGAACGTTTGATTTTATCACCTCGTTCGGATTGATACTTACAATGTCACTTTTGATTTTCACTTTCAAGAATAAACGAAAATTTATTTCAAATGTATTTTCTGTATTAGTTGGTAAACTTTCAATTGTAGGATATCACTATCTAAATAATTCAGAGCACAACTTACCGAAAATTAAAAATGGAATTTTATCTCCAGCAGATAAAACAAATTTGATAGATGAAATGATGTTTGACAAATTGAATCTTATCTATGCCAGAGATTACAATATTTCGAAAGATTTTGTCATTCTAAAAAATGCTTGGAGAAAATTAGATAGATAATTACTAAAACTATTTAACATTTTCTACAGGCCCATAATCTAAAGGAATTTCATCATCAAATTGAATACCTACATATACATTAGCTTTTGGAAAAATAGGTGCTTTTTTCAAATGATTACTTCTAGCATTTAATTCTACAATTTCCGTTAACTCTTCAAGTGAACTTGGTAATTCAGTAAGTTGATTTTGAGTAACATCTAAACTTATCAGTTGTGATAGTAAACCTAATTTTACTGGTAATGCAACTAATTCATTTTCAGCTAAATTTAAAAATTGAATTTTTGATAATTGACAAAAACAATCATCTAATTTTTTCAATTGATTCTCTGAAATATTTAATACTACTAAATTCTTTAGTCCACAAATTTGTTTAGGGAATTCAGTAAATAAATTTTTCGATAGGTTCAAAACGCTTAATTCTGAAAGATTAACAAATGATGATGGCAAACTAGTTAATTGAGCACCCGACAATTCAAGTCTTTTCAATTTTGGAATACTTGAAAAAATATTGGGTAGCGAATTAATTTTATTCTCAGTAAGTATTAATTCCTCTAATTCTTTAAAATTTTGAAACCATAAAGGAATTTCTTTCAAGTCACAATTATCAAACGAAATAGATTTTAGTTGAGTTAATTTTGAAAAGCTTTCAGGCAATTTAGTAATACCATTATTTTCAAAGCTGATATATTCTAAATTAGTTAAAGAAGCAATAGAATTGGGGATAGTATTGATTGAATTAAAAGCAAATGAAAGAACCTTTAAGTTCTTCAATAAAGGGATAGTATCAGGAATACTTGTTAAATCATTGTATGTTAAATCCAATCCTTTCAGATTTGGAAATAGAAAGACTTCTTTGGGAATCTGTGTTAAACCTTTATCACTTAAATCTAATAGATAGACCTCATTTGGATTTTTTAGAGCTTCATTAATATCTATGAAAAAATGTTCTGATTCATAACCATCTTCACTTTCAAAATATTCAGAATATAAATTAACAGGATATTGTGAGAATGAAAAAGACATTCCAAATAAGAAGAAACTAAAAAATAAAGTGATTTTTTTCATCGTTTTGATTTAAAGATGAATAAAAATAAACAAAAAAGTAGATATTCTAAATTATTTAAAAAGGACTCTTAAAATTTACTGCTGTATTCTATTTCAAGAAAACATACCAGATCTTCCAAAAGAATTTAAAATGATCAATCAATTTTCACAAATCTTTTTGCTTTCGGAAACTTTGGAGGTAATATTAACTCATTTTGATTAAAATTTACAACTTTAATTAACTCTAAATCTTCCATTGATATAGGTAATTGTGTTAAATTATTCTTTGAAAAATCTATTTCTAATAAATTAATCATTCTACCTAAATTTTCAGGTAAAAGTGATAATTGATTCGACGAAAATATTAAATATTCCATTTCTTTTAACTCTGTCATACACTCATCCAATTTTGTTAATTGATTTTCAGACATATCTAAATATTCAAGTTTTTTCAAACTGCAAATTTGTTTCGGAAATACACTAAAAGAATTTTGGTCGAGATAAAGAATTTCTAGATTAATTAGAGTTTCAAATGTATTAGGTAAATCAGTCAACTCATTTACATTACAATTAAAATACCTTAATTTGTTTAAACTTTGAAAAACATCTGGAAGCATTTTAATTTTATTGTTTTCCAATACTAAAACTTCTAACTCTTTAAAATTTTGAAACCACTCAGGTATTACTTCAATTTCACAACCTTCAAAAGTTATAGCCCTCAATTGAGTTAAATTTGAGAGTTCGTCTGGTAAAACTGAAAATTCCTTAGAGCTAATAGCTAAATACTTCAATTTTTTAAGTTTTCCAATAGAAGGAGAAACTGAAATAATAGGATTACGATCAAAACAAAGCAATTCTAAATTTTTCAACAAACCAATTGAATCATTTATTTCTGTAATTCTGTTAGAATAAAAAAACAAATAAGTAAGATTTTTAAATGAGTAAACTTCTTTAGGAATTCTAGTTAATTTGGGGTCTGATAATTCAAGCCAATATACTTCATTTGGATTTTTAATTGCTTCTTTGATAGAAGTAAACTGTTTAATATTTTCAGAACCTTCAATTGTCAATCCTAAAACTTGAACTGGATAATTTGATTGAGAATAAGAACTATAAATACTTAATATAAAAGTGTAAATCAAAAATATATTTCTCATTTTATATAATTTAAATAAATCCATACTAAATCTAAAGTATAAAAATTAACTTAAAATTATATAGTTATTTTGTTTATTTTAAAATTCAAATATCCTCCCTCTCGGTCTTCCCTCCAAAGGGAGAAGATATTCAAACACATCAATCTGAACCTTAACCTTAACATTAACCTTAACCTCACTAAGAAATAATCAATTTGACCAAAAAGTCTAATTTTTAGAACTCAAAAAGAACAAAATCAACTTATTTCAAATGATACTTCCATTCAATTCTAAAAAACTTGACACAAAATTCACTTTTACACTATGAAGTTTGTTGGAATAAACGAATATTAAACTACTTTTGCACCGTAAATAATTGATACCATTCAGAACTATGGCACAAATTGAGATTAGACTT
>CANCEQ010000238.1 GCA_947375085.1 Flavobacteriales bacterium
CCACTTACGAAATCAGCATGAAAATGAGTTTCAAAAACATACTTTATTTTGGCATTGTCAATTTTAGCTTTTTCAATATATGGCATCACTTCACGTAAAGGATCGAAAATAGCCGCTTCACCATTGTTTTCTAAATAATAAGCTGCGTGAGCAATGCATCCAGTATAAATTTGTTCAACTTTCATAACCTCGATTTTTAAGGGTTTTTTAATTTATAAATCAAAAATACTGTGATTGAACATTAAAAAAAGTGACCAATGTTACATAAGGAGATGTTTTTCAGCATAAATTTCACATAGACTGTCTCAACCTCAATCTCAACCTTAATCTTAATCTTAATATTTTTTATATCTTTAGCGGACTAATATTCAGTATATGTCTAAAGAAGTATTTATCGTAGATGGTGTAAGAACCGCAATTGGAAATTTTGGAGGAACATTATCTCCTGTAAGAGTAGATGATTTAGCAGCTACAGTGTTGAAAGCTTTGGTTGAAAAACATCCAAATTTAGATTTAAAATTGATTGAGGAAATCATTTTAGGTTGTGCAAATCAAGCAGGTGAAGATAATCGTAATGTTGCTAGAATGGCAGGATTGTTAGCAGGTTTGCCAATTGAAGTTAGTGCTGAAACGGTAAATATTTTATGTGCATCTGGAATGGCAGCAACGGTGAATGCAATGCGTGCGATCAAAGATGGAGCTGGGGATATATACATCGCTGGAGGAGTAGAGCATATGACTCGCGGACCTTGGGTGATTTCAAAAACATCTTCGGCTTTTGGTAGAGATGCTCAAATGTTTGATTCATCATTTGGTTGGAGATTTATCAATCCTAAATTAGAAGAAGTTTACGGTGTTGATAGCATGGGAATGACAGCCGAAAATTTGGTTGAAAAATATGGAATTGAACGTGAAGCCCAAGATAAATTTTCAGCTTGGTCGCAAGAAAAAGCTGCTAAAGCAATTGCTTCAGGAAGATTTAAAGAAGAAATAGTTCCAGTAGTTATTCCTCAAAAGAAAAAAGACCCAATTGTTTTTGAAAAAGATGAATTTTCTAGACCTGAAACAACACTTGAGTCGTTAGCTGGTTTACGTCCAGCATTTAAAAAAGATGGTTCTGTAACTGCAGGAAATGCGTCAGGATTAAATGATGGAGCTGCGGCATTGTTATTAGCTTCAGGTGAGGCAGTTGCAAAGCATAATTTCAAACCTTTGGCTAAAATTGTAGGAGCAGCTGTTGCAGGTGTAGAACCTAGAATTATGGGAATTGGACCTGTATACGCAATCAAAAAAGTCCTTGAAAGAACTGGTTTGACTTTGGATCAAATGGATATTTTAGAGTTAAACGAAGCTTTTGCAGCTCAAGTTTTAGCTTGTACAAGAGAATTAGGAATTGCTGATAATGATCCTCGAATTAATCCAAACGGTGGGGCAATTGCTTTAGGGCATCCACTTGGAATGTCAGGAGCTAGAATTCTTTTAACAGCAGCTTTAGAACTTCAAAAAACGAATAAACGTTATGCTTTAGTTAGCATGTGTATTGGTGTTGGTCAGGGATATGCAACAATCATAGAAAGAGCTTAAGTAAATACAACTTTTAAAAGTTATTTTTCGTCTTTAGTATTCTGTTAATAAACGTTCATGAAACAACTTGTTTTTGTAACTACATTTTGTATTCTATTGTTTTCTTCGTGTAAAAAGGAGAAAACAATTTGGAATTCTGATTGGGTAGCTCCTTTAGTGAACGATACTTTGACTTTAGATAAATATGTTAAGAATGGTACAATTATTTCCAATTCAGGATATTATGAATTGAATTTCACACGTACTTTATTAGACTTAAATTTAGCAGAGGTTGTTAAAATTCCAGATACATCACTATACAAAACCTTTGCAATCGCTTTTTCAAATTTTGTTTTAAATCCAGGAACTAGTTTTGTTAATTCGGTTGAGGAACACAATTTAAATCTTCAAGGTATTGAGCTGAAAAAGATTCGATTGTCGAACGGAACTATTCAAATAAAATTAGAAAATCCTGTAAATACACCTGTGTTTTTTAAGATGCAATTGGTTGGAGTTACAAAAAATGGTATTCCTTTTGAGAATACGTTTAAAGCACCAGCAGGCTCACAGGTAAATCCAGGTATAGTTGAAGGAACTGTAGATATTTCAGGATATGATATGGATTTGACTGGTAAAACGGGTGGTAAATTTAATGTACTTCAATCTTTGTTTACGGTAACTACTGATCCAGATGGAGCTACCACTTCAATGACAAACAATGATATTACTAAAATAACAGCTATTCTTAAAAATTTAAAAGTGGATTATGCCCGAGGTTATTTCGGACAGAAAATTTTAAGTGATACACTTGAAACAACGATTGATTTTTTAAAGAAAGTAAAAAGTGGATTGGTTGATTTTGGAGCAACAGATTTAAAATTCACAGTGACAAATGGCTTGAAGATTCCTGCTAAAGCAACAATTTCACTCATTCAAAATAAAAATGAAACAACAGGAACGAATGTTCAATTAACAACTACTCAATCAGATTTTCATTTTGGAGAGGCTTTTACAATTGATCCTGCTTCAGGTTCTTGGTCAACACTTTCAGAAAGTAAAAAAGAGATTGATTTTAATTCCTCAAATAGCTCGATTGAAAATTACCTTGAAAATTTAGGTGCAACTCAAAAAATAGGGTATTCTATTCAATTAAATCCGTGGGGAAATACTTCTGGAGGTTGGAATGAATTATTTCCTACGAGTAAATTAAAAGTGGATGTATTGGCTAAAATGCCACTTACGATTGGTTTAGATGGTCTGACTTTGAAAAACACTTTCGATTTCGAGATCAAGCAAGATCAAGAGAAATCGCATATTGTATCAGGAGGATTAACCTTATTAGCAACTAATGGATTTCCCATTTCTGGAGCTTTAACACTCGAACTTTTAGATGCAAATGGAATAGTGCTTTTTACTGTGGATGGAACTGAATCAATCGCATCATCAATAACAGGATCAACTTTTTCAAAAGGAATTCAAACAGCAAATTCAATTGTACACTTTTATTTTACCAAAGAAATGGTAGCGAAGATTTCGCAAATTAAAATGCTGAATGTGATTTCCAAATTTAGCACACCAAATGCATCTTCAACTTTAAATGAACCGATTAAAATCCCAGAAGGTGCGTTCTTAGGAGTGAAGATAAAAAGTGATTTTAAAATAGAAAACAGATATTAATTTGGAGTAAAGAATGAGCAGAATGTTGAAAATAGGGTTTTTATGTTTGTTGTCGGGAATTAGTTTTTCTCAGCAATTTCTGCCTATTCAACATGATTCAATTTCGACTTATAATGAAATATTAGTATCTGGAAATGGAGAATTAAGTTCAACTTCTATTCAAAATCAGTTGTTTAGAAAGTTACTTTTTGGAGGAGAAATTACTACAGATCAAATTAATGCTTCATTGTCTAAACATTTACCAATGAATAGATTAGGGGTTGATTTAAATTCTGAAGTGGAATATAGAAATTTTAAATCGACAGTTTTTAAAAATTCTAATTGGGGATATTTGATTAAAGCTGGATATTATGCAGTTGGAGGAGCTAATTATTCAAAAGATATTTTCGGTTTGATTTTTAATGGAAATCAAAATTATCTTGGAAGTTCAGTTAATATTTCGGGATCTTCTTTTGCTTTTTCGACTTTTCAAAAAATTGGTTTTGGAGTAATTGATAAAAAATCGAAGTCCTCTATTACATTGAATTACATAAATGCATCAGATTTTCAAGGGGCTAATATTCAGGAAGGAACGATGGATTTAAATGCGGATGGTACGTTAGTTAAATTAAATACAAAAGGAAGTTATCGTTCTACACAGGGGGCTAATTTTTGCAAAGGAATAGGAGCAGGGATTGATATAGATTATCGATTTATGATTATTCGAAATGGTGTAAAAAATAGTACCTTTCAATTCATTGCAAAAAATATTGGATTAGTAAATTATTTTGCTGGATTACAATCTTATCAAATGGATTCAACGATTAATTTTGAAGGATTTAAATTAAATCAACTCTATGGAAATCAATCAATTTTTAACGATTCAGTATCATATATTGACTCTTTACATATTCATCAATCTGTAGAAAAGAAAGTGCTTTTTTTACCTGGTTTTTTACAATTTGGAAAAATTATAAATGAAGATTATTCTTCGAAATGGAATTATTTCTATGGTATTAGATTGTACCCAACATTAGCGTACACACCGATGCTTTATTTAGGTGGACAATGGAAACCGAATGAAAAAGTAGAAATTGGATCACAAGCTTCTGTAGGTGGTTTCTCAAGATTTAGAATGGGACTGTATTCAAATTTCAATGTTTCTAATTGGGTAATTGGAATAGGTTCTCAAGATGTAATCGGTATGATTTCAAAAAAAGGGTATGGACAATCACTTTTAATTAGACTTAGATGCAAATTGTAATTAAATGTTTGTTTTTAGTGTTTTTCTTGATGCCAATTTTGGTGTCAGGCCAAATTGATTTTTACAAAATTTACACGAACAATGGTTATGATCTCGGACAGGGAATCGTTCAATTAGAAGATAGTAGTTATGTGGTTACAGGATCTTCCAGCAGTTTTCAAAATGGCGCTTCTCAAGCTTTTTTATTAAAAGTAGATAGCTTGGGGAATTACAAATGGTCAAAAAATTATGGAGGTTCTGAATCAGATGGTGGAAGAAGAGTTTTATATAAAAAGAACGTTGGTTTTTTCATCGCAGGTTATACCAATTCTTACGGAAATGGAGGGTATGACAATTATTTGATAAAAACAGATGAGCAGGGTAATTTTTTATGGAATAAAACCTATGGTGGAAATGGTTGGGAAAAAGTAAATGATGCTATATTACTTCCTGATACATCAATCGTTATGGTTGGTCAAACAAATACGGGTACTTCCGGAAATGATAATTTTTATATTGTCCGAACCAATCAAAATGGGGATACTTT
>CANCEQ010000239.1 GCA_947375085.1 Flavobacteriales bacterium
TTCAACCCCTTCAGGGTTGCTTACTATATTGTTATTTATAACCGTCGAATCTTTCGACGGTTATAAATGGTTTAACCCCTTTAGGGTTATGGGCATAAATTAACTGAAAGTTATTCTAAAAATCCTGAAGGGATTTAATTTTATAACCACTTGTGAAACGGGCGATTATAAAAAAGAGAACATCTCCACCTCTGAATGAGTTCAACGTTTTAGTTTTTTTGCTATAAAACATCGAAAGTTATTTTAAAAATCCTGAAGGGATTTAATTTTATAACCACCTGTGAAACGGGTGGTTATAAAAACGATACTTCCCACAACTCTGAAGGAGTTGAACTATTAAAGCTATACTTTACTTGCTTTGTATAATTTCTTAAAGTCCATCCATATCCATCTTATTTTTTAACATGATAACAAAATTGTAAAATTATTCTTACTGAACTTTCATTTCATAAAGGGAGAGTTATTTTGTACAATTAATTTTTTTAAAAAGTAGCGGGACATTTTTTATAATTAATCGACATTCTACTAAAGGGCAAATATGAACATAGTAAAGATTAAATATTTTATTCACCTTGTTGAAAAAGAAAGAACCGGAAGCGCAAAGGATGCTGCTGTAAAACTGGGTATTTCTGATCGAACAATCTTTAACTATGTTAATGTTTTGAAAACCCAATTGAACGCCCCTATCTTTTACAATAGAGAAAAGAAATCGTTTGTTTTTAATGAAGACGGAGAATTGATTTGGAAGTGGATGAAAGAACTTTGAATTTTATAACAATCTAAATAGAAATGAAAATAGAAACAATACAAAAAATTATTGAATTAATAGAAGTTGAAAAAACGGGACCGCCAACACAATTTGCAACAGAACTGAAAATATCTGAACGTATGCTTTATAATTATTTAGATATTCTAAAAACAGAATTTACTGCTCCCATTTTATTTTGTAAAACAAGACAATCATACTATTTCACTGAAAAAGGAAAATTGGATTTGACTTGGCAGAATGGGAAAAAGAATTAATTTTATGGAAAACAAATATTTTTTTTAAACTAATCACTTAAACAATGAAAACAAAAAATGCAATTTTAATAATTTTAATAAGTGCTTTTGGAGCATTTAACACTTATTCTCAATTACCTTCTTATGTACCATCAAATGGACTTTTAGGTTATTGGCCATTTAATGGAAATGCGAATGATGAAAGTGGTAAAGGATATAATGGAATCGTTAATAGTGCTACATTAACTAACGATAGAAATGGAAAAGCTAACCAAGCTTATAGTTTTAATGGAGTAAATAATTATATTAAAGTAAATGATAATTTAGATTTTAAATTTTCTTCACATACAATTTCTTTTTGGTATTCAAGAGATGCATTACCTTTGAGTCAATCAGGTACTTGTTCTAATACTGGAAATGAAATGCTAATTTCAAAGGGAAGAGATATTAGCTCAAATTCTATATCTGTCACTCATTCTAATGTAGGAGGTACTTTTCAAAATTATGTAATAAGTAACTCATCTATTAATAATAGTATCCTTTTATCTAAATGGACTTCGGTAGTTTTAACATATGATGCGGTAAGCAAAACGCAGTCAATGTTTCAAGATGGGATATTAATTTCAACTAAAAATAATATAACATTTAATGCAAATTTGAATACAGGTCCATTAGGATTTGGGGCGCATTCTGAATTTATAAATTCAAATCTTTGTTCATTTTTTTATAAAGGAAAATTAGACGATATTGCAATATGGAATCGTGCATTAACTCAAGAAGAAATCACATCATTGTATAATTCTTGTTCTAATCCAACTGCAACGATTACTGCTTTAGGAAACACTACTTTTTGTCAAGATGGTTCAGTTAGTTTGTCCGCTTCAACAGGAAGTAATTATACTTATCAATGGTATAATAATAGTCAAATTATCAATGGTGAAATTGCAAGTACATATCAAGCATCATCAAGCGGAAATTATACAGTAAAAGTGTCGGATGGCGCTTGTAATACAACTTCTACCGAAACGACTGTAACGGTTAACCCAAATCCAATAGTTTCATTAAACAGTTTAACACCATTTATTTTAACAACAAGTTCGCCAATTCAATTAGTTGGAAATCCTTCAGGTGGTTCTTTTAGTGGCGATGCAGTTGTTGGAAGTACTTTTACGCCTTCTAATGCAACTTTAGGTAAGAAAACTATTTCATATAGCTATACTAATCTACAAGGTTGTAGTGGAAGTGCAACTCAAAATACGATTATCGCTGATACAGTTGGAAATGTATGTGGCACGTATGATACGTTAAAAATTCAAGTAAAATTCACTGCTGGTTTGTATGCAAATACGGTTAACTATATTAAATTTTATCCAAATCCAACAAACGACATCTTGCATATTGATAACAGTAACTACTTGTCAATGAGTGGATATTCAATCAAAATAATTTCTTTAACTGGTTCAGTAATTTATAATCAACCGATTGTTTCACAGCAAGTTCAAATTTCGATGAATCAATTCGCTACGAAAGGACTTTATATCGCTCAAATATTAGATTCGAATAATGCAATTGTAGATTCTAAAAAAATTGTTTTGGAATAAATTTCCATTATCCTACTGAAATTAAATTTCAGTAGGATATGTTTATTTTGTTAAAAAATAGCGGATTCTGAAAAGCTTATAGAGTAGGAAATGTGAAAATTTATAGAAATGTATTATAAATATACAAGTATAGAGAAACTAGATCGGATAATTGATGTTTTTAAAAATAATCGATTGTATGCAGCTAATTACAAAGATTTAAATGATCCAATGGAAGGTTTTTATTTGGTAAACAATCAAATTAGTCAGCAAATAATTCAAGAAATTAAAACTAATAAACATCAATTTAGAATTTGTGCATTTACTACTACTGATACATCTAAATTAATGTGGGCTCATTATGCCGATTCTTTCAAAGGTGCGGTTTTAGGATTCGATACTAATGAGCTAGTTGATGATGTAAGTTATGACGGCCTTTATATGCTTGATAAATTTAATTCTACTTCAGAGTCAATTCAAAATATATTTAAACACAAATTCGGTGAATGGGAATATGAATCTGAAAAAAGAGTAATTACACAGAATAATAAACAGTACATTAAAGTAATACCAACGGTTTTGATATTTGGTTTATTAGTCGATAAGAATATAAAAGAAATGATTGTCAATTATTTTAACAATCATTTTCCTAATGTACTACTAAAACATCAAATTAGACGTAACGCAAACATTTCAATTGTAAATCTTAATCAAAATGAATTATGAAAATAATATATTTTTCAATAATATTAATATTCTTTAGTTTTATTAATATTGGTTTTGGGCAATCTGCTTGGAATACCTATAATACAAATAATAGTGGAATAGCAGATAATGCAATTAATGCAATTGCAATAGATGCTCAAGGTGTTAAATGGATGTGTACAGAATCTGGACTCTCGAAATTTGATGGTTCTCAATGGACAACTTATAATACTTCAAATAGTGGAATACCAACAAATACTTCTTTAATGACAATTGCAATTGATGCTCAAGGAAATAAATGGATTGGGACGAATAATTATGGTTTAATCAAATTTGATGGCTCTAATTGGACAATTTATCATAGTTCAAATAGTGGAATTACAGGAAACAAAATTCGAAAATTATCAATTGATTTTCAAGGAAACATATGGGTTGTAGCGATTGATATGATAGATCCTGTTTTAAATAAATTTGATGGTTCAAATTGGACAAATTACGTTATTCCATATGTTGCAACAGGATTTAATAATTATACTGTAAATTGTATTTCAATTGATAATGGAGGATCTATTTGGCTAGGAACTCAATCTGGGCTATCGAAATTTAATGGGACACAATGGACAACTTACAGTACTTCAAATAGTGGAATTAAAGGCAATCGAGTAGAAGGTTTATTTATTGATATTCAAGGGAATAAATGGGTTTATTCTGATAGAGATGTTCAGAAATTTGATGGAATAAATTGGATAGACTTCACTACTAATAATTATCTTATTAGTAGTGATCTTGTAAGAGATATACAAGGAAATATATGGTCTATAAATAATGGGTTAATTAAATTTGATGGTATAAATTGGACAAAATATGATTCTAGTAATTCTGGAATCGCAAGTAATAATACTTTATGTTTAGCTATAGATGTACAAGGGAATAAATGGATAGGTACATCGGATAATGGTTTAATTAAATTAACGGGGGATGGAAACTCTACTTTATGTACTAATTCATTGTTAATTAATTCGAAGAATTATCCAAAATGTCAAGGAACAGGAAGTTATATTGAAATGTTTTCTAATTTAGGTAATCAAGCTTGTTCATATCAATGGTTTGATGCCTCAAACAATTTAATTAATAACGAAATTTTAGATTCTATAAAATTAACTCAAAGTGGAATGTATTCATTAAAAGTTAGTGATGGTGTATGTTTTCAAACAAGTCAATTTTGGGCATATGTATATGATACTTTACCTCAAAATACTTCAATCTGTATGGTAACGAATAACGCTAATCACAATTTAATTATTTGGGATAATATAGATAATAATTTGGTTTCAAAATACCGAATTTACAAACAAAATCACAGTACAAGTAATTATGATTTAGTACATGAGCAATCAAAAAATATCTTATCTCAATGGTTAGATACTTTATCAACTAATCAAATTGAGAGATACAAATTAAGCATTCTAGATTCATGTGGAAATGAAAGCGGTTTAAGTGGAAATCATACAACAATTTTATTAAGTAGTAATTTAGGGTCAAATGGAACGGTAAACCTAAATTGGAATGCTTATGAAGGTTTTGGATATTCTAATTTTGAGATTTGGAGAAGTGCTGATGGAATTAATTTTAGCTTACTATCTACTGTAGCAAATAACACGTATTCCTATATTGATAACAATCCGCCTACAAAAGGATA
>CANCEQ010000240.1 GCA_947375085.1 Flavobacteriales bacterium
TTAACTCAAAATCCAATTGTTTCTCCACTCGCTTTTAATGCTTTTGTTTACTATCAATTTTACCTAGAAAAAACCTTTTTTGACTCCCTAAATCAGATGGTGTATGAAATTCGGGTAAAACCTAAATTTGATTACGAAGCCTTGTTCAGCGGTAGTTTATTTATTCGAGATAAGAGTTGGGAAATTGCTTCCTATGATTTAGCTATTAATCCAAAAGCACTTTTGTTTTTCAAAGACATTCATATCATCTGTGATTATCAAAAAAATGGTGAGCGATTAATTCCAATAAGAAGAGAATTCATCTACACTATTCAAGAAAATAAAAAAGATATTATCAATGGAATGATTCGTGTTTCTCATAAAGACTATTTATTTGATTTAGAGGATAAAAAAACTAAATTTTGGTTAGAAACCGCTACCTATACCCAAGATGCATTTGACAAAGATTCAAGTTATTGGAATGAAAAAAGACCATTTACACTTAAAGATTTTGAAAAGAATTTTATTCACGAGCAAGACAGTATCATTAATTACCATGAGACAGACGAATACTTACGTTCAAGTGATAGTATTCGAAATCAGTTTAATCTGTTAAATACCTTATTAGGTGGATATTCTCACGTAAATTCATTCAAAAAATATGAGTTCACTACGCTTCCTTTGATCTCCCAAATTGTTCCTTTCGGAGTTGGAGGATTTAGGTATCGATTTGGAGGAAGTTTTCAAAAAGAATTTAAAAATGGAAAAATCATTTATACCAATCCAACAATTGATTACGGATTTTTAAATAAAGATGTAAAAGGTTCTTTTGGAGGAGCGATAATGTACAATCCTCTTAACTTCTCGAAAATAGGATTTGAGGTCGGAGATACGTATGATTACATTGCTGGAACTCAAAATATACTGAACGTTTTTATACCAAAAAATAGAGTTCGAAATCAAAAGATGGAAGTGAATTTCTCAAGAGAAATAGCCAATGGATTATACTTAAAAACAACTGCTTTGTATTCCGATCGACGTGCTATCACGAACATCCAATATCCTGGTTGGATTAAAATCTATGACACCATCAATCCGCAACAAATATTTGCCTTCGATAGATATAAAATTCTTTTATTAACCTTTGATTTTGAGTACCATATAAAATCAAAATACATGATTAAAAAAGGGAAGAAAATTGTGTATGGTTCTCCTTGGCCGACTTTTTATTTAACCTACAAAAAAGGAGTCCCAACTCTTTTCAATTCGAATTCAAATTTTGATTATGTACAATTCCGAATTCAAGATGAAATAAAATTAAAATCATTTGGTAACTCTCAATTCGTTTTAGATGCCGGAACTTATCTTCAAAAAAAGGAGTTAAGAGCAATTGAATACAAGTATTTCAGACCTTCGGACTATAATTTCTTTTCTAATCCAATTACTTCTTTGCAATTATTAGATACTTCTTTGAGAACACCTAATGGGTATGTTCAATTTAATTTTATTCATCATTTTAATGGTTTTTTCTTGAATAAAATTTGGGGCATCAACAAGTTAAAATTAGAAGAATCGATTGGTGGAAGTTTTTTAAGTATACCCCAATCTAACTTTAGTCACGCTGAATTTTATTTTGGAGTAGAACGAATTTATAGAATACAAAAACAGCTTTTTAAATTTGGTTTCTATTTTGTCACAAGTGATAATAATCTTGGAAAAGCGAATATTCACTTCAAATTTGGAATCAATCCATTCAATAATTTCAAAAATAAATGGGAGTATTAATCCTAAATTAATTATTTTATGCTTTTATATTATCATACAGCAGTTCTAAATGAATATTTGTTGTTAAATTTGTGACCTAAATTCCGTATAATTGTTAAAACTGTAACTCTAAGGCAAAATTGTCTAATTAACTTACAGTAATATCAATGTTCAAACTTTTATTTATCTTGTTTATTTTACCTGCCATTTCTTTTGGTGCGGTTAAAATATGGGATGGAGGAGGCTCTGATAATAACTGGACAACAGCTGCAAATTGGGACAGTGATGTAGCTCCTTCATCAGGAGACGATTTGGTTTTTGGAGGAGCAGTAAGAACATCACCTGTAAACGATTTCCCTTCTAATACTTCTTTCAATTCGATTACATTTAATTTAAATTGTAGCGCTTTTTCAATCACTGGAAATTCTATTTACTTAACAGGAGGAGCTTCAGCCATTACTACAAATCACACTTCATTAAGTGTTTCTATTGCCAATAATATTGTTTTTACAACTTCAAACCCAAGTATAACAACAACTGCGGGAGGAACATTCAATCTGTCAGGTACACTTTCGCACGACGGATTAACCTTAACTTTCGTTGGAAATGGGTCTAGTACGATTAGTCAAATTATAGGCGGAACGGGGGCTTTAACAAAATCGGGAACTGGGACCTTAATTTTGTCTGCCAACAATACCTATACCGGATTAACTACAATTTCATCAGGAACATTACAAATTGGAAATGCTGGAAGTACGGGAAGTATAGCAAGTACAAGTATCCTTAATAATGGAATCCTTATTTATAATCGATCGGATGCTTTTACGGTTTCAACTCCAATATCTGGAAGTGGTTCTGTTAAAAAAAGTGGAAATGGAACAATGACCATAACAAATGCTAACACCTATACGGGAGGGTTTTCAATATCAGGTGGTGCTGTGAGTGCTAGTGCTGAAAATAATTTTGGGACTCCTTCTAACCTTGTAGTTAAATTAATTGATTTTGTTGGTAATGGAACTTTAATAGTTACTTCTTCTTTTTCTACATCAAAAGAATTAACGAGTGTTGGAGGCAGTAGGAGTATGACATTTAATATACCCACTGGAGTTACTTTTACTGCCAATGGAAATGTAAGAGCTTATGCTGGTAGTGGAATCACTTCTAAAAATGGAGGTGGAACCTTAATATTAGCCGCTAACAATACTCAATTTGATTGTGATTTATATCTAAATGCTGGAACTGCAGAATTAAGACATTTAGGTTGTTTAGGAAACGTTCAAAACAATGATTATTTATATGCTGCAGCAGGTACAACAGTGATTATTAGAGGAAACTCTTCATTACCTTTTACTTCTTGTTTACAAATAAATGGTGCAGGTGTAAACTTAATTATCGACCGAACAACTACTGGTACTGGGGTAGTCCACAGTTTTTACAAATATGTTTCAAACGGACCTTATACTTTAAATATATCTACTGGCTCAAATATAGCAATCGGTACTGCTGGACTTACCATTAGAAATTATACAACTTTGAACGGGAATAGTTCGATTGATATTACCGATCCTGGAATGCCTGATATTTTAATGACATTTGCAGATGATATCATCGCAACTAATAAAAATTTAATCTTTCAAGGTTCTGGAGATTTTATAGTAAGTGATACTATTCGAATTGGATCAGGAACACTTACAAAAAATGGAAATGGAAGTTTAACATTGAACCGATTAAGCACATTTACAGGAAATAAAACATTAAACACTGGAACTTTAAAACTAAATCATTCTCAAGCACTTGGAACAATTTCTGGAACATTTATTATTAATGGAGGAACAATAGATAATGCTTCAGGAAGTCCGTTGACACTTGTAAATTATCCTCAAATTTGGGATGGAAACTTCACATATACAGGTACAAATGATCTCAATATGGGAACTGGTTCAATTATAATGAATTCAGATATAACTATAACTACTACAAATTCATCCAAGAATTTAACGATTGGCGGAGTTATTAATAGTGGCACTCGTAATCTTACAAAAAGTGGAGCAGGAAACATTGTTTTTACAAATCAAGCTATTACAATCAAAACACTAACAATAAGTCAAGGATATCTCACATCAACTAGCGATATATTAAATTTAGCTGGTAATTTCTCAAACAGTGGAAACTTTATTCATAACAATGGAACAATTAATTTTAATGGGGGAATCGTCCAATCTATCAATGGAAATTCACTTAATGATTTTTACAATGTTACAATTGCTAACACCTCGGGAAATATTATATCAAACACAAACCTTAATGTTACAAATACACTTCTTCTAACATCAGGTAAACTTTCGATACAAGGATTTACATTAACAATGGGAACTACGAGTTCAAACGGTACAATATCCGGGGGAAATGGCAGTTCATACATTGTTGCCTATGATAATAGCGGAACCATCGGATATGTAAAACATTTAATCAATTCAGCAGCAGGATCAAGCTATAACTATCCAATTGGTGATGCTACTTATTTTGTCCCATTCACCTTTACACTTACTTCAGCATCCCTTACAAATGCATATTTAACACTTTTCACAAAGGCAATTAAAGTGGATGGTTTAGATCCTACCATTTCAAACTATATTGAAAGACAATGGAATGCATCTGAATCAGGAATTTCTTCACCAACTTATACCGTTTCTTATCAATACGCAGAAACCGATGTTGTTGGATTTGAAGATTATTTAGTTCCAATCAAAAAAAGTGGATCAACTTGGTATGAACCTATTGGAAGCACATTATTAATGGCGACTCAACAAGGTAATGGTTCAGTAAATACGACATCTAATTTACTTACTTGGACTAATTTAACAACCTTTTCTTTATACGGAGGAGCCGCTCCGGCAGCAGTTGCCTTACCTATTGAAATGATTAATTTTAAAGGATTTAAAACAAATAATGGAAATGTTTTAAAATGGCAAACATCGTCAGAACACAACAATGATTTCTTTACAATTGAAAAAACAACGGATGGAGAGATTTTCGAAAACATCGGAAATGTAAACGGAGCTGGAAATTCCAATCATCTCTTAGAATATTCATTAATTGATACAAAGGTTAGGGAAGTCATCAATTACTATCGATTAACTCAAACCGATTTTGATGGAAAAACAACTAAATCTGACTTAATTTCTATCGACAATACATCCAAAAATGAGGAAATATTCATCCTAAATCAATTC
>CANCEQ010000241.1 GCA_947375085.1 Flavobacteriales bacterium
GGTATATCCTTCATTTTTAAGAGCGTTTAAGATCGGCTCTATAAGATCTAATTGTTCAAATGTCATAAATTGTTTTTACTATCGGTTCTCCTATTTGAACTATTAAGAACCTCAAGGAGTATGAATTTTATACAAATATACGGTTTTTACTTTGAACTGTCATCCATTCACTTTTAAGAGTGTTGGTACGAATAAAAAAACAATATTTTAGAAATTAATTCATATCTACCAAATCTCCCTTACCCTTCTTATACACTATTTTATTTGTAGGATTGCCAACATAATTAATACTTCCATCAAAATTTAATTCAGCTTTTAACTCCACATTATCAGCATTCACTTTTGCCAATCCCACTGAACTAGATTCAATTTTTAGTGATTTTTTTAACTTCAATCCATAAGTGTCACAGAAACTGTTACTTCTTAATGTAAATTCAGCTTCACCTGCTTGACCTGTAAAAGTAAAGTCTGTATAAGAAGCAGCATAAACATTAACTATATCAGCATTTAAATTCAAGTTTACAGAACCTGAACCATCTATTGAAACCAAAGTAAACCAAAATGAATTTAATGTTCCAATATTTGTAACACTTTCTGTACCTCTAAAATCTAATGCTAATAAATTAATAAAATGTATTTCAGCTTTTACAACCTTATCATATCGTCTTAAAAAATTACATTTATTATTATTTTTCATTATTAAAGTTTTATCTGAAACTATAATTGAAATATCGTTTAATAAATTTTTACCACCAGTTAATACGACTTTATTAATTGTATCTTGAACTAATACGAATTCAATATGCTGATACAATTCTAGTTTTTCAAAATAATCTAATGAAAACTCTTTTACAATCTCATTTCCAATAGATTTAAAACAATGTCTATTTTCTGCTTTCTTACAGCCAAGCAATAAAAGAATAATGAGAAATAATGACCTCATTTCTTCTTGTAATTAAATGTGTATCCCATTCCCCATTCAGTAAAATCAGCTTTTGTCCAATTCGATCTTAAAACAGCGTTTAAATGAATTCCATTATTAAAATAATAACGCATTCCAATTCTATGATAAAATAAGGATTCGGGTCTATATTTATCAAGAATATTTATACCCATACCAAGGACTAAATGAAAATTATCAAGTGGTAATAAATACCCAGTATACAAACCAATCTGAATAACATCCAATTGATTTTTTTGGATCTCGGGTTTATATTTAAAAAGCACTTGCTTTGAAACTACATCTAAAGAAATCTCACATCCTATTTTTGGATTGAAAAAATACCTAGCGAAAGTACTTAAAGAATAAACAGGTGATCTTCCTTGACCTATTGGGAAAATTTCTTTTGCTGATAAAATCGCTGTCGTTCCGAATAAAACTTTCCTAAAGGGTAAGTTTTTCTTTTCCAATGTATCCTTTAAAGTTGTTTTGAATCTATATCCATAACCTAAACTTACAAATGGCATATTTAGTCCAATATTAGGCACTTTAAAAGCACCATTTGAACAATGCGTGAGATCAATTCCTAAAACAAATTGATGATTGTTCACTATAAATCTATTTTTAAGTCCAAAACATATTAATGCATTCAAATGTGTACTTATCACTGCATTTTTAGGATTAATTAGAGGGTCATACACTTTTGTTCCATACGCCAACCCACTTCCTAATTTACCCGAAAAACTATAGTGTTTTGTTTTTAAAAAAGGAAATTCAATAAAACCATACGATCCAAAAAAGTTACCCAATACTTTAGTATTACCTACAGAAGCTCCAAGTAATGTGAATCCTATTGTTGGATAATTATACACTTTATGCCACTTTTTTTTCCCATTTGTAAATACAATAAAGGAAGCTTCTCCTCCAAAGGAATGTGATCGAGGTAAATAACCTACAACACCTCTATCTGAAATTAAAAAGCCAAATTTTGGTTTAATCTCAATTCCCCAATTTAATTGAGAATGAAGTGGTAACGAAAAAACGATACCTAGTATAAATAAAATAGTTTTGGTCCTGAACATTAATGATTGACATTGAATAAATCATTTAACACAAATCATTACAAAAGTATGAAAATTTCTAATACCTAATTCCCTTAAAAGCCAAACCTAAATTCGCAATAACATCTGAAATCAGCATACTATCTTCACTCTGATTTTTTAATGTTAAATCAGCTGTCAATCCATGAATATATACTCCTAGATTAGCAGCATCCAATGTCGAATATTGTTGAGCTAAAAAAGAAACGATAATTCCAGTTAAAGCATCTCCAGACCCTCCTTTCGCTAATCCTGAATTTCCTGTTTCATTTATAAACGATTCAATCCCATTGGTTATGAACGTTTTATTCCCTTTCAGAACAATAACACAATTTAACTCTTTTGCTTTTTGATTAGCCGTTTTCTGCCTATCCTCTAAACTGAAATGTGCACCAAATAAACGATCAAATTCTTTGGGATGAGGCGTTAAAATTGAATTTGTCGGAAGTTGATTTAAAATATCTTGTTCACTAGAAAGGATAGTTATAGCATCGGCATCAAATACAATTGATTGATTAACAAGGGGTATTATTTTTCGAAATAAATGAACTGCAACCTCATCTAAACCAAAAGCTGGCCCAATCGCAATTGCAGAAAAAACAGATAAATCCATTTTTTGGTCCTCTCTAAACTGAAGCATTGCTTCTGGTAAACTCGTTTGAATAATTCCTCTTTCTTCTTCAGGAATGTTGACGGTTAATAAGCCAACTCCTGAACGTAAACAAGCTTTTGAAGAAATAACAGCTGCCCCCATTTTACCTTTTGAACCCGCAAATAGTAAAGCATGACCATACGTTCCTTTATGGGAATCTTCCACTCTTGTTTTTAGGATACTTTTTATATCGCTTAATCTTAAAACAGTACTATTCTCTGAAACATTCATATTATATCAAATAATTCAATTTCTTTGTATTTCAATATAAATATAGAACTTGTAAATTGAAAAATTGCCCTTTATGACAACAATCAGAAAAGCAACACTATCGGATCTACTTCCTCTTTCTCAATTATTTGATTTATACCGTCAATTTTATGGTAAAACATCAGACTTAGAAGCTGGAAAGTCATTTTTAAAAGAACGATTCAACAATAATGAATCCGAAATTTTTGTTGCTACTTCAAATTCAAATATCGTCGGTTTTGTTCAATTATACCCCCTATTTTCTTCCACTAGAATGAAACGACTTTGGTTATTGAACGACTTATTTGTCCATCCCGATTATCGAGGTCAAGATTTTTCTGTTCAATTAATAGAAGCGGCTAAACAATTATGTATAGAGACAAATGCTTGCCAACTGACTCTCGAAACATCCAAATTAAATACAATTGGAAATAATTTGTACCCAAAAGCTGGTTTTGAGATTGATTCGGAAAATAATTATTATGCTTGGTTGAATTTGAATCAAAAATAAAACACTTAATTTATAACATAAATCAGATTTCTTCAATGAAAACCATTTTAATCCTTTTGATATTTAATTCAATAATTCTGAATATTGCCGTCTGTCAAAAAAACAAACCCTTTATAGAACTTAAAAGCATTGAACCAGATTTTAACGACAATAATGATTTAAAATCATTGGATTCAATTTTAGGAAATCGAAAAATCATAGGCATGGGAGAGTCAACTCATGGAACTAGTGAATTTACAACAATGAGGCATCGATTATTTAAATATCTTGTAGAAAACCATGGGTACAATACCTTTTTCCTAGAAGCTGACTTTGCAGCATGCCAAAGAGTAAACCGCTATATTCATGGAGAAACTGATTCTGTCAATTTAGCCTTAAAAGAAATTAAACTATGGCCTTGGCGAACAGATGAAATGAAATTAATGATCGAATGGATGAGAATCTATAATTCAACTCATGATAAAAAAATAACATTTGTAGGATGTGATATGCAATTGATTGAAGATGATTTCATAGAACTCGAACGTTTCTTTAAAAAATATAATCCGATAAACACCTTTCAATTTACAACATTAAATTCAACATCACAGCCCTTTGAAAAAACAAAAATTTTAGATGAAAAAACAAAATGGAATCAATTCACTTTAAATTTCAATGAAAATACATTACTCTCAGCTGATCTAATAAATTATAAGATGCTGAAAATGGGAATTGATCAATGGTTTGAATACAATTTAAACCCAAGTCCAAGCTTCAATTATAGAGACAGTTGCATGGCTTTAAATATAATCTCCTATTTAGAACTAAACCCTAGTTCGAAAGGATTTTATTTCGCGCATAACTTTCATGTTTCTAAAGCAATGCACATCTATAAGAAAAATAAAGAATATGCTAAAAAAGTAACTGGGCGTTATCTTTTAGAAAAGTATGACACATCCTATTTCGTCATTTTACAAGACATGAATCAAGGATCTTTCAATGCTTATAATTATAAAGATAAAAAATACAACTTTGAAGTGTTTAATTTAGAACCGAGTAAATCTAATTCAATCAGCCATTACTATAATAAATTTAATACCCCTGTGTTATTTTCGACACAATTCCCGAAAAGGAAAAGCATACAAATAACCTTAATTGGATCGGTATATGAAAAAAGTAAATTTTCAAAAAAACATGAACGATACACTGAATTTTCTGTTGATTTTATTGATGCTTTTTTATTCATAAAAGACACTCACCAAACCAAAGTAATTTGGGATTAACAATACAAAAGATAAAAAATCTTACTTTTGTCACAAAATAAAAAAACACCATGAAACACGTATCATTAAAAAGTATAGAAGCAGCCATTAAAAAAGTAGATAATCTTGACGATGATGGTTTAGAAAGATTATCCGAAACGTATGCTTTAGCACAAGAAACACTTTTAGGATATGTGATGTCAGCTGCTTTGGAGTATGAGAATGAAAAATTAGAAGGACTTTTAATTTATTATTACTGTCTT
>CANCEQ010000242.1 GCA_947375085.1 Flavobacteriales bacterium
TCTTCTGCTGTAATTCTTCCACGATCACCTTTTAACAACCGCACTGAAGCAGAAGTATTGCGAGCTATTCCACCTCCTTCGTATTTATAAATATGACTCTCTTCGTGGCAAATCACTTCACCACCTCTTTGAACGTGAATGTTGATTCCTATTTGATTAGATTGAGTCCCAGAAGAACAAAAAAGCGCAGCCTCCATCCCGAAAAAATCAGCAGCAAATTCTTGAAGTTCATTTACAGTTGGGTCTTCTTGATAAACATCATCCCCCACTTTTGCATTGAACATGGCATCAAGCATCTCTTTTGATGGCTTCGTAACTGTATCGCTTCTATAATCAATCATTGTCTCGTATTTTAAAAGTTGAAGTTACTAAAATTCGAAAGATTAGCAATCAAACATCTAATATCAAAAATCCAACAGTATAAAATGTGTGAATAAGTCGAACTTCTAATGTCTAAAAATCTAATATCTAATAAAAGACTTTTACTACTTTTGCGCTATGAAATGGATTGGAGAACGTATTAGTTTTGTTGATGATAAAGAAAAGTCGACATTTGTGATTTACCCAACGTCTGAAACGTGGATAAAAGGTTTGATGGGAGCTTGGTGCGCAATGTGGTTAGTGATCGGATTAACAACAATTTGGTATTCGTTAACGCATAAAATGACAGATCAAGAAAATATCATCATTGTCGTTTTTCTATCTTTTTGGGTGTATTACGCATCTAAAGTGGGTAGGTCTTTTTTCTGGATTTTATGGGGGAAAGAATTGGTAAAAGTAAACGAAGCTGCCCTTTTTTACAAACGTTCAATTAAACAATTCGGAAAGTCAACACCATATTATTTAGAAAATATCAAGAAAATTAGAATGTACCAACCGAAAGAAAATTCACTTCAAGCGGTTTGGGAAACTTCTCCTTGGGTAAGAGGGGGAGAGCGTTTAGAATTTGATTACCTAGGCAAAACGATTCGTTTTGGTAGAAAGTTAAATGAAAAAGACGCGAAATTGTTTTTTAATGTTCTCACAAAGAAAGTAGAAGAGCGATTAAGAAAGGTGAAGAATTGATTGTTTATAGTTAAAACTCCTTCTCCATCAAATAATGCTGTAGTACGTCAAATAATTTATAAGATTCTCTTAGTAGGTTGTAATTCAGTTTTTTGTAAAATTCAACAGCATAATCTCTTGCGTGAAGAATCATTTTTTTATTTCCATTTTTGAGGGCTTTTTTTTCAACGGCTAGCATTAAAAGTTTACCATATCCTTTTCCTTGGATTTCGGAATCAACTGCAACGAAGCGAACTTGACCAATGGTAGGTTCAATAGTATCCAATCGGGCAATTGCTTTTATTACCTGGTTTTCATACAAAGCAAAATGTTCGCCCGAACTGTCTCCTTCATTTTTTTCGCTTCCTCTAGGTTTATTTAAAGGTTTGCGTAAAACTCTGTAACGTAAATCATAATAATCAAGCCATTCTTGATCTGTTTTTGGAGAGCGAATTTCTATTCCCATTTTTTTAAGCTCTTAGTTTATAGTTTGAATTGATTAGATATCAAATAAATTCTAAATTTTAAAAATTAAATTTCTACTATTTTATTTAATTTACTTTCAACAATTGTTTGCCTTTGCCCTATAATTAACGGATGAATATGAGCGGAAAGTACTTCATCGAATAAACCACAATTAATGATTTTAGAGATTTCTTCTTGTAGAAATTTGATTATTTCTGTTTTTGAATTACTGATTTCATCAACAATATGGATACGGTTGTCTATTATATAGATAATGTCTTCAATGTCATGACTGGTTCTGTAATCATTACCTCTCGATTTGAACGCTTCGAATTTTGTAGCTAAAAAGCAAGGGGCAGGTAATATTTGAATTTCTTCGTCTAATGCTTTTGCTAATTGTATGTCATCAAACCCTAATTTATACCATTTATTAGTCGGTCCTATTGGTCCGTCTTCTGAAGGCATTATATCAATAGGAATATCATTGTATTTAAAACTACATATCGAGTGACCATAAGGATCTGGATAAATATTTAACTCTGACAATCTTTCTTGTAAAGTTACCCAACTACTATAATTCATTAATTTCACAGTCATATCAATGTCGCCAGTAGGTCTGATTTCATCGGCTGCAGGATCGTCGGTGTATAAACTAATAACAGCTCCTCCAACAAAAACCATTTGATTTTTAAGTTCCTTTAAGGTTTTTGCAATTTCAGCAACTACTGCAATATTAATTTTTCTATTTTCCATTCAAAATTCGAACTTTTAATTCAGTCAAAGCAATTTCACGTTCCCTTGCTTTCCCAACTCTTAATGCGTCAATTAATGCTAATAATTCATATAATTTATCGTCTTTTTGAACAGCTTCTACAACCGAAGGGTACAATGGAATGATGCTTTGACCTTTCATTGTGCCTTTAGCATATGGCCAAACATAATTTTCTGTACTTTGAATAATTTGATTCAATGGCTGGGCAGAATGAGAAGTTGCTATTCCTCTAACAATCGGACCAGGTTGCTGTGGAAATACGTGTCGAATTCCATATTGTAAAAAATCTATTAAAGCTGATTTGAATACTTTTTTTCCTGTATAATCAAGCAATGCCATATACTTTAATCGCATCAATGATTTACTAATTTCAGATTGACTGATATGTAAGGCTTCAGCCATTGGTTTTTGAAGCCAAAGCTCGTCACCGTAAGTAATTATCTTTAATAATACCACAATATCTTGCGGATTCATTGTAAGTTGTTGAGATTTCATATGCTATATTCCATATTCCGATATGCAATATTACATAATAATTTTTTAATAATCAAAGTGTTAGTGTTAAATATTCCGTATTCCGATTTGGAATATTTAAATGATTATTCCCATTTAAAAGCAATAGATGAGACACGTTTGGTTTTATAGCCTAAATTATCTTCTTCTAAAATAGATTTTTGTAAATCTTCATTTTCAAATACTTCCGCTAAATTTTTTACTTTTCCTGCTGGAACATTTTGTTTGAGCATTTCAGTCAGTATTGCTTCTGTTGAAAGATCTTTTATTTTCTCTTGAAGAATTTCTTGAAGTTCAGTTCTATTTACAACTCTTGATTGATTACTATTGAATTTTGAGTTTTCTGTTAACTCTATCAAAGAAAGGTAGTTACACAGTTTTTTAAAATGAGTATCGCTTCCTATAGCAAAAGTGATGAGGTCTTTTTCTTTTGTTTCAAATAACTCTCCGTAAGGAGCAATATTTGGGTGTAAACTTCCAATTCGTTGAGGGATGTGATTGTTCATCAAATAGTTGGAGGCTTGATTTACCAAACTAGCTACTGCAGCATCATACAATGAAACACTTACAGTTGAAGCTTTTCCTGTCGTTTTTAATTTCAATAAAGCAATCAGTAATCCTTCTTTCAAGTGGTGAGCCGCCAAAACATCTATCAAAGCAACAGGCATTTTTACTGGACCGCTTTCAGGTGTTCCATTCATTGACATAAAACCTGTTTCAGCCTGAAGTATTAAATCATACGCAACACGATCGCTGTCTTTTCCAAAACCATTTATTTTACCAATAATTAGTCCTGGATTACATCTTCTGAGTGTAGCATCATCAATGCCTAATTTTTCTTCATCTCCATTTTTAAAGTTGGAAATTAAAATATCGGCTACTTTAATTAATTCTTTGAATTGTTTTAAATCGTGTGCCTCCTTTAAATTTAATTGGATGTATTTTTTCCCATAATTTACACTCGAAAAGTAAGCTGAAATAGGAGAATTTTTATCTTCTGATGGTAGTTTCCAAGTTCTAGTAACATCATAAGAAGAAGCGTTTTCAACTTTGATAACAGTTGCTCCAAGTTCAGCGAAAAATGTACCAACCGATGGTCCAGCTAGAACAGTTGAAGTATCTACAATAATTAATTTAGAAAACATAATGATGGTATTAACCTATTTTAACGGAAGTCATAGTCAAAGAGCCAGCCACCAATTTGTCATTAAAAAATTGAATAGAATCGTCTTTTTCTTGAAGTCCGAGTGTATATAATAATGGATAATAATGATCTGGAGTAGGAATAGCTAAAAGAGCTGAAGAACTTAATTTTTCATATTGAATTAGCGCTTGATGATCGTTACTTTCTATTTTCTTTTTGAAAATATCATTCATTTCAATCGCCCAATCGAATCCATAATTAGGTGTATTCATTTTATCCCAAGCAATTTTACCTAGATTATGAACCATGTTTCCACTTCCGATAATTAGGACTCCTTTTTTACGAAGTGCACTAATCTCTTTTGCAAGTTCATAATGGTAATTACCCGGTTTATTGTAATCAATACTTAATTGAAGAACAGGAATATCAGCTTCGGGATACATTTGTTTTACAATTGACCAAGTTCCGTGATCCAATCCCCAGTCGTGATCTAATCCTACAGAAGTAGAAGTGATTAATTTAGACGTTTCTAATGCAAGAGCGGGATCTCCTGGAGCAGGATAAACAGCTTCACTTAATTCTCGAGGAAATCCTCCAAAGTCATGAATCGTTTTTGGAAAATCCATGGCAGTCACAAATGTTCCTCTTGTTAACCAATGAGCTGAAATACAAAGTACAGCTTTCGGTTTTTCAATTTCTGTTGCTAATTTTTTCCAGTAAGTAGAAAACTCATTTGTTTCAATTGCATTCATAGGAGAACCGTGACCAACAAATAGAACCGGCATTTTTTTATCAAATCTTTCTTTTGTATTTAGAAAAATATTTAGTGCACCTATTGATCCTACTGTCATAACACCTCCAGAAATTACTTTAACAAATTGTGACCGAAGCATTTTATTTTTTAGCTCCAGCTAAAACGTAAGCTAAAATTAAACTTTCTTTAGTAGCGTCAATTTTTGCTTTTTTAGCCATTGGCGGAACTTCGTGTCTCCATTGTTTTTCTGTAAATTC
>CANCEQ010000243.1 GCA_947375085.1 Flavobacteriales bacterium
TAAATGCATTCAATGTTAATTTAGGCTTGAGTTATAAAGCATTTTCATTCCGTTTTATCCAAACCAATTTATATACAACTGAAAGAGACCAATTTGAAGATGCCCTTTCAAAAGCCTACAAACACAATTTCTTTACTTCTAATTTCGAACTAAAATATCAAAAACAACTTTCTAAAACATTTCAACTACAAGCGAAAGTAAATTATAAAAACGAAACACCTTGGAATATCGTTCATCAAATGGATTCTGTAGATGAAAGCTACCATTACAAAATAAACACAGAAAGAATCAGAGGTAATGTTAGTGGTATTTGGGACATTAATCGTTTCCTAAACCTTACATTTGGTTTCGAGGCATTTCATGATAAAGGACAAAAAATAGATCCTATTCCATTTGCAAAAGATTCGTCTTTTCTAGTAACCTATTTTAACTATGCCCCTTATTTACAAGGACTAATTAAAACTCGATTTGCTAATGTTACAATTGGAGTTCGACACGATAATAATTCTGCCTTTGGTAGTGCTATCAATCCACGTTTAGGTGTTACAAAAAAAATAGGTTCATTCAATTCTAAAGTGCTGTTTGCCTCTTCATTTAGAGCTCCATCAATTGAAAATTATCAATCATCAATAACGAATTCAATTTTACCTGAAAAGTCTCAAACAATTGAAATCGAAATAGGTTACCAACTTAACAAGAGTTCTTATTTTAGCATCAATGCTTTTGATATAACTACTAAAAACACGATACATTATTTAATTTATGATGACCCAATTACTAATATGGCAGTGGAGGGGTACAAAAATTTAGCTGAAAAAATAGGTTCACAAGGTATAGAAATTGAATATCGATTAAAATCACAGATTGGTTCAATATCAACATCTTATTCCTATTATACAATAGCGAATAAACATGTTGATGGTGTTAGTGCAACAGAAAGTAGGATATCAAATTTAGGAATTGCTAACCACAAATTTAATTTTGTAGGTACACTGAATTTGAGTAAGTCATTCTACTTTACCACTTCTTCTTCAATTATTGGAAAAAGATATGGTTACACTGCAGAAGACGAACTTGGAAATGGTATACTCTCTACTTACAATCCTCAATTACTTTTAAATGCATTTTTAAATTTTAAGGAAATTAAAAATGGATTAACAATAGGATTTGGTATAAGAAACATTACAAATCAAAAAATTGTATTTATCCAACCTTATAACAGTCTTCACGGAACTCTGCCTGGAATGGGTAGAGAATTTAATATAAAATTGACCTATAATTTTAGTTTAAAAAATGACAACTAAAAAAATCAGTATTACTAGAAAACTTGCTTCTACCTATTTGACTATAATAGTAGCTGCTTTTATTAGTGCCTTATTTTGTTTAACTACATTAATTCGATACAAAAAAGCGGATCATGAGATGGTTTTTTTGAATCTACCTTGTATTGAAACTTTAAAAGAAACAAAGGAGGTATCAGAGGAAATAAATATGTTAACCAAAAGTTGGGTCTTTTTATCCAACCAAACAGATAAGGATAATTTAAATAGAATACTCTCTAAAGAATTCCCTAGAAAAACAAAAAAATTACATGAACTTGCTTTAAAATGTGATTCTAAAAAAGATTTAGCAACATTTTCGACAATTGAAAAGAACAATAAAATCGCGATCTCAAATATTAAAAAAATCACCCATTTATTAAGTTCATTTGACGCATACTTTGACGAAAACATTGTAAATCAATCAGTTAAAATCTACACCTCTTCAATTGAAAATATACTTGAAGAAAATAAAAAGATTTATACTAGTTTATTAGAAGGTAAATTAAAACGTCAAAATTTAATCTATCTAGAAAAAGAAAGACTCATTTCTTTATTAATTCTAATCGTCATTATAGCTGTTGTTTCTATTTTAATTATCAGTTTTTCTGCCATTTATTACACAAAAATAAGAATCGTAAATCCTCTAATTTATCTTTATAATTTGATTTCTGAAGTTTCATTGGGGAATGTACAGCCTATCTCTAAAAACACGAACAAAGATGAAATTGCCGATATGCAAAATGCATTAAGCGTAATGATAGAAAGTTTAAATGATAAAATCAATTTTGCGAATTTAATTGGAAGAGGAAATTATTCTACACACATCAATCTTTTATCTGAAAAGGATTCACTTGGAAATTCATTATTAAGCATGTCTTCAAATCTTCAAGAAAAAGAAGATAAATTATTGGTTTCTCAGGAATCTTTGAAAAATGCTCAAGAAATTTCCAAAATTGGAAGTTGGGAATATAATTTTATAACAAAAGATTTTTTTTGGTCTGATGAGTTGTACTCCATTTTCGAATTAAATAAAAAGGAGACCATCGAAGAAATCATAAATGCTTATAAACCCAAAATTCATCCTGAAGATAAACCTCACCTTAGAAATATTATAGATAATACCATTGTAAAAGATGATACGTTCGAATACGAACATCGAATAATAAAAAATGATGGAACAATTAAATATGTTTTCGGTAAAGGTGTTGTATTTAAAAATGAGCAAAATAAATTTCAAAGAGTACAAGGAATTGTTCAGGACATAACTGAACGTAAATTAATTGAAAATGAATTAAATAAAGCAAAAGAAAGAGCTGAGAATTTAGCGAAAGCGAAAGATGAATTTATGTCGAGCATGAGTCATGAAATTAGAACTCCATTAAACGGTATTTTAGGTTTCACGAACATTTTGATGAATGACAAAAATTTACAACCTGCTCAAATCAAACAATTGGAAGCAATTAAAACCTCTGGAGATATACTTTTGGTAATTATCAATGACATTCTTGATATTGCTAAAATTGAATCAGGTAAAATGGCACTTGAACATAACCCAATCAATTTAAAAGAGTTAACCCAACTAATCATCGACACTTTTGCCGTTAAAATAAATGAGAAAAATTTAGATATTCAATTGAACTATGATTCTAAATTGACTTTTCATTTACTAGGAGATTCAGTCAGAATGTCTCAAGTATTTTTTAATTTCATAAGTAATGCTATCAAATTCACGCCAGAAAATGGAAAAATAACGTTAGGTGTAGAAATTGAAAGAGATGAACTAGAAGAAACCTATATTAAAATGTACGTTCAAGATTCTGGTATAGGAATTCCTAAAGAAAAATTAACTAAAGTTTTTGAACCATTTGTTCAAACAAGTGATGATACAGCTCGTAAATACGGAGGAACAGGACTAGGATTAACCATCGTTAAAAAGATTATCGATTTAATGAAAGGTGAAATTTTTGTTGAAAGTGAAGTTGGAAAAGGAACTAAATTCACGATTATAGTTCCATTTTTGAAACAAGGTTACAAACCAATTATCTCTCAAATAAAAGAAGAAATTAAATTTGAAGATATTGTTGTTCCTGAAAAAGTTGAATTCGAAGAAACAACGAATGATTTTGAACTAGCTGAATCATTTAAAGTGCTTTTAGCGGAAGACAATATGATTAATCAATTGTTAGCGCAAACTGTTTTAGCGCAATTTAATTTTGAAGTAACAACCGTTGAAAATGGTTTATTAGCTCTTGAAGCAATAAAAACTTCCAATTTTGATGTTGTATTGATGGATTTAATGATGCCTGAAATGGACGGTTATGATGCATCAATCGCCATTCGTAAATTAGATGATTCGACTAAAAAATCAATACCTATTATTGCTTTAACTGCTGATGTAACGAATTCGGTCATCACAAAATGCAAAGAAATTGGCATGGATGACTACATGTCAAAACCCTTTGATTCTCAAGAATTAAAAGTGAAAATTGAAAAATTAATTAATTCTAAAAAATAACATGGAGTTATTTAAAAATAAAACATTGAAGCAAAAAGCATTCCTAATGAATAGCTTCATTTTTGCCTTTTTGGTCTTTTTTTGTGTATCCCTGATTTATAATTTTTCAAATTCTAAAAAGGCAAATCGAGACATAGAAAAGGCGAACCAACTGGTTATTGCATATAAAAATTTAGAATATGGTTTATTAAATCAAAAACATATTTTAATGGAAATGATTTCAACCAATTCGATTGAAGAAGCCGAATTAGAATTTAGAAATTTTTCTGAAACAAATGCTAAAATCAATCAATACATCGTTGAAATTAACGGACTTATTTCTGATAAAAGTTGGGGAAATTCTTTTCAACAATTAAAAAATAAAATCAATTTTAGTTTAGCTAAAAGTGTTAATATTTATAAGCATGAAACAAGTCCCTATTTTAAAAAAATATACAATGAAGTTGTAGAAAAAACCACAACGTTAAAACAACATTTTAATACAGATTCTATTATTAAAGAAATGTATGAATCTGAAACACAATTTGATATACTCATCAATATAGTTTTAACGAACTTAGATACTACTAAAAAAATCAGCTATAGTATACAAGTCAATGCTTTAGAAAATCAAAAATCTACTCAAAATAAATCGTTTCTACTTTTAATTTTAATTGTAATCTCTTGTATTTCAACACTAATCTTCTTATCTATTTTCATTATTCGAACTATTTATTCAATTTTAGGTGAAGACCCTAAAGTCATACAATCCTATTTAGATAAGGTCTCAAGAGGAAATGTGAATTTTGAAATAAAGGAAACAAATAAATTAGACGAATCAAGTATTTTAAGTTCTATTTTCAGGATGATTGACAGCTTAAAAACGAAAGTTGATTTTGCTAATAAAATAGGTCAAGGGGAAATAAATGATGGTATTATACTGACATCAAAAAATGATGAATTAGGTTTAGCTCTAAATCAAATGTCTAAAAATTTAAATTTCAAAACTGAGCAAATTACATCATTATTAACATTTCAAAAATCAATTTTAGATTCAACAGAACAAGGGATTATTTCAACAGATAAAGATGGACT
>CANCEQ010000244.1 GCA_947375085.1 Flavobacteriales bacterium
AATAACCTTAAAAAAAATAAAATGGATTTTACTAAATTCACAATTAAATCACAAGAAGCGCTTCAAAACGCTCAAGCACTTACCGAAGCAAATGGTCAACAAGCCATTGAACCAGGACATTTATTGAAAGCCATCTTCACGGAAGATAAAGACGTAGTTCCTTACCTATTGTCGAAACTAAACGTGAATCAGTCAATGCTTGAAAAAGCTTTAGATAGAATCATCGAATCGTATGCTAAAGTTTCAGGCGGACAAGTTTACCTTTCAAATAACACACAAAAAATTCTTACGAACGCATTGCAAGAAGCCAAAAATTTCGGCGACGAATATGTTTCAATCGAAATGATTGTTTATGCAATGTTAGATTCTTCTGAATCAATCGGACAATTATTAAAAGACAACAAAATCACAAAAACAAACTTAAAACAAGTCATTATGGATTTAAGAAACGGAGAAAAAGTTACTTCAAACAGTCAAGAGGGAACCTACCAATCTCTTGAAAAGTTTGCGAAAAATTTAAACGAACTAGCAAAAGCAGGAAAACTAGACCCAGTTATTGGTAGAGATGATGAAATACGAAGAGTTCTACAAATTTTAACTCGTAGAACGAAAAATAATCCAATCTTAATTGGAGAACCAGGAGTTGGTAAAACAGCCATTGCGGAAGGATTAGCACATCGAATTGTAGACGGAGACGTTCCTGATAATTTACGTTCAAAAATTGTTTACTCGTTGGATATGGGAGCCCTAATTGCAGGTGCTAAATACAAAGGAGAATTCGAAGAGCGATTAAAAGCAGTTATCAAAGAAGTAATTAGCGCTGATGGAGAAATCATTCTTTTCATTGATGAAATCCACACATTAGTTGGTGCTGGAGGTGGCGATGGAGCTATGGATGCAGCGAATATCTTAAAACCTGCTTTAGCGAGAGGTGAATTAAGAGCCGTTGGAGCAACTACTTTAAATGAGTATCAAAAATACTTCGAGAAAGACAAAGCTTTGGTTAGACGTTTTCAAACAGTTCTAGTTGATGAGCCAACAACAGAAGATGCTATTTCAATCTTACGTGGAATCAAAGAAAAATATGAAAATCACCACAAAGTCTTAATCAAAGACGAAGCGATTATTGCAGCTGTAGAACTTTCACAACGATACATTACAGACCGTCAACTTCCTGATAAAGCAATTGACTTAATCGATGAGGCAGCATCACGTGTTCGTATGGAAATCAATTCTAAACCAGAAGAATTGGACGAATTAGAACGTAAAATAATGCAGCTTGAAATTGAAAGAGAAGCTATTAAACGTGAAAACGACCACAAAAAATTAGAATCTCTTGAAAAAGAACTTTCTGTATTATCTGGTCAACGCGATGTTTTCAAAGCAAAATGGCAAGCTGAAAGAGATGTAATCGACAGTCTTCAAAAAATGAAAGAAGACATTGAAAACTACAAATTGCAAGCAGACCAAGCAGAAAGAGCTGGAGATTATGGTAAAGTAGCTGAAATTCGTTACGGAAAAATCAAAGAAGTTGAAGATGCACTTGAAAAAACGAAAGTGAAGTTAATCGAGATGCAAGCTAATTCTAAAATGATTAAAGAAGAAGTTGATTCTGAAGCAATTGCAGAAGTAGTTTCTAAATGGACAGGAATCCCAGTCAATAAAATGATTGAAAGCGAAGTTTCTAAATTATTGAAGTTAGAAGAAGAATTAGGAAAACGAGTAGTTGGACAACACGAAGCAATCGAAGCAATTTCAGACGCTGTTCGTCGTTCAAGAGCTGGACTTCAAGATGCTAGAAAACCAATTGGTTCATTCATTTTCCTTGGAACAACAGGAGTTGGAAAAACAGAATTAGCAAAAGCTTTGGCTGAATATTTATTCAACGATGAAAATGCAATGACGCGAATCGATATGAGTGAATACCAAGAAAAACACTCTGTAAGTAGAATGGTTGGAGCTCCTCCGGGATACGTTGGTTACGATGAAGGTGGACAATTAACGGAAGCTGTTAGACGTCGTCCCTACTCTATTGTCTTGTTAGATGAAATTGAAAAAGCACATCCAGATGTATTCAACATCTTATTGCAAGTTTTAGATGATGGACGATTGACAGATAACAAAGGTCGAGTGGTGAATTTCAAAAACACCATCATCATTATGACTTCTAATATCGGTTCAAACATCATTCACGAGAAATTTGACAACATAAAACCAGGCGAATTAGAAAGAGCAACTGAAAAAGCGAAATTTGAATTAATGGAATTATTGAAACAAACAATACGTCCAGAATTCTTAAATCGTATCGATGAAACGATTATGTTCTTGCCATTAACGAAAGAAGATGTAAAACAAATCGTTACCATTCAATTGAATAGCTTGAAAAAATTATTGATTGAAAGAGATATCAATTTAGTAGTAACTGACCACGCTTTCGAACACATTGCAGAAGTTGGTTACGACCCTTATTTCGGAGCAAGACCTGTAAAAAGAGTCATTCAAAGAGAAGTGTTAAACGAACTTTCTAAATCAATACTAGCTGGAACAGTTGATACGAAACAAAATGTAATAATGGATATGTTCGATTCTAAAATAGTGTTTAGAAAACCAGTAACTGAAAAAGAGGAAGCATAGAGACTTAATCAAAGATTCAAATACTTAATAAAGGGTGTCCGAAATAACGAGACACCCTTTATAATTTCTCGATTTTGTAAAACTGATAACATTTCCGAACATTTAAGTAATAAATTCAATAGTCTATAATTAGTATACGTAGCAGTTAACGAGGAATTCTCGGCAACTGTTTGGAATTTTAATTTTACATGAAAAAGCTATCAATAAAGCGCATACTGAATTTGAAAATTTCAGAATTGAACAGGATAAAAATTATATATCTGATTTTGATAATGAAATAAAAAAACTTGGAATTTAAATTAATACTGCTTTTCAGACACCTTCTTTTTTATTCTGTTCATTTCAAATTAATAATAACATAATCAAACATTTTTCAAATATTAGCAAATAAATCTTCTAAAAACCGTATTTTTGCACTCGATTAATTAACTATAGTATACAAAAAGAATGAGTACAGCATTAGGAAATCATATTCTTGTTGAGTTTATGAACTGCGATCCGCACATTATGAATGATGTAGCGGCGATTGAGAAAGATATGGTTGCAGCAGCACAAAAAGCTGGAGCAACAGTAATTAACTCAACATTTCACCATTTTTCACCATTCGGAGTTTCTGGTGTTGTAGTAATTCAAGAAAGTCACCTTGCAATTCACACATGGCCAGAATACGGTTATGCAGCAGTAGATTTATTTACTTGCGGAGAAATGGATGCTTGGATTTCTTTTGACTTTTTAAAAGAAGCTTTTCAAGCTAAATCATATTCAGCACTTGAAATGAAACGTGGATCTGTTAATTTATTGACAAGAAACGATTTCGACATGACGACTATGCGTCAAAAAGCAAGTGAGTGGGCTAATCCTGATTTCTACACAAGAAACGTTTGGTTCACTGATAAAGATGATAATCAAGCACTTTCTTTACGTTTTACAGGTGAAGTATTTCACGATGTTCAATCTCAATTCCAACGTGTAAGAATCATTGAATCATATAAATATGGTAAAATGTTAGCATTGGATGATATGGTTATGACAACTATCGAAGATGAATTCCATTACCACGAAATGATTTCTCATCCAGCAATGTTCACACACGGAAATGCTAAAAATGTTTTAGTAATCGGTGGTGGTGACGGTGGATCTGTAAGAGAAATTTTACGTCACGAAGGAGTTGAAAAAGTAACAATGGTTGAAATTGACGGAGAAGTAATTGAAGCATGTAAAAAACATTTGCCAGAAATTGCAGCATCTTTCGATCACCCAAAATTAGAATTATTAGTAGCTGACGGAATTGATTTCATCAAAAAAGCAGCTCCTGAATCTTATGACATCATTATCGTTGACGGTTCTGATCCAGTTGGACCAGCAGAAGGTTTATTCTCTGTTGAATTCTACCAAAACTGCTACAATGCGTTGAAAAAAGACGGCATTATGTTGGCACAAGGAGAATCTCCAAAATTCAACGAAAAAGCATTTACAGAATTAAACATAACATTACAAGGTATTTTCGGTGAAAACAATGCTCCAATTTCATTGTTCTTCGTGCCAACTTATCCTACAGGAATGTGGAGTTTCCAATACGGAATCAAAGGAGACAAACACCCTAAAAACATTACAAATGAAGCAGAAATTGATGCGTTTGTAGATGCTAAAGGTTTACGTTATTACAACTCTGACGTTCACAAAGGAAGTTTCGCTACTCCAAATTTTGTTAAAGCACTTATTAAAAAAGAATCATGTCAAACTTCGACCCAAACGGCGTAGGAATTGCGAACGGTAATTTATTTGGATTTCCAGTAAACGAATCGGAAGCAGACATTGTTATTATACCAATTCCATGGGATGCTACGGCATCCTACGGAAAAGGAACAAGTCAAGGTCCGCAAGTTATACTTGACGCTTCAACTCAATTGGATTTTTATCACCCAAAATTAGAAGATGCTTGGAAAACAAAAGTTTACCTTGCTCCTATTTCTCAAGAATGGGCGAAAATCAATTCTAAACTTTGTATTGAAGCAATTGAATATATTTCTTTCCTTGAAGAAGGTGGTGATATTTCACAAAACATTGATTTTCAAAACACTGTTAACACAATCAATGAAGCTTCAAACGCCCTTAAAAACAACTTAAAAGAAAGAGCACTTTCTTTAATGGAACAAGGGAAAATTGTAGGAGTTTTAGGAGGAGAACACAGTGTACCACTAGGACTTTTAGAAGCAATTGATTCGAAAGGAACTGCATTTGGAATACTTCAA
>CANCEQ010000245.1 GCA_947375085.1 Flavobacteriales bacterium
TTAGATACAAGACAATTAATTGGTTATTTACCAGAGCATAATCCATTGTATTTAGATATGTACGTGAAAGAATATTTAGAATTTGTAGGAAAAATATACAAAGTTTCAAATGTTCGTGACCGTGTTTCTGACATGGTGAAAGCGGTAGGTTTGGAGATTGAGCAAAATAAAAAAATTGGAGCTTTATCGAAAGGTTATCGTCAACGTGTTGGTTTAGCACAAGCTATTATTCATGATCCGCAAGTGTTGATTTTAGATGAACCTACTTCAGGATTAGATCCAAACCAATTAGCTGAAATTAGAGAATTAATTAAGAAAATTGGAAAACAGAAAACGGTAATGCTTTCAACGCATATTATGCAGGAAGTAGAAGCAATTTGTGATAGAGTCGTGATTATAAATAAAGGTCAAATTGTAGCAGACGACAAAGCATCTATTCTACAAATTGAAAAAGGTCACCAAACGGTGTATGTTGAATTTGAAGGAACTGTTTCTAAAAACCAATTAGCTAAAATTAGACAAGTTGCTAAAGTTGAATCGTTTGATAAAGGTTGGTTGTTAGAAGGTAATGGAGAAGAAGATCTTAGAAAAGTAATTGCTCAATTTGCTCAAATGAATAATCTGTTAGTCTTGACGTTAAGAACAGAAGAGAAAACGTTAGAGGAAGTGTTTAAAGAGTTGACGAAGTAGAACTAAATTTACTTAAATAATTAATAATTAGTCTATTGTTAATTATGATAAAAACAGGTTGATTTTTCTCCAAGTTTGAAAGTCAACATTATACCTGAAAAGATATACCAATCTTTTGTTGTAGAAGTACCTCTTTTTCCGTGGATATTTCCGTCTAAACTTCTGTTGGATAAACTAACAACATCTGAACCTGAACCTCCGCTTTCATCAGCTAATTTAATAGGGTCAACAAAATTATCAGCATGTACATCATCTAAATAATCTGTGAATGTTTTTCGAAGTCCAAATTCTACATTTAACGAAGCTCTTTTTCCTAATGTCATTCTAACACCAGCTCCAATCGGGATACAAAGTTGAGTTAAGCTGTAATTCTTTTTTGATGATAAGCTTGTTCCTTGTCCTTCAGTTCCTAAAGGTTGAAGAGCAATGTTTTCTCCATTGAATGAAGTTTTGGGATTCATATGAAAAACACCAAGTTCAGCTAATAAGTATGCTGTTCCTTTGTATTTGTCATGACCAATTTCAAAAGGTAGATAATTAAACTCTACACCACCTGCCAACTCGAAGATTGATGATTTAAAATTTAAATTTCTGTTTTTTAGTAACAATGAATTAGATTGCGCATCATTTGCCCCAACGTTGCCGTAAATAAAATTACCTCTAACACTCAATCTAGAATGAATGTTGAAGCGATAGATTAAACCTGCTGCAGGTTGAGTATTATAAAATTGCTTCATTGGATTTAAATCTCCCAAATAATACATTCCACCAACCATCAACCCAAACTCTGTTCTAGATAGTCGAGTAGGACGTTGTGCTTGAAGATGACAAGCAATTAAAAGGGAGAATATTAGAAATGAAACTTTTTTCAAAATGTGATTTAAAATTCAAGAACGAAATTAATCATAAATAATTGTGATGAACAGTAAAAATTTAAAATGAAGGACAACTGATAGTTTTGAATTTATTTACAGTTATTGTTAAGTTCTTAGGGTATTTAACCGTATAACCAATTTCAACTGTTTTTACTTCACCTGGATTGATTGTTAATTTCCAAGCTGTTTCCCCTGTTATTTCGTCTAATTTTGCTTTAGTTGTTTCATCTGTTGAAACGATAATTTCACTGCTTTTAGAAACTGGAATCTGATCAAATAAGTCTACTGTAATAGGAGTAGTTCGATTGTTTCGAATTGAGATTTCATACAAATAGGAATCTTTTTTTGTATTTGCCATTATCTTTTTAGTACTTAATTCTGTTTTTAATTTACGAATTGTCTGTACTTTATTATCCCTACCAAAAGATAAAGAAAGAGTATCTTCTATGTTTTTTGTGTCAATTTCTGAATGACCAACATATTGCCCACCAAAATACACATTAGTTGGACCAGGTATTAAATCAAATTCTTGCCATCCAGTAATTTGAGCTTGTAAAAATGTACCATTATCAAGTTTTGGTACTGAAATATGAGAAAACATAGCATCTAGATTCATTTCCTTTATATCTACGATGTAAGGTTTTGAATCAGAAGGACAATTTATTTTAGTAGCGATAATGAATTCTGTTGAAAGTTCTGCTATTTCAATTTGACGTATTTTTACTCCGTTTTGATTGATGTCTTGACGTTTTTTAGAATCTCTCATCATGGAATATTCTATTTCTTGTACTTTTTCACCATCATTTACTACATAATTATCATATACTCTTTGGTTTGCGATAGAAATTTCTTGTAATGCATCATTTTGATAATTGATTTCAGGAGCTTTATATCCAAAACTATTTCTTTTAACAAGTACTTCGTTTAGTTCTTGATTATTCAAATACCAAGGATTTAAATTTGGACTTGAAGCTGTTAATCTTGGGTCTCCAGTTGATAGAATTAAATCAATGTTTTTCCATTCATTTCCGGTATTGTTGTAAATCTTTGCTTTGTATTTAAGATTGATTTTTTGGTTTAAATCAATTGCAGATAAATCATAGGTTGCAGCCCATCCACAATCGGATACTAAATATTTTAAGGTACTATTTAGAGTTATATTGTTTTCCACATCAATTAGGATAATTACTTGATTACTACGTTTGTTTTCATCGTAATTTATTTCGATTAATTGTTTTTTTAATTTTTCTATTCGACTTGATATCTTCCTTTGTTCTTTATTTAATTGTGTTAATTTTTGATTGATTTCGAATGTTCTAACTCTATAATATTCAGCTGCTTCTTTAATTTGAATAACAGTCAGATTTTGATTATCTCCTTTTAAATCTTTGTTGGTATTTAAGATAGACAATTCAGCATCGTATGATTTTCGATTATTTTCGTTTGTTTTTAATTGTTCATTTAAGTTTTCTAAGGAATCTTTCATTGCAGAAATCCTCGGATTTAATTGTTCAGCAGCTAGAAAATCCATTTCGGTTGAAATAGAAACCAATTTAAATTCACCATCACTATTGAATTGTATCGATTGAGGATCTGCAAATGTTGAAATACCTGAAAAAATCACTTTATTTCTTCCTTTGTTTAATTTAATGGACTGTTCTTGAAGTATTTCACCTGAAGTCAAGAATAATTTTACTTTTTTAATTTCAGACTTTATTATTTGTTCGTGAACTTGCTGAGAAAAAAGCGAGAACGGAATAACTAAAAGTAAAACGAAAGTGTTTATGTAGTTTTTCATTGAATTTTTTTTGTGAGTTACTAAGATATTGATAATTCCATAAAGATGTAACATTTTTAATTAAATAACATTTTGTTAAATAAAAAACACTTATATTTGTACAATAAAATTTACTTTAATGAAAAAAGTTACACTTTCTCAAATTGCTGAACAGTTCGGAACGCCTACCTATGTTTATGAGTCTTCAATTATTAAAAGACAATACGCAACATTAAAAAATGCATTTGATGGATTAGATGTAAAGCTTCATTATGCTTTGAAAGCATTAAATAATAGCAATATTTTAAGAATACTTCATAAAGAAGGGGCAGGATTAGATGCTGTTTCAATTGAAGAAATTCATTTAGGACTAAGAGCAGGATATGCTCCTGATGAAATTATGTTTACACCTAACTGTGTCGATTTTAGTGAAATTGAACAAGCAGTTGCAATCGGCACACACATCAACATTGATAATTTATCCATTTTAGAACATTTTGGGAGAACCTATGGTGGTTCTGTTTCTTGTTGTATTCGTATTAATCCACATATTATGGCGGGTGGACACAGTAATATTTCAGTAGGTCATATAGATTCAAAATTTGGAATTTCAATTCATCAGGTAAAACATATCGCTAGAATTGCTAAACATTATGGAGTGAAAATAAATGGACTTCATATGCATACTGGAAGTGATATTTTAGATGCGGATGTTTTTATTCGTGGCGCTGAGCTTTTATACGAAGCTGCTCAAGAATTCCCTGATTTAACTTTTATGGATTTAGGAAGTGGTTTCAAAGTAGCATACAAAGAGGGGGATATTGTAACACCAATAGATCAGATTGGCAAAAAAATAGCGAATTCTTTTAGAGACTTTTGTAAATCGTACGGAAGAGAACTAGAACTTTGGTTTGAACCAGGTAAATTCATTGTAAGTGAGAGTGGTAAGTTATTAGTAAAAGTAACAACGGTAAAACAAACTACTTCGACTGTTTTTGTAGGTGTTAATAGTGGACAGAATCATTTAATTCGACCTATGTTTTACAATGCTTATCATAAAATCGAGAATATAAGTAATCCAAATGGACCTTTGAAATTATATTCAGTGGTAGGATATATATGTGAAAGTGATACCTTAGGATACGATCGATTACTACCTGAAGTAAGAGAAGGAGATATTTTAGCTATTCATAATGCAGGTGCATATGGCTTTACAATGAGCAATCAATACAATGCACGTTTACGTCCTGCGGAAGCATTAATACACAATGATAATACGTTTTTAATTCGTAAAAGAGAAACGTTAGAAGATGTCTATAGAAATGAGATAGAAGTTGATATCTAATTGAAAGTTTGACTAGTCCTAAATAGACGTTACATATTTAAAGTAAAAATAATTAAATATTACATACCAGCAAACACGTGTTTGCTGGTATTTTTGGTTTTGTACGTTTTTATTTTAATCTCATTTTGTTGATGCATGTATTTCGGCGTATT
>CANCEQ010000246.1 GCA_947375085.1 Flavobacteriales bacterium
TTTTAAGTAAGGAATATACAAAATTAGAGTTCCAAAGAAATGTAAAAATAAATGATATTTTAATTTGCACCCTTGAAAATAAATCTGTTGAAAAAAATAATAATTTTTATCGGTTTTCTAATTTTAAACATTGCTTTTGTTTTTGGACAAAAAGCAAATAAAATAGTTATAAAAAATGCAGATTTTTCAGATTTAAATGAAATTGAACTTCCGGGTGTTTTTTTGTTAACAGGAAATGTGATTGCTGTTCACGATGGGGTGGTATTAAAATGTAATAAAGCGTATTATTATAAAGAGGAGAATTATATAAAGGCTTTTGGTGCTGTTCAAATGATTCAAGGGGATACTTTGTATTTGAATAGCAAATATGCCGAATATGATGGAAATCTCAAAAAGGCTTTTGCCTCGGGGAGTGTGGTTATGACTTCACCAGAGTCGAAAATGGCAACTGATACCATTCATTTTGACAGAAATACACAAGAGGCTTATTTTAACACAAATGGAACAATTGTCAACAAAAACAACACGTTAAAGAGCAAAGCAGGAAGGTATTATCTTAAAGAAAAAAAATATCAGTTTTTATCTGCCGTAGAGTTAGCCAATCCAGAATATGTAATAAAATCGAACCATTTAGATTATAAAACCCAACAAGGCGCTTCTTATTTATATGGACCATCGACAATAAAAGGAAAAAAAACCTTTATTTATACAGAGAATGGAGTGTATATCAGCAAAAAAAACATTGGCCATTTTTTAAGAAAATCTTATATAAAATATAAAGATCGATTAATAGAAGCGGATAGTTTATTTTATGACAGAAAAACAGAGTTTGCCTCAGGAACTAACAATGTAAAAATTACCGACTCTATAAATAAATCGATTGTAAGAGGCCATTATGGAGAAATCTATAAGAATAAAGATTCGCTATTCATAACTAAGCACGCTTCTATTGGTACATTGACAGAGAAAGATTCGATGTTTATTCATGCAAAAAAAATAATTGTGACGGGTAAAATCGGAGAACGAACCATTCGAGGCTTTAATAATGTGCGTTTCTATACAAAATACCTCAGCGGAAAATGCGATTCAATTCATTCTAGCCAAAAAGAAAGACTCACGCAACTTATCGGGAAACCCATTCTTTGGAACGCTGAAAATCAATTGACGGGTGTGGTAATGCATCTTATAGGGAACAATGAAACACAGCAACTCGACTCGCTCAAAGTTATAAATGATGCATTTATTACATCAAAAGATACAGTCGGAACTGGCTTTAACCAAGTTAAGGGGCTTAATTTATATTCAAAATTCAAAGACAACAAAATCCATGAGACGGATATTATAAAAAACACAGAAGTCTTATTCTATTTACGAAATGATAAGCAAGAGCTTATAGGAATAGATAAAAAAGTAAGTAGTCGTATTAAAATGATTATGGACGACAAAAGTAAGATAGAAAGTATTGCCTTTTTTACGAATGTGGAAGGCGACACGTATCCCGAATCTGAACTCCCTGAAAACGCCCGAAAACTTCGAGGGTTTATTTGGCGAGGAGACGAAAGAATCAAAACCAAAGAAGAAATTTTTCCGTCTGACGAAGTAGCATTAGATAAGAAAATTGTTGAACAGAGTAGGTTAAAATATGAGAATAGAAGAATAATTCAAGAGATTGAGAAAATTAAATTAGAAGATCATATTAATGGAGACGTTTTTTATGAAGACATTTTCAGGAAGTATAATAATTCTATAATTGTTGACAAGAATGGGGTGATGCTTTTAGTAAGAAACAATAAATTTAAGTTTCCAGCGAATCCTAATGCCGTAATAAAATATAAAAAGACCAATCCAAAATTTAAAAAAGAGTTTAATTTGGATTATAAAATTTGGGATTGGAACACCATGCCTGGAAATAAATACGATGGGGGATTATTTAATGGAAGTGAACTAGTAGAAGTAGTTGAAATACCTAATAAAGAGTATTTATCGAATGAAGAACTATTTAATCTTTACAACAATAGATTGGTAATAGATAGAAATGGTATGGAGTTGTTAGTGCAAGACGGAAAATTTAAGTTTCCTGCAGATGGAAATGCGGTAATTAGTTTAAAAAAGCACAATCCAAAATGCAAAAAAGTAGTAAAAATAAATCAAATTTTATGGGATTGGAATACTATGCCTGGAAAAGAATATGATGGTGGGTTGTTTTCTGGAAAAGAAGTATTAGAATACATTGAAATACCTGAGAAGGAAAATTTAACTTATGAAGAGCTATTTAAACTGTATAATAATAGATTGGTAATAGATAGTAATGGTATGGAATTATTAATTAAAGAGGGGAAATTTAAGTTCCCAGCTGATGAAAATGCCATAAATAATTTTAAAAAGAACAATCCCAAATATAAAAATAGAGTAAAAATTAATCAGGTATTGTGGGATTGGAATACGATGCCAGGAAAAGAATATGACGGCGGATTATTTACAGGAAACGAAAAATATTGATAAATATTAAATTTATGATTAATTCAATATTTTCTATTATTAAAAAATTAAGGGCAAATACTTTTATACTTCAGAGTATCAATACGATGATTTTAAGAGTAATTGGTGTAATAACGCTCTTTGGTTTTACGCTTTTTTTAACACACAATTACAGTCCTGCAATTGTTGGGCAATACGACTTCATAAGAACTTTTCTTCTTGTTGTTGGGAGTTTGTGTTTGTTGGGGACAGAACAATCCATTCTATACTTTGCAGGAATAATTAAGGGGCAAGGCAATAGGGGTGAATTGAAAAAAATCTATTTAAAGAAAGTAACTATAATTTTCTTTACCTCGATAATTCCCATTTTAGTTGTTTTTCTAATAGGAGAAGAAATAATTAACCGCTTCTTTAATGATGATTTCATTTATTTGTTATTAATTAAATCTACTGCAATTTTATTCTTCTACTGTATTACCATTCTTAATACGGAAACATTTAGAGCATTAGATAAAGTGTACACAGCAGAATTGTTTAGAAACACATTTAAATATTTGTCGGTTATCATTGGCGCTATTTATTTGCTCTATAATCACCAACAGGAATATTTGGTGGATTCTTTTTTAGTAGGATTTGTTTTTTTGTCAATTGTTTCATTTTTCATGATCCTTTTCGATCTGAATAGGTTAGAAGACTTAGCTTCTGGTTTAAACAGTATATCTTATAAAGAATTAATTGTTAAATCGTACCCAATGGCAATTAGTGGAATGGCATTTTTTCTAATAATGAGCTTTGATATTTTTTTTATAAAAAAGTATTATGGAAATGAAGCGGTTGCTTATTACTCTACTTCTATGAAAATTATTACTATTTTATCGATGATAATAATTTCCGTGAACATAAATGTTTCTACAAAGATTGCAGAATATTATTCAATCCAAAACACAATTGAATTAAGAAAAACAGTTAAAAACAGCACTAGATTAATCTTTTTTATTTGCTTTCCTCTAGTGGTTTTAATATGTTTTTTTTCAAAAACAATTTTAAATTTCTTTGGTGAAGGTTATGAGGCAGCATCATCTGCATTGATTTTATTGATGGTAGGACAAGGAATAACTGCTGCTTTTGGAGCGACACCCATCTATTTGAATATGACGGGAAGACAAGCCCTGTATCAATATATATTAATTGGAGCCGTGTTTATTGACCTTATCTTAAATATTGTATTGGTTCCAATTTATGGGATGTTAGGGGCTGCAATAGCATTTACAGGATGTTCTATTTTTTGGATTTTAACTACTGCAATTATAATTTACAAGAAAGATAAAATAATAATATTTTTACATTGATTCAAATTTTTTTAAATGAAAAAAATTCTAGTGTGTTTTGGCACAAGACCAGAAGCGATAAAAATGTGTGTTTTAGTACATGAATTAAGAAAAAGCGGGTTCGAAGTGTCGGTTTGTGTAACGGCACAACACAGACAAATGTTAGATCAAGTTTTGGATTTTTTCGAACTTAAACCAAATTATGATTTAGATATTATGAGTCTTAATCAGACCTTAAATGGATTGAGCGGTAGAATTTTTATTAAAATGGATGAAGTAATCGACGATTTTAATCCGGATTTAATTCTAGTTCATGGCGATACGACTACCTCTAGTATATGTGCTTGGGCTGGTTTTAATAAAGGAATTAAAGTGGGTCATATAGAAGCAGGATTACGAACTTTTAATAAATACTCCCCTTTTCCAGAGGAAATGAATCGTCAAATTACAGGAAGATTAGCTGATTTTCATTTTGCGCCCACAGAAAACTCCAAAAGCAATCTAGTTCAAGAGAAAACACCTTCGGATTCTATAGTTGTAACAGGGAATACAGTTATTGATGCGCTTTTATGGACTGTAAATAAAATAGAGATAAATTATACGAATGATAAAATAAAGGAACTTTCTAATCTAGTAGATTTTAATAAGAGAGTGATTTTAGTTACAGGTCATCGAAGAGAAAATTTTGGAGACGGTATAGAGAATATTTGTAGTGCGTTACTAGAGATTGCTAGACAGGATGATGTTGAGGTGGTCTATCCTGTACATTTAAACCCCAATATAAAAGAACCAGTAGAGCGATTACTTTCGAAAAATAAAAACATCCATTTGATTTCACCTTTAGACTATTCCACATTTGTCTGGATGATGAAAAAGGCATATTTAATTATCACTGATTCGGGAGGCGTTCAAGAAGAAGCACCTTCGTTAGGAAAACCAGTACTTGTAATGAGAGATACCACAGAACGACCTGAAGCCGTTAAAGCGGGCACGGTTAAACTAGTTGGAACAAATTGTGAGGGAATCA
>CANCEQ010000247.1 GCA_947375085.1 Flavobacteriales bacterium
GTTTGAGTAGAAACATTTTCATAAAAATCTTCAGTCGCTACTGTTGAATAGACTTCAGAAGAATGAAATAAGCGGTTTTGAAATTCACGTTGGCATAAATAACTTACTTTCTCCATATTGGTTAAGAAAGCTTGTTTTTTATCAGCCAATAATTCAGTTACTTCATTTTCTAAAAAAGCCACATTATCTATAGCATCTGTTAAAATGTGAAGTAAAGGAAGTACATTTTCTCTTAGACAGTACAAAGAAACAACTGCATTTTCTGCTGAAAGTCCACTTTCCATGAATCCACCTAGCGCATCAATTTCATTATTGATTTGAGTCGATGATTTTTCTTTCGTTCCAGATAATAATAGTCCATTTACAAATGCAGGTGTACCTTTTGGTGCTCTTATGTTTCCAGCATCAAAGTACAGATCAAAACGAGTCGTTTCATTTGCTACATCCTTCATGAAGAATAATTTTACTTCAGGAGTGATGTCGTATATAATTGGTTTTACAAAGTCAATTTTATCGATTGATTGTAATTCAGGTTGTATAGTTCTATTTAGCATCTTGTTTTGCTTTAACTTTTAATAAAGTACAATTCGTTTTTACCAAGATATAGTTGGCCATTTCGTATAAATGATCTGGTTCAATGGCATTGTATATTTCTTTTTCTTCATTGATTCCATTCGCATCACCTAATAATTCGAAAGTGCAAAGGTTCATCGCTCTGTTTAATAATCCTTGTTCAGAAAATTCTTTTTCAGTTCTTATTTTAATCATTAATCGAGCTAATTCTTCATCCGACATTTTAGTCGTTTTTAAATCCTCAATAACCTTCCAAAGCGCTTCGTCTAATTCTTCAAATGTACGACCATTGTTCAATTTCCCTGAAATCACTAATAATCCGTGGTCCAAAGAACCTGTGATATAAGCACTGATATTAGAAACAATTTGCTGTTCTTTTTTTAATGCAACATAAAGTCGAGATGATTTTTCTCTACCTAGTGCATCAGAAAGAATATCAGCAATATAGTAGGCTGGGTCGCGACGTTCAGGCATTTTGAAAGCATAGTAAAATGCATCCGTTGGAACTTCGCGTTCAATCGTTTTTTCTTTGAATTTCGTCTGTTCTGGTTCTAAAGGAAGAATACGGGCAGGTTTTTTTCCGGAAGGAATATCGCCATACCATTTCGTAATTACTTCTTTTACATAGTCTAATTCAAAATTCCCTGCAACACATAAAATTGCATTACTTGGATTATAGTGTTTTTGGAAGAATGCTTTCACATCTTCCATCGTTGCATCTTCAATATGTTTTATTTCTTTACCAATCGTAGCCCATTTATACGGGTGTTTTACATAAGCTAACGGACGAAGTTCTAACCAAACATCACCATAAGGTTGGTTTAGATAACGTTGTTTAAACTCTTCTATAACGACACTTCGTTGAACCTCTAAACTTTTATCGGTAAAAGCCAATGACAACATTCTATCACTTTCCAACCACAGAGCAGTCTCTAGATTGTGTGCAGGTAGAACATCGTAATAGTTGGTTATGTCGTTGGAAGTGAAAGCATTACTTTCTCCGCCAGCATTTTGTAAAGGAGCATCAAAATCAGGAATATTGATAGATCCACCAAACATTAGATGTTCGAATAAATGAGCAAATCCTGTTTTTTCTTCTGATTCATCTCTTGCACCTACATCGTAAAGTGTATTTACAACTGCCATCGGAGTTGTCACATCTTTGTGAAAAATGACAGTTAATCCGTTATCTAATTTAAATCGTTCAAATTCAATCATTAAAATAAGTATTTAGCAGAGTTTTGTTCGTTTAAAGCTTGTTTGTATTCCGAAATAATTTCATTAACTATTTCAGCAGCAGGTTTTATTTCATCAATTATTCCTGCAATTTGTCCTATTTCTAATTCTCCTTCTTTTAAATCTCCCTCGAACATTCCTTTTTTTGCTCTTCCACGTCCAAGAAGTTCTAATATTTGTTCGGATTTAGCTCCTCCTTGATAGGCTTTTTCTAATTCAAAGAAGAATTCATTTTTAAGTAGTCGAACTGGAGTTAAATCTTTTAAAGTCAGTAAAGTATCGCCTTCTTTTGAATCGACAATAGAATTTTTAAAATTAATATGAGCACTTGATTCAGGTGAAGTAACGAATCGACTTCCAATCTGAACAGCATCAGCACCTAAATTCATTGCTGCTAACATTCCGCGACCAGTACCAATACCACCAGCAGCAATTAATGGAACTGAAATTTCTTTTGCAACCATTGGGATCAAACATAAAGTAGTAGTTTCATCTCTACCGTTGTGTCCTCCAGCTTCAAAACCTTCAGCTACAACAGCATCAACTCCTGCTTCTTCCGCTTTTTTTGCAAACTTTACACTTGAAACTACGTGAACGACTGTTATGCCGTTTGATTTCAAAAGTTGAGTATACGTTTTTGGATTACCAGCAGAAGTAAAAACGATTGGAACTTTGTGTTTTATTATCAGTTGAATATGCTCATCAATATTTGGATAAAGCATAGGTAAGTTTACAGCAAACGGTTTATTAGTTGCAGCTTTACATTTCGTTAAATGTTCATCTAAAACTTCAGGGTACATTGATCCTGAACCAATTATACCTAATCCTCCTGCGTTTGACACAGCAGAAGCTAACTCCCATCCAGAACACCAAATCATACCAGCTTGAATGATTGGATATTGAATTTTAAAAAGAGAAGTAATTCTATTTTCCATAATGACTACGAATTTACAGTATTAAACCCCTTGCTAAATAACGATTTTTTGTTTTTTTGAACGGTTGAATGTGTATGACGATAGACTTGAAATAATGAATGCGTTTCAAGTATGTTTTTAATTCAATTCTAAAAGTTATATTTACGAATCATATTTTTTGTAAATCCAAATAAGATGAAGTCACAGATACTGTATTTTCTGATCGTGATTTTCCATTTTTCAATGGGAGGTTATTTATTTTCGCAAGAAATAGAACATCCTCATTCCATTCATCATGCTTTCATTGAAAACAAAGGGCAATGGGATGATCAAATTCTTTTTAAGTCGAAGTTTGACGGAGGGAATTTGTGGATTCAGCAAAATAAGTTTTTATTTCATTTTCAGGATTATTCGTTGACTCATGCGGTTCATGGTGGGGTAAAATCTGAATTGACTAATATTGAAGATAGAGAAACATTTGTTTATTTAAATTTTGTAGGCTCGAAACAGGTTAAACAGGTTGAAAAGTTTAATTCTACGACAAACTACTATAATTATTTTATAGGGAATGATTCTTCAAAATGGGCTTCAGATGTTCATGGGTTTTCAGAAGCAAATATGGTCGATTTATACAATGGTATTGATCTTAAATTGATTGAAGACAATGAAAAATTAAAATATGAATTTCATGTGAAGCCTTTTATTGATCCAAATCAAATTATTTTAGAGTATAAGGGACAAAAAAAAGCAGAACTTGATAGGGCAGGGAATTTAGTTGTTTCAACCGATTTAGGAAAAATAATTGAAAATAAACCGTTTTCATACCAAATTATAAACGGGAAAGTGATTGAAGTTAAATGCGATTTTATTTTAGTTGATAATCGAGTAAGTTTTAAATTAGGAAAGTATAATTCGAATGTTGAATTAGTTATTGATCCAGATTTAATTTTTGCTACATATAGTGGCTCTTTATCGGATAATTTTGGAATGACAGCGACTTTTGGTCATGATGGAACAGCCTATTCTGGAGGAACTGTTTTTGGAAATGGTTATCCTACTTTACACCCTGCATATGACACTCTTTCAAATTTTACATATATAAATCCTTTGCCTGCAAATTCTGGTATTACTGATGTAATTATTTCAAAATATTCTTCAGATGGAAAACAGATGTTATGGTCAACGTATTTAGGAGGGGGAGATGTTTCTCAAGGTACAGAAACTGTTCATAGTATGATTTGTGATAAAAATGATAATTTATTTTTATTCGGAGCAACTTCAAGTACTGATTTTCCTACAGTAAATGCTTATCAAAATTTTCATGGGGGAGGCACTCCTAATTTTGATTTCTTTTTTAATGAAGTTTATTTTAAAAATCAAGGTACTGATATTTATATCTCAAAATTAAGTTCTAATGGTCAAATATTATTAGGTTCAACTTACATGGGTGGAACTGCAAATGATGGTGTAAACACAAATGATAGAAATTTAACCTATGTTGATGCTGTTTATTCTGGCAAACACTATAATCACAATTCAATTATTTACGATTCAATTATCCCTAATTATGGAGATACATTTAGAGGTGAAATAATGTTAGATCAAAATGGAGATTGTTTAATCGCAAGTTGCACAAGATCTACAGATTTCCCAACAATTAATGCGTTTCAGAATGCGAACGCTGGTAAACAAGATGGAGTTTTGTTCAAACTTTCTTCGGATTTATCAACTTTAAAATGGTCTAGTTATTTTGGTGGGGCTAAAAATGATGCCTGTAATTCAGTGAAAATAGATTCAAGTTTTAATGTTGTTTTTGCGGGAAGTACATGTTCTTCTGATATATTAAATACATCTGCAGGTTGGCAGTCTACATTTAACGGTGGTGATACCGATGGATTTGTAGGGAAATTAATTCCTTCTGGATTAAGCGTTTCAGGTGTAAGTTACATTGGTACAACTAATTCTGATCAAGTGTTTTTTGTTGAAATAGATGAAAGTGATCATGTTTTCCTACTAGGTCGATCTATAGATGGTGCATTTCCTGTAACGAATGCTTTGTATGTTAATCCAAATAGTAATCAATTTATTTGTGAATTAAATTC
>CANCEQ010000248.1 GCA_947375085.1 Flavobacteriales bacterium
TTGAAATTTGTATTGCTGTCATCTTCGGTCAACAATTTGAAAGTATTTATTATGCTTTCTCTCAATCAGTTGGATTTATATTCTCAGTTCCTCCACTTCCACAAATACCATTTTTCAGATGAAAAATTATCAATTATCTGTCATTCGTCGCTGGACCATTTTATTTATGATTCTTTTAATCCTAAGTGGAATTACCGCATTCCCCATCGAAACGGAGTTAAGATACTTAGTCAATCACGACGCATTTTTACCGACTTTTTTAAGAAGTTGGATTACAACAATTACAGAGGCAGTTATTCAAACCAATCGTTTGTATCCTCATTTATCTTATGGAACAGACTGGCTTGCTTTTGCCCATTTGGTTATCGCTGTGGCTTTCATCGGTCCATTGATTGATCCTGTTAAAAACGTATGGATTTTCCAATTCGGAATGATTGCTTGTTGTATGGTGTTTCCGCTCGCTTTTATTTGTGGACACATTCGTCATATTCCATTCTATTGGCAGTTAATCGATTGCTCATTTGGAGTTTTGGGATTTATACCGCTTTACATCTGCTATTCGAAAGTCAAAACAATTGAAAATTTAAATAACAACTAAATAAAGTTATATGAAAAATTTATCCGTTTATGATAAGAGAACGATGATAAAAATTTTTATATGTGTCAATATTATTATTGTTCCATTCAATATTTGTACATACGATATTTGTACAATTTGTGATATTACACCGTTAGATTTAATCGTTCAAAAATATCAAAATCTAGTCATTGATTTTATGACAATTTTATATTTAGTAAATATCATTTTGTGTTTTTATACCTCTAGAGTATATGCAAGACAAGGAAATTTTATAACTTATTGGTTATTAACAATTTATTTGATTTATAATTCAATATTTTTTTTACAAACATTGTTATTCTCAACTTTTTTACCTGAGTCAAATAACAATCAATTTCTACAATAAAAACAGATCAAAGATATTTTTAATTGAAAAGTGTGTGATTCACTTCCATAAATCCTGATAATAATTTAAATAAATAAAATCTATAAAAATGAAAAAGAACGATTGGATATTATTAAGCACAACAGGAATTTATAGTTTCTTGTTTTATGGTGAATCGCTTGGATTAAATTTAAGCATCTTCACTGTCATTTGTTGTATTGGTTTAGCATTGCTTCAACCGACCTTATTGAAAAATAGAAATTGGTTAATGGTAGGATTTGGTACGCTTATCTCCGCATCATCAGTCACTTATTTTGGGAATGCATTTTCAATCTTTACCAATTGCACTTCGCTTTTATTGTTAGTTGGAATGACAATGAATCGAAAAACAAGTGTGCTTTTTGCTTTTATGTATGGAATTGTGACATTAGCGATGGCTCCGTATAGCATTGTAAATGATGCAATTAATCGAAAACTAGCTTCAGCTGTTGATGTGGTTAAATTGCGAAGAAAAGTGATCATCGTTTTTGTTCCAATCCTCATTACAGTACTTTTCTTTTTGATGTATAAAAACTCAAATCCTTTGTTTAAAGCCTATGCTGATAAAATAAATTTCAATTGGATTTCTTTTGGTTGGATATTCTTCACTTTGGCTGGTATGACCTTGATTTATGGGATGTTAAAACCGAAGCGAATTTCTATTCTAGCTTCTATAGATGAAATTGAATCGTTGGATATTCGTCGTGAAGAAAGCAAAGAATTTAAAATTTTAGGACGAACAATCGGATTAGTAGATGAATATTTTTCAGGGAAATTACTCTTTATCCTATTGAATATCTTGATTGGAATTGTCAATCTGCTTGATATTAATTTTGTCTTCATTAGCAAGGTTTTACCTGAAGGATTAACCTATTCACAAGTTATTCATCAAGGAGTAGGAATGTTAGTAGTATCAATTCTCATTTCTATTGTCATTGTACTTTTCTATTTCAGAGGGGAAATGAATTTTTATTCAAAAAACAAAGCATTTAAAATGCTGGCTTATTTGTGGTTGATTCAAAATATGTTTATGCTGGTTTCTGTTTGTATGAAGAATAATTTATACATCGAAAATTATGGATTAACCTACAAACGAATTGGAATTTATGTCTACACATTGCTAACCTTTATTGGATTGTTAACCACCCTTTTGAAAATATACAAAGTCAAAATCAACTTGTATTTACTTCGAATCAATGGTTGGGTATTTTATACAGTTTTAATCACAGCAAGTTTATTCAATTGGGACAATATAATTATCGATTATAACCAAAAAAATAAACACGAATTAGATATTTATTACACAATGTCCTTTTCAAATAACACACTTCCAAAATTAATTTCCCTAGAAAGTAAAATCAAACAACCCATTAAACGAGCAACTTTTCATCATAAGTTACTCTATAAAATCAACGATTTTCACTTAGCTAATAAAAATACATCTTGGAAATCATTCAATTACACCGACTCAAAAGTGAAAGCCTATTTAGTCAAAAATCACTACAATTTTCAACCAAAAATTGAAAGATGTCGCTATGTAGTAAACCGATATTGATATAGACACTTAAAGCAGTGTTGAATTTGCTTCGCATTTCAAATAACAGTTAAAAAAGAAAGTAAAAACAAATAAAATAAATATATGAAACCTGTAATCATTCGATTTAAAAAAGAACATACAACAAGAGAAAAAATTCTGTTATGGTTGTTGGGAGAGGTAATTCCAATTCACGCAAAATTTTATTCAAAGAGAAAACCTTGGGGTTTAAGGACGCAAAATTTGTTGTTTTATCCTGAAAATACATTAGGTAAAGAGTTGGGTAATTTTTTACTTAGTGAAAAGCTACAACCTATTCCAAGAGTAGAACGACATGACGCATTCCATATTTTGTTAGATTTTGACACCCATGTGAACAACGAAGCGGCGATGCAATTTTTTTTAATTGGTAATGGGAAAATATCTCCGTTCACACTAGGTACAGCTGTTTTTGCAGGATTAATGTTGCCCGAGCAATGGCGTAACTTTCGAAAACAATTTAATCGAGGTAAAAAAGCAAGAAACATCTCGAAGTGGGATTTTCAAGAATTGCTCACTGAAAATTTTGAGGATTTAAAAAAAATAATTTTCCACATACCTGTCACAAATGACCAACTTCTTGAAAAGATTCATGCTTTTGAAAGATAATCGTAATTCAAAATCAAAAGATGTCGTTCTCTTCTAAGTAGATATTAATAGTTACAACTCTCTTCCCCCTTTGGAGGGGGATCGAGGGGGAGGAAATATAAATTTTATAAATAGTTAGTGCGAAGCTGGCTTTAAGTTGGTCTTTCCTCTGAATTAGCTGTAAATTTTTCCGTAATCGCGTTTCGCTTTTTCGGCGAAAAGGAGCGTGAAGGAAAGTATTTACGTGCGTTTTCACGTAATAGAATGGAGGGAAAAATTCCTTGGAAAGACCTTGATTTTTGCTTACTTTTTATCAAGAAAAAGTAAGAGAATTTAAATGTGATTTGTGAGTTACAGCTTTAAGTAGTATTAAATTCTTTGTATAATAACACAAAAAAAGCCTCTCAAATAAAATCTGAGAGGCTTTCAATATACTTAGTTTGTAAATCTTACAATCCTAATTTCTTTTTAACAGAAGATTGAATACCATCTTTGTGAAGTAAAATATTCATTGTTTTATATCTGAAATAATTTTCAGAAACATAGAAGAAACCTTTAGGATAATTATCTGTACCCCAAGAGTTTTTCACTAAGAAATAACGTGTACCATTTTGGTCTTTGTATAAACCAACAATGTGCATTCCGTGATCATCTGTCGTTGTTTTGTTATCGTAAGCTTCTTGACGTAATTCAGGAGTGATAACCAATTCTTTGACCGGCTCTAAAAATGCATTTGATTTCTTTTCAGCACCTGCATTTGAGAAATTTTTATTGTTTTTCCCTTTCACTTGAATCGTTGAAGGATCTTCAGGAATAATTGCAATTCCTTCGTTGTAACTGAATCCTTTTTCTGTTACATCAGCTCCCCAAGCAACAGTGTAACCAGTTTGTAAAGCATTTGCTGTAATTTCAACTAAGTCGTTTAATTCAACATTGTAGCTTTCTTTCCAAATCCAGTTATCAGGAACTTCGATTACATATTTTTGGTTGTATGGAGAATTATTGAATGAAGTTACAGAAACGTAATCGCTCATGTTTAATCCCAATGAAGCAGCATATGATTTCGGAGTGAATTTTTTACCATTCAATTCGAATTCTTTGATGTCTTTTCCGAAGTAAGCATCTAAAATACCGTTTAAAGCAGGTTTCCAAGAAGTTGAAATTCCTCTAGAACCCATTTCTTTCATGTAGTTTAATAAACCACCTACAGCACCGTTTAAAACACTGAACATTTCAGAATGATCGTGTTCTGCTTGTCCTGGTTGTAATCCTGTGTAAACTGATTGAGGAACGATACCGTATTTTTCAATTACATAAGGAATGTCGTGAAAAGCTCCACCTTCAGAAAAATTACCTTTACCATCTAAACGGATGTATTTTTCAGCTTTTGACTCATACGCTTTACGAGAAATATACATTTGAGATAAAATAGCTGGATTCTTATTTCCTTTACGAATCAATTCAGACTCGATAAAAGACAAAGAAGAAAAACTCCAACAAGTTCCTGTATTACCTTGACTTAAGACAGGTGTTGCATCTAAATGCGCAACCTTCGTGAATTTGTACTGACTATTTTCAGTATTCGTTGAAGTTGTTGCAGGTTCTTGAGCAAAAATCAACGTAGAAAATCCTACAAAAATGAATTTAAGTATAATTTTTTTCATTACTTCTAA
>CANCEQ010000249.1 GCA_947375085.1 Flavobacteriales bacterium
CAAAACCTACTAAAGAGATTCTATCACCAGCTTTTAATGCGTTAGAAGTTGCAGTTACGAAACCATCTAATGCTTTTTTCGCGTCTACTTTTGATAATCCTGACTCTGATGCAATTGCATCGATTAATTCAGCTTTGTTCATAGCTTAGTGTTTTTAATTTTGTTAATAAATAATATCTAAAGCAAATATATAGGATTCTACAAATCTCACAAGTGTTTTAATAAAAAAAATAGCGGTTTTGTTGAAAAAAGCACATATTTGTTGATAAATGTGTCTGAATAGCTTATTTTGATTGGGTTTTTCGACAAACAAATGAATTTTGTCGATTATTTTCTAGTCATAACTGTAGTCCTTTATTTATAAGTGTTTTGTTAAATAAAATAAATTTAAACTAGATTTATTTGATGGAATTCCATGTTTGAAACATTTTTTCCTGAGCTGGACGATTTTCTTCAACTTCTCTTAAAGGTTGACATTCTTTTAATGTTTCTTTACACTCTTTTGGTAAAGATTGGTATAATGCAGTACCTTTTGTTTTCCACTCTATCATTTCGTCTGAAACTTGTTTTATTATTTTCGCTGGATTCCCTACAACTAAACTTCTTGTTGGAATTTCCATTTTTGCAGGGACAAAACATAAAGCACCAATAATCGATTCTTTTTCAATGATTACGTCATCCATTATAACAGAGTTCATTCCTATAAGACAATTTTCACCAATGATTCCACCATGAATAATAGCGCCATGTCCGATGTGAGCACCTTTTTTTAATAATGTAATGGTGCCTGGAAACATATGAATCGTACAATTTTCTTGAACGTTACAACCGTCTTCTATAATGATTTGCCCCCAATCTCCTCTAATGGCAGCTCCTGGTCCGACATATACATTTTCACCAATTATAACATTTCCAATGACTGAAGCTAGTGGATGGATGAAACTACTTTCTTTTATAACAGGTTTGAAACCATTGAATTCGTAAATTGCCATTTCAGATTTTTTTTCAAATTTATACAATAAAATGAATTTTTATAAAGTTTTAACTTTTAGTAATTGAGACTTAAATGTAGATTTGTATTAAATAAAGAGAAATGAGTTATTGTATTTATTGTTCAAATTTGGAAGAGGATAATCATCATAAAATTTATCATGATACTCAGTATGGATTGAAAATTGAATCGGATAATGAGTTGTTTGGAAGGTTAATTTTAGAAATCAACCAAGCGGGATTATCTTGGAATACCATTTTATTAAAACAAGGTAATTTTAGAAAAGCATTTGATAACTATGATATTGCGAAAATTGCCAATTATGGAGAAATTAAAATAAATTCCTTGTTGCAAGATGCAGGTATAATTAGAAATAAATTGAAAGTAAACGCTGTTATCTATAATGCTCAACAGATATTGAAAATTCAAAAAGAATTTGGTTCATTTAAAAATTGGATAGAGTTGAATCATCCTTTATCAAAAGAAGAATGGGTGAAATTATTCAAAAAATACTTTAAGTTTGTAGGAGGGGAGATAGTAAATGAATTTTTAATGAGTACTTCTTATTTAAAAGGTGCACATGAAGAAAGTTGCCCTGTTTACAGTAAAATGGTATTATTTAATTTAAACAATTAGTATGATTCTGAGATTTACATTTATAATTGGATTACTATTTAGTTTTAATAGTCTTGCACAATATAGTATAACAGGAGGTTTGAATGGGCTTACGTCATTTGGAGGATTAAAGAAATTTGGAGGATTTGGCTTAGGAGTTGAATCTCCCAAAGATAATGAGGAGACTTTTTATGCAAGAATTAATTTTTACGGAAAGAATATGTTAGACACTACTTTAGGAAAAGTATCAATTACATTAGATAATCTTGCTAAAGATGACTTTACCATAATGAGTGTTTCTGGCGATAGTTATTTGAATTACACGACTATTGATGGAGGAACACGTTACTATCTTTTTGATGGGTACGATAGTGGATTTGCATTGTATGGAGGTTCAAATGTGATAGGAATTATTAATAGAGCAAAAATTAAATTAGAAGATTACGATCATTCCAAATATAGATTACCTGCAGGTTCTTCTTTAAACGGTACTGTTCTTAGTTTAGGGGTTGGATTTAACGGTGGTGGGAAATATACTTTTCCTGGTATAGGTTCTATATTCTTGGATGCAAATATTAATTATTTATTGTTAAGTATCCCTAGTAATGAAGTGGCAAAAGTGATAACTCCTTTGTTTACAAATAATTCACCTTTATTGTTTTCAATTAATCTAGGTTTTAGAAAAGATTTTTATTGATATTTTAAGTTTCGATATTTAAATCTTTAATATGAAGTGTTCTTTTTCCTGTTGAGCTCTTTTAATCATAATTCCCATTCTGAATAAATCAATTGTGAGGTGAAATTTGTTGTTTTTAATTAGTTCGCTCCAAGCTTTAAACATCGATTTGCTCCATCGAATATCATCTAAAATGAAAATAGTATCATTATGAGAAAAGGGTTCTAAATCTAGAATATATTTAGTTAGAGCAACTCCATCATGATGACCATCAATAAATATCAAGTCAAATTTTTCATTTGAAAGAGTAGAGATATAATCAGCAAAAATTGATTGAATAGGGGTTATGTTTCGAATTCCTAATGATTGAAAATTTTGAATAGCTTGATTTGATGTGTTTTTACACGCATCTATTGTGAAAATAGAAGTGTTTGGATTTCCTAATGAAAGATGAATAGTGCCGATACCTAAAGAGGTTCCTAATTCTAAAATACTTTTTGGTTGATAATAAGAGCTTATTTTGTAAAGTAATTCACCATATTTACCTTTTGAAGAACTATTGATAAATATTTTTGATATTTTTCTATGAGAGCCTAATTTTTTAGATCCAACTCCAAAATCTGAAATTTCAAGGATTGAATTATTATTTTTCAGGTTTTTGAACAAATTTTTTCGTGAATTTTTAAAATTTTTATCAATCTTTGTACTAAGACATTCATTTAAAAATGAATATACGAAAGGTGAATGAATACCATGTCTACCTTTTGCTTTGAAACGATAATTAATATATTCTATGAGTATATTCATAATGCAAATTAAATAAAACTTTAGATTAATTTAGATGGAAAGTTTAATAGAATCAAAAATTCAGAGTCAAAAAGATAAAGTAATGGGTGCTCACCCTGAAGTTGAATTGGTTTCTCCCTGTAAATTAGGAGAAGGGATTTTACAAGCTTCATTTAAAGAAAAACAATATTTAATCAACTTATTTGAGAAAGAAAATTTTTCAAGTTGTTTCTTTATACCAGCATCAGGTTCTGGTTCAAGAATGTTTCAGTTTTTGTTTGATTTTTTAGAAGAACCAAATGAAGACAATCGTAGTAAAGTCGAAAAATTTTTAAATCACATAACTGATTTTGCTTTTTTTCAGCAATTGCCTATTGAAATTAGAAAAAAATTAAAAACGCATGATTTAGATTTGGATGAATTTGTTTCTTATTTATTGAAGGAACATGGTATGGGTTATGGTGATTTACCGAAAGGATTGATACCTTTTCATAAAACAGATCCTTTTATCTTAACTCCATTTCAAGAGCAAATACTACAAGGTGTTAAAATGAAAGAAGAAAATGTGAGTTTTCATTTTACAGTGCAATCTAAATTTGAAGAAGCGATTGAAAAAGGTATTCATCAAGCGCAAGGTTTAACTGGGCAGACCTATGATGTTTCTTTTTCTGATCAAGATAAAAATACGAATGCAATTGCTTTTAAAGATAATGGTGAACCTTTTATATTTGATGATGGAGGAATTTTAGATCGTCCAGCAGGTCATGGTGCATTATTAGACAATTTAAACAATATTAATTCGGATTTAATATTTATTAAAAACATTGATAATGTTCAACATTTATCCAAATCTGATGAAGCAATAGAAAATTGGAAAATGTTAGGCGGTGGTTTAATTGAATTTAGAAATGAAGTGAAGAAATGGTTAAAAAATCCATCTTTTTCAGATTTTGAAGCATTAAACAAACGTTTTCAGTTATATGATCCCAAAATAATTGGAGAATTGACAATCAATGAGATGAAAAATCTTTTAAACCGTCCAACTCGTGTTTGTGGAATGGTTAAAAATGAAGGTCAACCTGGAGGGGGACCATTTTGGGTGAAAGATAATGGGGTAACTACAAAACAAATTGTAGAAAAAGCGCAAATTACAATGCGTGGTAAGCAATACAGATTAATGGTTCAAAGTACTTATTTTAATCCAGTTATGATTGTTGCATCTACAAAAGATATTGATGGAAATAAATTTGATTTACAGGAATTTAAGGATGAATCAAAGTTCTTTGTAGTAAAGAAAAAATACCGTGGGCAAGATATCAAATTTACAGAATTACCAGGATTATGGAATGGAAGTATGGCGCATTGGAATACGATTTTTGTTGAGATTCCATCTTCGACTTTTAGTCCAGTAAAAACGGTATTGGATTTATTGGAAGATGCTCATCGATAGAATTTTGCAGACTTGTGATAAAAAAATAGTGATTTTATTCGCTAAAAAATGAATGTACTAAGTTAAAATTCTATAAATTTGCGCGCTTAGAGTGTTAAAAAAATAAAATTAATAGTATGACAACACCGAATAATTATTTACCAATCCTTATTCAGGCTGCTGTTGCGATAGCTTTCGTAGTAGTTGTATTGGTTGTAACGCACATCCTTGGACCTAAATTAAAATCAAAAACGAAAGATGCCAACTTCGAATGTGGTATT
>CANCEQ010000250.1 GCA_947375085.1 Flavobacteriales bacterium
ATAACAGAAAGCAAACGCAAAATAGCGAATTACGATTGTTACAAAGCGATTTGGCAAAAAAACGATAGTACCCGAATCTATGCGTGGTTTTCGGTGGATATTGTCCCAACAGTTGGTCCAGAAGGATTCGATGGCTTACCAGGCGCAATATTAGGATTAGCAACAGAAGATGGAGGAATTATTTATTTCGCTAAATCAGTAGAAGTCATTGTCCCGAAGCAAGAAATATTCAAAGTTGAAACAGGCAAGAAAGATGTTTATTCGATGGATGAATTAAAAACAAAAATTGAAAAAGAATTTGGGAATACACCAAGAGGAAAAAGAATGTTCAATGATTTATTTCGTTGGATGTGAATTTAGGTGTTAGTAATTGGGTAATAGGTGAGGTTTAGATTTCACATCATAGGGTAGGATTTAAATACCCTATGATGTGAAATGAAATGATTTTTATAAATATCAATAAAATCTAAATTATGTTCAAATAATACAATTTTCACCATTTTAAATCCCCCATTTTTGTAACCAAATCAGAATTTAGAATTATACTTGTAACTTCAAAAACACATAAATGTACAAACTACAACCTATTTTAATTTGCCTATTTCTGTTGATTTTTCCTTTTTTTGGAAAATCTCAAAATATGAATATTCAGGGAACTGTGTATGATTCATCTGGAGTCAATCCTTTAAAAAATGCTGTTATAATGGCAGTTAGAATCAAAGATTCAATAATGTTAGATTTTTCTCATTCGAATAGTAGTGGAAAATTTACACTTTTGAATTGTCCGATTGATACATTTTCGTTAATTGTTAGTTACCCAAAATGCGATGATAAAACCTATTTAATTTTTGGTCATTCGGCTAATTATGAAATTAATATACCTAAAATAAAATTACAACCAGAATCAAAAGAATTAGAGGCCGTAATCATTTACGCGAATAAAAATCCTATATTTTACAAGGGTGATACCTTGGTGTATGTTGCTGATTCATTTAAAGTAGCTGAAAATGCAGTAGTAGAAGATTTGTTAAAAAAATTACCTGGAATAAAGATTGAAAAAGACGGGACAATAAAATCTCAAGGGAAAAAAATTAATCAAGTACTAGTTGATGGTGATGAGTTTTTTGGGAGTGATGCCTCAATAGCGACTAAAAACTTGGGAGCTAAAGGAGTTGAAACAGTTGAGGTCTATGAGAAGAAGAATGAAAATGCAATAGAGGGAGAAGATGAAATGATGCAAGTAATGAATCTTAAGTTAAAGGAAGATGCTAAAAAGGGATATTTTGGAAGAACGTCTTTAGCATCTGATTTTAAAGATTTTTATCAAGGAGAACTTTTATTAAATAAGTTCAATGGCTCAAAAAAGATTTCCGTTTTTGCCTTGAGTTCCAATACTCCTCGTTCAAAATTTAATTGGGGTGAACAACAAAAATTTGGGTTAGAGAATGAGGCAGATTATCAATACGATCAGGAACTAGATACTTGGATGATGAATAGTGATTTGACTGGAATTCCTAAGACATTTAAATCAGGTATCTATTATGCGGATAAAGTAGGAAAGAAAGATCAAACAAAATTAAATTTTAATTATTCGTTTACTGATTCAAAAGTAAATGCATACAGTAAAAGTCGTTCACAATATTTTTTAGGTGATACAACTTATTTTTCGGATGATTCGACACATAATTATCAATTTGATCAGAAACACCGCATTAATATGTCGGCTATTACTCAACTAGATTCATTAACAGTTTTAACTATACAACCCATCTTTACCTATGATCTAGGTAAAACAGAAGATTTTGATCAAACTAATTTCTTATCAGAAGATATTAAATTAACAAGAGAGAATTCGATTGTAAAAGTAAGCGATACAAAAGCTTTGGGATTTGAAAATAAATTAGGATTAGATAAAAAATTTAAAAAGCCAAAAAGGGAATTTAATTTTAATTATAACTTTTCTAGTAAGACAAATTCATCAATAGGGAAATTACTTTCCGAAAATAGTTTTTTTGATGTATTATATATGAATGATACCACAGATCAAGCTAAAGATTTTACAAGTAATAAACAGGACCACAAAGCGAAAGTGAAATTTATAGAACCACTTTCAAAAAAAATAAATATTGAATTTGAATATCAATTTGAGTATGGTAATTCGAATCAAACGAAAGAAACTAGAAATAAATTAAATGGAGATTATTCTGTTTTAAATTTGGACTATTCAAACAAATTTGAAAATAAAATTCAGCAAAATAAATTAGGAACGTTACTTACATACAAAACAAAAAAATACAATGTTGGAGCAGGAGTTAAAGCTCGTAACATTGATATTTTAAGTAAAAACATTATTTCTACTGATATTGTACATCAAAATTTGAATAATTTATTGCCCCAAGCTTATTTTCATTTTTTGCCCACTATGAGTAAACGAATAGGATTTAATTATAGAACAATTTCTCAACAAGCATCAATTAATGATTTACAACCAGTGCCAGATAATACAAATCCGAACAGAGTAATGAAAGGGAATCCAAATTTAAAACCATCTTATTCACATCGATTTAGCTTAAATTTTAATACTTGGGAAGCACTTTCAGGAAGATACATTTACGCAAATATGAATTTGAATTATACAAATAATGATTTTGCAAAATCTACAACTTTTGACCCTTTGGTGATTGGTAAAATGGAATCTCAAACAATTAATGTTCAAGGGAATTATGAAGTTTATTTAAATGGAGGAACAGGATTTAATTTATTGAAAACGAAATTATTCATTCGTCCAAATGTAAATGCGAATTACTCTAAAAATTATAATTTAATCAATGGAAATAGGAATAGTATTTTGAATCGATCCGTAGCAGGTGATTTGGAAATTAGTTATTCAAAAGATTCTCTTCAATTATCTTGTAGTGGTAATATGACCTTTAATAGTCCATTAAATTCGATTAGTACGATTTCTAATAAATCTTTTACAACAAAATCGATTTATGGTAGTTTTTTAATCAAGTTACCTTTGCATTTTATTGTTTCTTCAGAGGCAACTTATACAATGAATGGTCAAAGATCAAACGGTTATAATATTAACTATTTAATTTGGAATTCAGAAATAAGTAAAGCATTTTTAAAAACAGAAAATTTGATAGTAAGTATGGTTGGTAACGATATTTTAAATCAAAATATTTCTGCTAATAGAACAATTTCGGCGAATGTAATTACCGACAATAAAACAAAAATTATTTCGCGTTATTTTTTATTGAAATTGATTTTAAAGTTTAATAATAATAAAACCAAAGAAGATGATGGACAAGAGGAATGGTAGTTTAAGATTACTTCTTTTTATTTCTTTTTTATTTCTAAATTCTCTGTTGTATTCTCAAATGCATTCGGGTAAGATTGTTTTTGAAAGAAAAACGAATTTAGAAAAGAAAATGGCAGATATAAAAGAACCTTGGGTAGACGAATTTATATCTGAACATAAATTCAAGAAGGATTTGTTTGAGTTATATTTTACAGATAGTTGTTCTATTTTTAAACCTGTAGAATCGGACGAAGAAGATGAATTAAGTTGGGCAACAAGCAAAAATAAGACATATCAAAATTTTAATTCAAAAGAGCAATTAATAGTTTTTGATATGTGGCAACAGGAAGAGTTTTTTATTAAAGGAGAAACTTCTAAACGTAATTGGAAAATTACGGAGAGTAAACGAAAAATTGGTAAATATGAATGCCGTAAAGCGATTTGGCAAAAAAATGATAGCACTCGTTTATATGCTTGGTTTACAAACGAAATTTTAACACCTATTGGTCCAGAAGGTTTTAGTGGTTTACCTGGTACTATTTTAGGTATTGCTACTGAAGATGGAGGGATAATTTATTTTGCTAAATCTGTTGAGTTTATTGATGTAGATCCTGATGTTTTTAAAATTGAGGCAAAAAAGAAAAGTTATATTACCCTCGAAGAATTTCAACTTAAAATAGATGAAAAATTAGCAGAAAACCAATGGGGGAAACTTCTTGTTAAAGATTTGTTTAGATGGATGTGAGGCTAATTGTTAGCTATTAGTTGTTAAGGCTGTGTTTAAAATATTCTTTCACATTGAATAAAATTCAATGTGAAAGAATTAGCCATTTTTAATTGAAAATTATCAATTGATTATTCGTTTTCCGCAACTACAGAAGTAACTTCAGGAATATATTGTTTTAAAAGCATTTCAATACCACCTTTCAATGTTGCAGTAGAAGAAGGACAACCTGCACAAGAACCTTTTAAAAGTACTGTTACAACACCATCTTCATAGCTTCTGAAATCGATTGCACCACCATCACCTTCAACTGCTGGACGAATGTATTCATCTAATAAGTCTACGATTGCTTGGTCAAATTCTGAAGGAGCATATACTTTTTTAGGCATATCTACTTTCGTGCTTTCAACTGGTTTTGGCTCAGGCATTCTGATTAGAACATCTTTTCCTTCTGTCAACCAATTTTTTAAGAACTCACGCAAATCCATTAATACGAAATCCCAACTTAATGTTTCCATTTTGGTAATCGTAACAAAGTTAGCGCTGATAAAAACACCTTTTACGAAAGGGAAGTTGAACAATTCTTCCGCTAAAGGAGAATATCCTTTCGCTTCTGCTTGTGAAAAGAAATTTACAGTTGCATCGATCAAAATATGTTTGTTAGCAACAAATTTCATACTTGCTGGATTCGGAGTCATCTCCGCATATATAGTAACTGGTACGTTCATCGTTTTATTTTTTT
>CANCEQ010000251.1 GCA_947375085.1 Flavobacteriales bacterium
ATTGCATATCCATAAGGTTTGATTACCATACAACCTCTAACTCCTGAGTTTTCAGCTAAATCAGCTCTTTCAACTAGGTCGTTGTACCATTTTGAATAATCTTCTTGTCTTGTTGTGTACTTCTGTGCCATTCTAAATTTATTATTGAGGGGATTTCTATAAATTCACTTTTCATCGTTCAACTACAAAATTAACATCCTCATCAGCCAGTTGGCGGACTCCGGTGTTAATTTTATGTTTGCCTCGAAAATTTGATTTTTTAGAAGCTCCCTTGAGAAATCGTTTCTCAGATCAGTTTGCAAAGTTAGAAAATTCAGGGGAATAAAAGCACAAAAATTTACCTAGATTATAAATGAAATCATCGTTGTCCGATTAAATTAAATAATAATCATCTAAATCCTTGGATACTCTGGTTTCTAATATAATTTAAATTTAAGGATGGTTGATTTTCAACACATTAGACACATAAGAAAAAAACAAAAGAGATCACATGAATCAATGTGTTTTGCAGATTAACTTAATGAGGACATATAAGTGGTTTCTGCCATGAGTAAACTTATCAAGAATGAATGCAGAACTGTAATATAGTAATTTTATGTGCCCTCATGTGAAATCTCATGTGCCTAATGTGGTAAAAAAAGATAACCAGATATTTTTAAGGGACAACAATGAAATCTAAATAGTAAAATCTAACTTAACACAGACTCCAAACGTTCCAGAAATGGGTTTAACTTCTCCATCGTAACATGCTCCATTACAACTATTTTGTACCATTTTGGAGAATGGTGATTATCAGGAACTAAACCAAATTCTACAGCTAATTCTTGCGGAATAAATTCAGCTTTCATCGTGATAATGTTTGAGTTAGGGTGTCTGAAGTATTCAACTTTTAATTCAGTTAATTTTTTACAAACTAAATCCGTTCGTTTTTGAAGCACAAAAATCTTCTCTCCCCAACCGTTCGGACCGTACGTAGATAAAATCATCCAAATAGCGATGGCATTCGCTCCAGAACGACTACCAATCAACGTACAATCTTCACCCTCAACGTAACTCGCTTCTTTTGTAGTTGCATAATGAATTAATCCTTTTCTACACAAAAATATTCCCGTACCATAAGGCGATTGAGCCATTTTATGCGCATCCAACGTCACAGATGAAACATTCGGATTTGAAAAATTTATTACGTTGTTTTCTTCTTTTGAAAAGGGATAATAAAATCCACCATAGGCTCCATCAACGTGTAATTTGAATTCGCATTTTTCGTTGTTTAAAACAGAAATATAGGTTTCGATTGAATCAACTGAACCAAACATCGTTGTCATCATATTTGAAACAACAATAAAATACTTTATACCGTTTGCTTTCGCTTTATCAATCACCTCTTTTACAGAATGTTCACTAATTTCTCTTGAATTAAAATCTACCGACACATTGTAAATTGAAATATTCAAAAGATTCGCGCCTTTCGCCATGGAATAATGACTATCCTCACTACACAAAATCGCAATTTCAGAATTCAATGCCTTTTTTTCGATTTGGAAATAATTACGATATACCCAAATAGCTTGAATATTCGCTTCTGTACCACCAGATGCAACATATCCATCAAATTGATTTTCAGCTCCTTTCAAAATAGATTCTGAACAAATGGAAATCACTTCTCTTTCAATCTCTTGCGTTCCTGTAAAATAACTTTCTGAAAGTCCTAAAGTATGGCAACCAATATGATTTGGATTTAGAATTAAAGTAGATAAAAAAGGAGCACCACTCAAATCAAATTTATCTTGACTGAAAACTTTTTCATCTAAATATGAACCAGGTAAACCAATTATGGATTCCTTTTGGTAATTCACATTCTTCTGTAAAGCTCCAAATATTTGATTATTAATTTCTTCCTTACTTTTTTTAACCCAAACCATTTGCTAAAATTTTAATTCGAGTAAAATTAAAAAAGGGAACCAACTCTAGGAATGATAAAAATCACATTTCGTTAAAAAATGAAAACGAATTAATCAGGCAGAATATTTATTGCCTTGTATGAAAAGTGTTGGTGTGATACCAGTATGACGCTTGAAAGCAATATTAAAAGAAGATTTTGATTTAAATCCAACCATTTGACTTTGAGCCTCAATTGTGTAGTTATTTTCTACCAATAAGATTTGTTTTGCCTCTTCAATACGGTATTCATTGATAAAATGAACAAAACTCTTATCAAATTCCTGATTGATTACTTGAGATAAATATTTACTATTTGTCCCTAATCGTTTGGCTAAAGTGAAGATATTTAAATTTTGATCTAAATATGGTTTTTCTGTTTTCATAACTTCCAAAAGATCATTTTTAATCTTCTGAAAAACAATCAATTGCGTTTCTGAAATGTTTTTATCTTTTAAATCGATTTCTTCAAACGGTTCATTCGATTCTATTAATTCCGAAATTAAAATTGATTTTTGTTTCAGAGCATAATGCCCCGTATAAATAATGTAGATAAGGACGATTAAATTAAAAATGATATTCGAAACATCCGATTTGAACTTATCCTTCGCTTGAACTATAAAATGCTTATTTTGAATTGAATCACTATTTACTTTAGGTAAGTAAAACGTTGATTTACTAATCTTTTTTACCAAAAAACTATTATCGGATTTGAATTCTTTTAAACCAATTAATTCTATTCGTTCGTTATTTTTTAATTTTTCATTCTTTGCTACTGTTAACATTAAATGACCTTTATACGATCCGAAAGCTTCTATTTTTAAAGGTTTAGATGTTTCATAAACATTTACGACAGTAATACCTAGAATAAACACTACATACCCAACAACAAGCACTTTAATCCAAGATAAATCAACTTCTTCCGAATAAGAATACACTTGTTCTACATTTTTCTTAAACAGTTTATACCCTTTTATTGTGTGGTATATATAGTATATATTTTGAAAAATAAATACGCCCGCTAATGAAACTATGCAAACATATTTTACTAAATCGATGAATACATCATTTTTTGTTAAATGATACAAACCAAAGAATAGCGCTATCAAACTTGCACTCAAAATCGCTGGCAACAAATGTACAATTGATTTACTCTTTTGTTTATACGAAATTAACTTCCTGATATACAACCACATTAAAGGGGATATCAAAATAATTGAAGGAACAAGTAAAAAAATGAGTGTTAAATTTAAAAACTTGTTATTCAGATTTAAATCAACAAGAAAAAAAAGTAAAACGATTAAAGAAATAACAGAAAGATACAGCGTGAAATATTTCCCCTCTTTGACTACTGACTTTTTTAAACTTCCAATTTGAACAACATAAAAAACGCCCACAAAGCAAGTTATCAAACTTACAAGGTTTAAAAGGGTGAAATTTAGTTCTAACATTTTACAGAGTAACTTTTAATTTTATCTATTCAATCAAAATAAAGACGAAGAATTTTATTTCTGGTTGTCTTAATTTTAATTAATTGAGATAAAATTATCTACTTTATCTTTAATAATTGCAATATCCAATACTTCTTTCATAGTTTTTACATAATGAAATGTCAAACCTTTTAAATACGATTCTTTGATTTCTTCGATATCCTTTCTGTTTTTCTCACACAAAATGATCTCTTTTATACTCGCTCTTTTAGCTGCTAGTATTTTTTCTTTGATTCCTCCAACAGGTAAAACGTCTCCTCTTAAAGTTATTTCTCCAGTCATTGCTAGGTTCTTTTTCACTTTACGTTGAGAAAACAATGAAGCTAAAGAAGTCAACATGGTAATTCCAGCACTTGGTCCATCTTTTGGAGTAGCTCCTTCAGGAACGTGAATATGCACATTGTAATTATCAAAAACTTCCTGACTTAAACCAAACCAATCACTGTGCGCTTTTAAATACTCAAGAGCAATCACAGCTGATTCTTTCATTACATCACCTAAGTTTCCAGTTAATGTTAATTTACCTTTTCCTTTGGTAATAGAAGATTCGATGAATAAAATATCGCCACCAACACTTGTCCAAGCTAAACCTGTAACAACACCGGCAACACTGTTATTATCGTATTTCGTTCTACCTCTACCCGCTCCTAAAATTGTAAAAAGATCTTCTTTCACCATTTTTGGTTTAAACTCTTCTTCCATCGCTATTTGACGAGCTCTGTTACGAACAATTTTAGCCACTTTTTTATCCAATCCACGAACACCAGACTCACTCGTATATTCTTCAATTAAATTCTCAATTAATTTTGAATCAATCGAAAAATCTCCTTTTGTAATACCGTGTTCTTCAATTTGTTTTGGTATTAAGTGTCGTTTCGCAATCTCTATTTTTTCTTCTACCGTATAACCATTTACTTCGATAATTTCCATACGATCTCTTAAAGGACCAGGAATAGTAGATAAATTATTCGCAGTTGCCACGAACATCACACGAGACAAATCAAATTCTGTTTCTACATAATTATCATAAAACTCATTATTTTGTTCAGGATCAAGAACTTCTAACATAGCTGAAGATGGATCTCCGTGATTGCTTTTACCTAACTTATCAATTTCATCCAATACAAAAACAGGATTCGAAATTCCTGCTTTCTTGATGTTTTGAATAATTCTACCAGGCATTGCTCCGATATACGTTTTTCTGTGACCTCTTACCTCAGACTCATCGTGAACACCACCAAGTGACATTCGAATGTATTTTCTACCTAAAGCCTCTGCAATTGATTTACCTAAAGATGTTTTACCAACTCCTGGAGGTCCATAAAAACA
>CANCEQ010000252.1 GCA_947375085.1 Flavobacteriales bacterium
AAAGGATTGTATATTTTTGAATCTACAGGTGATCAAATGACTTCTTCTGAAATGGTTGGATTTTGGAAAGATTGGACATCTAAATATCCTATCGCTTCAATTGAAGATGGTTTAGCTGAAGATGATTGGGCAGGATGGAAATTGGCTACGGATGAGTTAGGAGATAAAGTACAATTAGTAGGTGATGATTTATTTGTTACAAATACTAAACGTTTAGCGAAAGGTATCGAAGAAGGTATTGCTAATTCAATTTTAGTTAAAGTTAACCAAATTGGTTCTTTGACTGAAACGATTGAATCTGTTCAATTAGCAACTAAAAATAGTTATACTTCTGTAATGAGTCATAGAAGTGGTGAAACAGAAGATAGTACAATTGCTGATTTAGCGGTTGCTTTAAATACAGGGCAAATTAAAACAGGTTCTGCATCTAGAAGTGATAGAATGGCGAAATACAATCAATTATTAAGAATCGAAGAGGAATTGGGTGAAAACGCAGTATATCCTGGAAATGATTTTAAATATTTGTAATTAATATTTTTTTTAAGAAAAGGTCATCCAAGTGGTGACCTTTTTTTGTTTCTATACTTTTGCTTTATTCTGCTTAAACTTTGATATATATTAGATTTACTTTTATTTTTGTGTAAAATTGAGAACTATGAATTTGGAACAATTTCAAAACGATATATTATCAGGAATTCCTTTAGCTATTCCTGCGAAAAAAGAGTATGATCCGTCAATTAATCATGCTCCAAAAAGAAAAGAAATTCTTTCAGGTGAAGAAAAAAAATTAGCATTAAGAAATGCTTTACGTTATTTTCCAAAGGAACAACACGAAGAATTAGCAGCTGACTTTATTCAGGAGTTAGAAATGTATGGACGTATCTATATGTTGCGTTATCGTCCTGATTATACTATGTATGCTCGTCCTATTTCTGAGTACCCTGGTAAATGTGAGCAAGCAAAAGCTATTCAGTTAATGATTCAGAATAATTTGGATTATGCTGTTGCTCAACATCCACATGAATTAATTACATACGGTGGGAATGGCGCTGTGTTTCAAAACTGGATTCAGTATCGTTTAACAATGAAGTATTTGGCTGAAATGACTGATGAACAAACGTTGGTTATGTATTCAGGCCATCCGATGGGATTATTCCCGTCACATAAAGAAGCGCCTAGAGTTGTTGTTACGAACGGCATGATGATCCCTAATTACTCTAAGCCAGATGATTGGGAGAAATTTAATGCATTAGGAGTTACTCAATACGGACAAATGACAGCTGGTTCCTATATGTATATTGGACCTCAAGGTATTGTTCATGGAACTACTATTACAGTGTTAAATGCTGGAAGAAAAATCTCTAAAAATGGAGAGGGATTAGAAGGTAAATTATTCGTTACTGCCGGTTTAGGAGGAATGTCAGGTGCTCAACCTAAAGCTGGAAATATAGCAGGATGTGTTTCGGTAACCGCTGAAGTAAATCCGAAAGCGGCAAATGTTCGTCATTCTCAAGGTTGGGTGGATGAATTAATTGATAACTTGGATGAACTTTGTGCTAGAGTTCGTAAAGCAAAAGAAGGTAAAGAAATTGTTTCTATTGCATTTGTTGGAAATATCGTTGATGTTTGGGAGCGATTTGACAAAGAAAATATTTTTGTTGAATTGGGTTCTGATCAAACTTCTTTACATAATCCTTGGGCAGGAGGTTATTACCCTGTAGGTTTATCTTTCGAAGAGTCAAATTTATTGATGGCTGAAAACCCTGATTTTTTCAAACAAAAAGTACAAGAAACCTTAGTAAGACATGCTGCTTCAGTGAATAATCACACAGCTAAAGGAACCTATTTCTTTGATTACGGGAATGCATTCTTATTAGAAGCATCTCGAGCAGGGGCTGATATTATGGCTTCAAATGGAATTGATTTTAAATATCCATCTTATGTTCAAGATATACTTGGACCTATGTGTTTTGATTTTGGTTTCGGACCATTCCGTTGGGTGTGTGCTTCAGGTAAACCAGAAGATTTACAAAAAACAGATGAGATTGCTTGTCAAGTTTTAGAAGAGATGATGAAACATAGTCCTTCTGAAATTCAACAGCAAATGGCTGATAATATTCGTTGGATTAAAGGTGCTCAACAAAATAAATTGGTAGTTGGTTCTCAGGCTCGTATTTTATACGCTGATGCTGAAGGAAGAATGAAAATAGCGGAAGCTTTTAATAAAGCAATTGAAAGAGGTGAAATCGGACCGGTTGTTTTAGGTAGAGATCACCACGATGTTTCTGGAACTGATTCACCTTATAGAGAAACTTCAAACATATATGATGGATCACGTTTTACTGCTGATATGGCTATTCAAAATGTGATTGGTGATAGTTTCAGAGGAGCTACTTGGGTTTCTATCCACAATGGAGGAGGAGTAGGTTGGGGAGAAGTTATCAATGGTGGATTTGGAATGTTATTAGATGGTTCTAAAGAAGCGGATAGACGTTTAAAAATGATGCTGCATTGGGATGTGAACAATGGAATTTCTAGAAGAAGTTGGGCTCGAAATGAAGGTGCAATGTTTGCAATTAAAAGAGCAATGGAAGTAGAGCCTTTATTAAAAGTTACAATTCCAGAGTTAGTTGATGACGAAATAATCGAGGGGATTTTCCAGGAAAAATAATTACAATAGATTACAATTTAATGACCTATTGGTTGACTGTATTTTAACTCAGTCAACCAATAGGTCTTTTTTTATTCAAAGAAAAATACTTCACCTGTCTCAACTTCATAATAAGCACCGATAATTGAGATTTTTTCTTCTACTAATAATTCAGCAATAGATTCACTTCTTTCTTTAATGTCACTTATTGTTTGAAGGACACTTGATTTTGCAGTGTCAGTTAACACGTGAGGACACGATTTATCAGTTTTAATAGCTGGTTTAATTTGTTCTACTAATTGAGATAAATGTCCGTGTTGAATATCATTTAAAGCTCCCGTTACAGCACCACAATGACTGTGTCCCATCACTACAATTAGTTTAGCTGTAGAATAGCGAACAGTATACTCAATACTTCCAATTACATTTTCATCTTCAAGATTACCAGCATTTCGGATAACAAAAATATTTCCGATTCCTTGGTCAAAAATGATTTCAGGTGGAACACGTGCATCCATACACGATAAAATGACAGCATGAGCTTCATGTCCACGTTTTGTTTGTTCTATCTGTTCTAAATAGTTCGTATTAATTGATTTTCCAGCTAAGAAACGTAGATTTCCGTTTTTTAATTCATTAAAAGATTCAAGTGAAGAATGTACAATCACTTCACGATTTTCATTGACCATTAGTTCTTTTTTTTCTAGCTAAAATAAGAATTATATGAAGCTGATTTTTTTTTGAATTCAAAAGATATCCTATTATTTGTTAAAATGATATTTATTAATTGTTGAATCGAATATAAAATATACATTTACTTATATAATCTAAACTGTATTTTATGAATGCAAATATTCCTATTTCGGATAAAAAAAGAGTGGTAATAATTGGCGGTGGATTTGGAGGACTCAAATTAGCACAAGAAATCTCAAAAGATTATTATCAAGTAGTACTCATCGATAGAAATAATTACCATCAATTTCAACCATTATTTTATCAGGTAGCAACAGCTGGTTTAGAACCTAGTTCGATTGCCTTTCCTTTTCGAAAAATTTTTCACAACGAGAAACAATTTCATTTTAGGTTAACAGAAGTGAAATCAATTCAACCAGATGCTAAAATAATTGAAACAACTGTTGGAGATATATCCTACGATTATTTAGTTATTGCTACGGGTGCTGATACAAATTTCTTTGGAAATGAACGTATCAAATCAAATGCAATGCCGATGAAAAGTATTGCAGAGGCTTTGGCTTTGAGAAATACCATTTTTCAACGTTTAGAAGATGCTGTAAATGCTTCATCTGAAGAAGAAAGGCAAAAATGCATGAATATTGTTGTTGTTGGAGGTGGACCAACAGGAGTAGAAGTTGCTGGTACTTTAGCTGAAATGAGAAGTTTCATTCTACCAAAAGATTATCCTGAAATGGATTTTTCTGCAATGAAAATTGTTTTGTTAGAAGGTTCTCCGCGGGTTTTGAATGCAATGTCGGATGTTTCTTGCCAAAAAGCGAAAGAATATTTAATTAAATTAGGTGTTGAAGTGCATAATAATACGCACGTAGTAGATTATGATGGAGAGTATGTTACCTTGAAAGAAGGGGATAAAATTCCATCTAAAACATTGATTTGGTCTGCTGGAATTATAGGAAATTTAATCAAAGGTTTTTCAGAAGAAAATTATTTACCAGGGGGAAGATATTCTGTTAACGATTTTAATCAATTAAAAACATACGATACTGTCTTTTCGATAGGGGATGTTGCTTGTATTGTATCAGAAAAATATCCGAGAGGACATCCTCAAATGGCATAGCCAGCTATTCAACAAGGAGATAATTTAGCTAAAAATTTAACTCGAATTGCCAAAGGAGAAACTTTAAAACCATTTAAATACAAAGATTTAGGTTCAATGGCTACGGTAGGTAGAAATAAAGCCGTGGTAGAATTACCTAATTATAAATTTCAAGGTTTCTTTGCTTGGGCGGTATGGATGGTCGTTCATTTAAAATCAATTTTAGGAATTAGAAATAAGTTTTTAGTATTTTTAAATTGGGTTTGGAATTATATCACTTACAA
>CANCEQ010000253.1 GCA_947375085.1 Flavobacteriales bacterium
TATCCCAGTAATTACAACTCTTTTCATCTTATGTCTTATATATGAATCGGAATTTTGTCCTTTGACCTAATACCTTTTCAGTTTATTAAATAAAGACCTATTGCCTTTTATAAAAATCCCAATTCCAATTTCGCCTCTTCGCTCATCATATCTTTGTCCCAAGTAGGATCAAAAACAATATTCACCTTAGCAGACTTTACACCTTCAATTTCAGCAACTTTCGTTTCTACCTCTTTCGGCATCGTTTCAGCAACAGGACAATTTGGAGAAGTCAAAGTCATTTCGATTTCAACATTTCCTTCTTTATCAATTTTTACTTCATAGATAAGTCCTAATTCATAAATATCAACTGGTATTTCAGGGTCGTAAATCGTTTTTAAAACAGTTACTATCGTATTTTCTAATTCCATCTTCTTTTTTTATTGTTGAATTGTGAATGCTAAATTTTTGATTTTTAAATGTTTAATTTGTGAAATTCAAATTCAACATCAATAATCCAACATGCCCATTTTATTTTCCAACTGCAATTAATGCACTCATTTTCATTTTTTTAACCATACTCAATAATCCATTCGAACGAGTAATAGATAAATGTTCTTGTAATCCAATATCTTGAATAAAATGTAAATCAGCCTTCGCTACAACTTCAGGAGATTCGTTATTCAATACTCTTATTAATAATCCAATAATCCCCTTTGTGATGATAGCATCTGAATCAGCATAAAATTTCATTTTACCATCTTCTACTTGAGAATCCAACCAAACTCTTGATTGACAACCTTCAATTAAACGATCATCTGTCTTTTTCGTATCTTCAATAATCGGTAAATCTTTACCTAATTCAATGATGTATTCATATTTTTCCATCCAATCATCGAAAATGGCAAAATCTTGAATTATCTCTTGTTGTTTATCTTCTAATGTCATACGATTAACGTAACATATTAATACTTTTTTCTACGGCACTTATGAAGATGTCTATTTCTTCTTTTGTATTATAGAAAGCAAATGAGGCTCTTACAGTTCCTGGGATTTTAAAGAAATCCATTAAAGGTTGAGTACAATGATGACCAGTTCGAACAGCGATACCTTGTTTATCTAATAATGTTCCGATGTCAAAAGGATGAAGTCCATCAACGACAAAAGAAACCACACTCGTTTTATTTTTAGCTTCTCCGATAATTTTAACACCTTCAAAAGTGGTTAACATATCTTGTGCATATTCAGCCAACTCCTTTTCGTGCTTTTGAAGAGCGTCCATGTCCATTGCATCTAAAAACTTGATAGCTGTAGCTAGACAAATTACTCCGGCAATATGCGGTGTACCTGCTTCGAATTTGTAAGGTAATTCGTTATAGGTTGTGCGGTCGAATGTAACTTTCAAAATCATATCTCCACCACCTTGATAAGGAGGCATAGCATCTAATAATTTTTCTTTACCATAAAGAACTCCAACACCAGTAGGACCGAAAACTTTATGACTTGAAAAAACAAAGAAATCGCAGTTCATATCTCGAACATCGATTTTTGTATGTTGAATACTTTGAGCGCCATCCACTAAAATTTTAGCTCCAACAGCGTGTGCTTTTTGAGCTAATTCTTTTACAGGATTGATGGTTCCTAAAGCATTTGATATATGCGTAACTGCAACTAATTTTGTTTTAGGAGAAAGTAAAGCATCAAATTCAGCCATAATTAGTTCTCCTTTTTTATTGATTGGAGCTACTTTTAAAACACATCCTTTTCGTTCGCAAAGCATTTGCCAAGGAACAATGTTTGAATGATGTTCCATTGCTGTAATTAAGATTTCATCTCCAGCTGAAAGAAGTTCACCATAAGAAGAAGCTACTAGATTGATTCCATCAGTAGTTCCTTTAGTGAAAATAATTTCTTCAGATTTTTCAGCATTCAAATATTTTTGAATCGTCACACGAGCACCTTCGTATCCATCTGTTGCTTGTTGACTCATATAATGAACCCCACGGTGAATGTTTGCGTTATCTTTTGAGTAATAATGGTTAATTGCATCCAAAACAACTTGTGGTTTTTGAGATGTTGCACCATTGTCAAAATAGATCAAATTTTTACCATAGACAGTTTGTCTAAGTACTGGAAATTGTTCTCTAATTTCTCTTACTCTGAATGTTTTTTTCGTTGCTTCCATAATCCAAGTGCAAAGATATAAAACCTTATTTTGAATCCTTCTAAATTACGAATTATTTTCTTGTTAAAACTTCAGAAGTTATAATCTTGAAATATATTTTTAATCTATATTTGTTTTAAAATCTAAATTAAAAATATGGAAACATTTAAAAGTTTTAAAAAGGAACATCCCTTGTTGTTGACAGTGTTGATTTTCTTTGGAATTGGTTTTTTGATTGGTGTTGCTATTTGGATTAAAATATCAACTAATTAAAAAAGGGATGAAATAAATTCCATCCCTAATTTTTAATATGATCCTAAAATCAATTAAAGTGATTCCATCCTTGAGCTGATAATTCGATTGCTGATCCATTTTTATCAACGTAATACACTCCATCGGCAGCATCTGTCATATGTCCAATAATTGTCATGTGAGGACTTCCTTTTACTTTTTCGAAATCAGACTGCGAAATCGTGAATAATAATTCATAATCTTCACCGCCATTCAATGCACACGTATTTGGGTCTAAATTAAAATCAATAGCAGCTACAGAAGTTTGCGCATCAATTGGAATTTTTTCATCGTAAACGTGACAACCAACATTACTTGCTTTACATAAATGTAATATTTCAGAAGCCAAACCATCCGAAATATCAATCATCGAAGTTGGGATAACTTCTAATTCTTTTAAATATCCAATAATATCTTTACGAGCTTCCGGTTTTAATTGACGTTCGATGATGTAATCGTGACCATCTAAATCAGGTTGAATAGCTGGATTTGCATTGAAAACTTCTTTCTCTCTTTCTAGTACTTGAAGTCCCATATAAGCACCACCTAAATCACCTGTAACTACTAATAAGTCGTGTTCTTTCGCTCCTGTTCTATAGGCAATTTCATTGTTTTTAGCTCTACCAACCGCAGTGATACTGATCATTAAGCCCGTTAAAGAAGTTGTTGTATCTCCACCTATTAAATCCACATTGTATTTTTCACAAGCTAATTTAATTCCGATGTATAATTCTTCTAGCGCTTCAACAGGGAAACGACTAGAAACAGCAATAGAAACAGTAATTTGTTCAGCAACACCATTCATTGCACAAATGTCAGAAACGTTGACTGCAACAGCTTTATAACCTAAATGCTTTAAAGGCATATACATTAAATTGAAATGTACACCTTCCAACAACATATCGGTAGAAATCAACATTGATTCTTCTTCAGAAATAGAAACCACAGCGGCATCGTCACCAACACCTTTAACAGTAGATGGAATTTTATTTTCAAATCCTTTTGTTAAATGATCAATTAATCCAAATTCACCTAATTGATTTAATTCTGTACGTTGCTCGCTCATAATTTTTTGTTTGGAGTGCAAAGATACGAAATTTGAATTTAGCCATTCTTATATTGAAATTTTTTCAGAAATATAAGTTAGATTTCAACTTGGAAGGTTATCTGTTCAACCCCTTCAGGGTTGTTCGTACTGTGTGTTTTATAACCGACAGTTTCACAGTCGGTTACAAAAAGTTAAATCCCTTCAGGATTTTAAATGGTGAGTTTTATAACTGCTAGTTTTACAATCGTTTACACAAGTTTAATCTTTTTAGGATTTTGTTTAGCATGTTTTTAATAGTTAGTTCTATAAAGTTAATTGAGTTTGCCTTTTCTAGTATTTCGTTTTTCAACATAAACAATTTGTTTTTATATTAGTTAGCATTTTGATACAACTTACAAATAACCCCAGAGGGGTTGAACGATCATTCACCGATGGAGCATCCGTCGGTTATAGAATCACCGACTCAACAACAACCCTGTAGGGGTTGAACACAAGCTATACTCGTTTTCGAAGCAATCGTTATATTTGTACACGCACATTATGATTAGAACATCCTACATACTTTTTTTCCTATTATTTTTTTTCTCATCAAATTTGATGGGTCAAAATTTAGTTAGTGGAACAGTACTAGATGAAAATAAATCCCCAATCCCTTCTGCGCAATTATTTGTTAAGAACAATCCTGACTTGAGAACTACCGCTGATAATAACGGTTATTTCGAAATGCGTCTATTTCAAGGAGAGTATTATTTAGTAATATCGGCATTTGGATACGAAGATAGGGAAACATATATTTCTATTATAGATAGTAACATTGTTAGAACAATTCAATTATTTCCAAGTAAAACAAATGATTTAGAGGAAGTTGAAGTTATTGTTAAAAAAAGAAATATAGGGAGAGAAATTATTTTAAAAACGGTTGAAAAAAGAGATAAAATAAACCAATGGAATTATCCTCATTCGTGTCAAGGTTATATCAAGGCGACAGAAAAATTGGAAGATGTCGAAAAATCGAAGCGACAAATCGAGAGAGAAGCAAAGCAATTAGAAAAAGCGAAAAGGAAAGAAAAAAAAGATACTTTAAATCTATTAGAGAAAGAAGCTGAACCTTTTAGTGATGAACAAAAAAAAGTAAATGAGTTGACTTCAAATATGAACTTAATTGAAGTTCAGTTTACTAGAAATTTCGCCCCAATCAATCAAGTAAAAGAAATTAGAAATGCTTATGAAGTGAGAGGGAATAC
>CANCEQ010000254.1 GCA_947375085.1 Flavobacteriales bacterium
AACGGTGAAAATACATCAGATACTTTAACCCCTTTTGCGACTAATAATTTTGCACCATCTTTTAGTACATCATCATCGTCATACATTGCATAAATAACTTTCTCTGCCATGTCTGAATTATTGATTGTTTGAATTAGTATTATCTTCTACATGTCCATGAGCAGAATGACCGTGATCATCATGTCCATGACTAGGAGCATTTTTGTATGATTCTCCTGAAGATTTCAAGATTGTTTTAACCTCATTTAAAGCCAATACTGGGAAGAAACGAGCAAACAATAAGAAGAATACGAAGAATAATCCAATTGTACCTACATAAACACCTAAATCTATGTGACTTGGGAAATGCATTGTCCAAGAAGATGGTAAATAATCTCTGTGTAAAGATGTAACGATAATTACGTAACGCTCAAACCACATACCAATATTTACAACTATTGAAATAATAAATGTGAAAATTAAACTTCTTCTCAATGGTCTAATCCACATTAATTGAGGAGAAATAACGTTACAAGTCATCATTGACCAGTAAGCCCACCAGTATGGTCCAGTTGCTCTGTTAATGAATGCATATTGCTCATATTCAACACCTGAATACCAAGAAACAAATAATTCGGTTAAGTAAGCAACACCTACAATAGAACCTGTAACCATGATTACAATGTTCATGTATTCTACATGACGAACATGAATATAAGCTTCTAATCCCATTGCTTTACGCATAACTAACATCAATGTTTGTACCATCGCAAATCCAGAAAATACCGCTCCTGCAACGAAGTAAGGAGGGAAAATTGTTGTATGCCATCCTGGTATAACTGATGTAGCAAAGTCAAAAGATACAATCGAGTGAACCGAGAATACAAGAGGAGTAGCAACACCTGCTAAAACTAATGAAACTAATTCAAAACGATTCCAGTTTTTAGCTCTACCAGACCATCCAAATGCAAGCATGCTATACATTCTTTTAGGAATAGGTCTTTTTGCTCTATCACGAATTGTAGCAAAATCAGGAATTAAACCAATGTACCAGAAAACTAATGATACAGATAAATACGTAGAGATTGCAAAAACGTCCCACAATAATGGAGAGTTAAAGTTTACCCACAATGAACCAAATTGATTCGGAATAGGCATTGTCCAATAACCAACCCATAAACGACCCATGTGGATCAAAGGGAATGTACCCGCCATAAAAACGGCGAAAATTGTCATCGCCTCAGCAGAACGGTTAATCGCCATCCTCCATTTTTGACGGAACAATAATAATACTGCCGAGATTAATGTACCTGCGTGACCGATACCAACCCACCAAACGAAGTTAGTAATATCCCAAGCCCAACCAATAGTTTTGTTTAGACCCCAGACCCCGATACCAGTACCTAATAAATAGGCAATACATCCAACTCCGTAAATTCCAATAATTAAAGCAATACCAAAAAGTATATACCACATTCTTGGTGCTTTGTCCTCAATAGATCTACAAACGTCTTCCGTAACATCGTGATACGATTTGTGCCCTAATATGAGGGGTTCTCTAATTGCCGCTTCCTTATGCATTACAATTGTATTTATTCAATTAATGATGACTCTTTTTTTCTCCGTGTGCTTTAGAATGCCCAGCATTGTGAGCTACTTCTTTTTCAACTTGTAGTGAATTCAATTCTGGATTGTTCTCGTTTCTAACTTTCACTTTATACCAGATATTTGGTTTTACTCCAACTTCTTCTAATGCTTGGTAAGCTCTATCATCAGAAGAACTTTTTCTAACTTTAGAATTTACATCATTCCAATCACCTACTGTAATCGCTTTCGTTGGACAAGCCTCAGAACAAGCAGTAGCTAATGAACCATCTTGAACTGGAGTTCCGTCTTTCTTAGCTTCTAACTTAGTTGCTTGAATTCTTTGAACACAGAAAGAACATTTCTCCATAACCCCTCTTGTACGAACTGTAACGTCAGGATTTAACACCATACGACCTAAATCATCTTGTGCTGGATTAACTTCTGTGAATTTTTTATATGATGGGTAATTAAACCAGTTGAAACGACGTACTTTATACGGACAGTTATTTGCACAATATCTTGTACCAATACATCTGTTGTATGCCATTTGGTTTAAACCTTCATTACTGTGGTTTGTTGCAGCTACTGGACAAACAGTCTCACATGGAGCATGGTTACAGTGGTGACACAACATTGGCATGTGAACTACCTTAGGATTAACTGAAGCAACTTCAGCTTTATGGTAATCAATTTCACCTTTACGTGTACCTACAGCTACCTCCTCATCAGAAGCAAAGTAACGGTCGATACGAATCCAATGCATCTCTCTTCCTCTTCTTACCTCGTCTTTACCAACAACTGGAACGTTGTTTTCAGACTGACAAGAAACAAGACATGATCCACATCCGATACAAGAAGACAAATCAATTGTCATTCCCCATCTGTGACCAATATGTTCAACTGGATGAGCTTCCCAAAGGTCAGCTTCACCTACTGGCATTTCAACGTGATTACCCTCTTTATCCATTACAGATAACATGTGTTGAGGATTGAAAGCCGTTCTATCTTTAGATTTGTAAATATCAAAAGTAGTTTCACGTACAATTGAGTAACGACCCATCACCGTGTGGTGAATTTGAGTTGCAGCAATTGGATATAGACCTTCTACTTTTGTAATTGAAGCTGAAGCATCAAAATTCAATGTTCCATTTTCAAATTTAACGAATGGATAAACATTTGCTCCGATTGGTGCAGGATTACCATTTTCATTCGTTACATGTCCACCGTATTCTTTTGTTTGGAATGCAGCTTTACCAATTTTTTCACCGTTTGCTCCTCTACCATAACCTAAAGCGATACCGATAGTACCAGGAGTTTGACCTGGAGATGGATAAACTGGCAAAGTAACTTCATTAGAACCAACTTTTACTTTTGCTAAATTCAAACCAGTTTCTTGATCGAAAATTGTTTGATATTTTCCTGTCATTTCTGACGGGTTCATCGTAATATAGTTGTCCCAAGTTACTTTAGAAATTGGATCTGGTAACTCTTGTAACCAAGGATTGTTTGCTTGAGCTCCTAAACCAATACCAATTTTTTGGTAAAGAACAACTTCTGTTCCGTTACCTTTTGGTAAATGACTAGCAACACCTGCTAAAGATGCTTCAATAAACAATGGTGCTGAAGCAGGAACTACAGGAGATTCTACACAGCTATTATGAATTGCCATACTCCAATAAGTATGGAAATCTTTGTATTCAGTTTGCATTGGGAAACCAAATTGTTCCCAGTTTGATTGCATTAAATCGTAAACAACTTTTGAGTCTTTACCTCCACGTGTTGCTTTACCAGCCCAAACCAATAATGATTCAGCAAAAGCAGCAGTATTAAATAAAGGACGAATAGTTGGTTGAGCAACAGCGTAGTGATTTAATTTTGGATTGTAATCATTCCAAGATTCTAACGCATGGTGATCAGGAGCAACGATTTTACATTTTGAAGCAGTTTCATCTGCATGAGAAGCAAAAGAAACTGTTAATTTCACTTTAGATAAAGCTTTTCCAAATTGTTCACCATTTGCTAATGTGTAAACTGGATTAGCTCCATAGAATAAAATAGCATCTGGAACTTTACCAGCAATAACGTCAGCAACCAATTTATTTACTTTCTCATCCTCTGATTTGAATAAATTTACTGGATTGTTAACGTTAATTGTTTTAGTGTAAGCACCTAAAACACTATTTAATTTATTTACTAAAAGTTGTACTGATTTATTGTTTGAACCAGCAACAACTAAAGATTCTGCTTTAGAAGCTTTTAATGAGCGAATTGCTTCATCTGCTTTTTTACGAGTATCAGCATCTAATTCAGTAGAAACACCTGCATCAACTCCAAAACCTTTCAACAAGTATGCAATAACGTTTGCTTGTTGAGATGGTTTAATAGCTGCTCTATAATCAGCATTTGAACCTGTCAAAGACATAACCGTTTCAAATTGGAAATGTCTAGACATCCATTCAGCATCTGGATTTCTATTAATTAAATATTCAGATTGATATTGTGCAGAAAGCAACCAAGACCCTAAGAAATCAGCTCCAATACTTACAATCGTTTTTGCATTTGCAAAATTATAATCAGGAATAATATTTAATCCAAAAGAAGCTTGATTTGCTAAACGAATACCTGCATAAGATACAGCGTCATATTGAACATGCTCGAAAACTGGATTTTCAGGAGTTGAACCTAAAGATGCAGCTAAAGCAGCAATACTTCCTTGAGTAGAAGGACTGATAATTGTATTAGATAATAAAACAATTTTTCCTTTTTTAGCCGCAATTGCTGCTAAATCTCCTTTTACAGTTGTATCAATTTTTGACCAATCTTTATCAGCACCACCGATTGTAGGGTTTTGAAGTCTTGATCCTTCATATAATCCTAAAACTGAAGCGATAATTTGAGCATTTACTGCTCCTTTAGAAACACCATAATCAGCATTTCCTTTGATATAAATAGGTCTACCCTCTCTTGTTTTAACAAGGATACTTGCATATGAATTTCCATCATAGTAAGTAGAAGCATACCAAGTTGGCATACCAGGAGTAACATTTTCAGGTTTTATTACATAAGGAATAGCCTTAGTAACAGGAGCCTCACAAGCCGCTAAAGTAGCAGCAGCAACGCTGAATCCTAAAAATTTCATGAAATCACGACGATTAGT
>CANCEQ010000255.1 GCA_947375085.1 Flavobacteriales bacterium
TAGAGAAGAGATTCAAGAATTACCAAAATTAAAGTTAGTTGAATAATGAGAAAAATAGGATTATTTCCAGGTTCATTTGACCCTTTCACAAAAGGACATGAAGTTGTTGTAACAAAAGCACTTACGTTATTTGATGAAGTAATTATTGCAATAGGTGTCAATTCAAAAAAAACATACTTATTTGATTTAGATAAACGTGTAAAACACATTGAAGTATTGATGGTTAATTATCCAAATGTTCGTGTGATGACGTATCAAAAATTAACAGTAGAATTTTGTAAGGAAGTAGGTGCTAATTTTATAGTTAGAGGACTAAGAGATTCAAAAGATTTTGAATACGAAAAATCAATTGCGCATATGAATGCTGAAATTTCTGAAATCGAAACGGTGTTTTTATTGACAGCTCAAAAATTTGGTGCGATTAATGCTTCCATCGTTCGAGAGATTTATAGAAACAATGCTTCAATTGAACCATTTGTAACCAATCCAAATTTACTCGTTTAATACTTTAAGTAGATTGAAATCATCTTTAATTGTAACATTATGAATAAGTTGTTTTGTTTTTTCTTGTTGTCTTTTTTGTCGTTTTCGTTGTATGCTCAAAAAGGAATCGTCACTATAAAAGGATTCGCTCCAGCTTATATTGGTAAAAAGATTGAAATCGTTGAAATTCAAGATTACTTGAGTATGTCTGAAGCTTTAATAGCTACTTCAACTGTAAATGCGGATAGTACTTTTTCGATTTCATTTGAAACTTCTAAAACACAAAAAGTAATCGTAAAATCAAATAAAAATAAAGCGTTTTTATACATTCAACCAAAAGGGAGTTATGAGGTTTATTTGCCTGAAAAAGATAAATATGACCCTTATCGTCCGAATGGAAATACTGTTGAATTATCTTTCTATGATTTAGATAGTAATGATATCAATTATAAAATTTTAGGTTTTGAAAGATGGGTAGATGATTTTTTAGGGAATAATTTCTACACTAAAAAAGCGAATGGAATTGAATTTGCAAAGCAATTAGATAAATTCAAATTAAATGTTGAAAATGCTTATAAAGCTGATACATGCACGTTCTTTAAAACTTTTGTAAAATTCTCAGTTGCTTCGTTGGATGATATTCAACAATCGGCTCAACGTAATAGATATGAGAAACACGATTTTTATATCAAGTTCTCTCCAGTTTCCTATGAGAATGATGCTTACATGGAGTACATTCTGAAATTCTATGAAAATTTAGCTCCACGTTTGAGTTTTGAAACAAATAACAATGTGTATTTAGGAGTTTTAAAGGCAAGTCCAACTTTGGTAATGAAGGCTTTAGGGGGAGAATACACCTTGTTGAATTTGAGAATTCGAGAAATGATGATGGTGAAAATGTTGTCTGATGTTTATTACAATGGCGATTTTCCTCAGACGAATGTGATTACTATTTTAGATAGTATTTCAAATAAAGCGATGTTCGAAGCAACGAAAGTGATTTCTGCTAATTTAAAGAAACGATTATTAGAATTAGTTCCAGGAGGAAAAGCACCTGATTTCGTGATGACTGGTTCGAATGGTGAGTCAAAAACATTGTATTCTTTAAATGGTAAACACGTTTACTTTCATTTCTTTGATCCAAAAAGTATTGACTGTCAAACAGAATTTCCTTTGTTAAATTCATTGTATACGAAGTATGGGAATGATGTTCAGTTTGTAACCATTTATAAAAAGTACGATTCATATTCAGATAATGAGAAGAAGCTTCTAGAATCAATCAAATGGTTAAATTATAGCGTTGATTCAGAAGATCCAATTTTTGATTCGTATCAAATACAGACGTTCCCAAGCTATGTTTTATTAGATGCTAATGGATATGTTGTGGCTTCGCCAGCTTTAGGTCCAAGACCAAATGGGGAAGGAGTGAACATCGATAAAACGTTCTTCTATATTCAGAAAGTAAGAGCAGAAGAAAACGAGAAAAAAGATTAAGTTATTTTTTTAACACAAAAGCTCACATAAGGAATCAACAAAAGTTACACATAAGATATTTTAAGTTATGGTAAGCAACTGCTTCCTAGTAAAAAAAATAAACTTTTGTGATTCTTTTGATGCTTTCTTTTATGCAAATACTGCTATGCAGTATCTTTTGTGTTAAAATAAACCGTCTACTCCTCCAAAAACTTATTACTCACTTCGTTGTGATACATTTTTTCATCGAATTCTTTTTCACTTTTAGCAATCACAATTGTAGCGACTCCATTACCGATAAAGTTAGTAATTGCTCTAGCTTCACTTAAAAATTTATCAACTCCTAGTAAGAATGCCAAAGAAGCCATAGGGATGGTATGCAATGATTCTAGTGTAGAACCTAGAATAACAAATCCACTTCCAGCAACTCCAGCAGCACCTTTTGATGTAAGCATTAAAATTCCAATCATAGTTAATATTTCAGTAAAGCTTAACTGAATATTATTGATTTGAGCAAGGAATATTACAGCCATTGAAAGGTAAATAGAAGTCCCGTCTAAATTAAAAGAGTAACCTGTAGGAACTACTAAACCAACCACTGATTTTTTACAGCCTGCAGCTTCCAATTTTTCCATTAATTTAGGTAATGCAGATTCAGAAGAAGAAGTTCCTAAAACGATTAATATTTCTTCACGGATGTATTTAATGAATTTGAAAATGTTCAATTTATAATACTTCATAATCGCACCTAAAACCAAAATAACGAATACGAACATTGTGAAGTAAACACTCAAAACCAATTTACCTAAAGGGATTAATGTATCTAATCCGAATTCACCTACCGTTGCTGCCATTGCTCCAAATGCTGCAACAGGTGCGAAATACATAATGTACTTTAAAATAGAAAAAACTTTTTTAGAAATCATTTCCAATTTATGAACTACTTTCTCTCTTTTTTTCCAGTAGTTTAAAGCGATTCCAACAAAAATGGAGAATACAAGTACAATCAAAGTGATAGGAACACCTCCTTTGGCTTTTTTGATTGTTGGAGCAACCGTTTCGATAGAAGATGAGTCAATCGCTCCAGGTTTTAGTATTAAAGCCAAAGCAACACCGATAACCAAAGCAAAAGTGGTTACAACTTCAAAGTAAATCAATGATTTTAAACCAATTCGGCCTACTTTTTTTAGATTCCCCATTGAACCAACACCCAGTACAATCGTCAAAAAGATAATTGGAATGACAAATATTTTAATTACTTCAATGAAAACACTTCCTAATTTTTTGAAATTACCAATTGTATCTGCATTAAAGTTTTCAGGTTGGTGATAATATTGGCCAACCAAAATACCTGCAATAATTGCTAGAAGTACATAAAAAGTAAGGTGAGTAACTATTTTTTTCATATGTAGATAATTTGTTTTTTAATGGTCATATGGACCGTGTAAGCAGCCACGAAGTGAATACGCCTTTGAAATCTTCATTAATGTTTTATGTTTTTTACTATGGCTATTTCATATCGTATAATTGGTTTAATTTAAATTTCAGGTATTGAAGATTAAATGCCCCTTTCCGTAAATATATTGAAATATTTTAAACGAATAGCATTTTTATAATTAATCGGTGAAATGTCGAAAAATAAAAAAGGTTGCTTATGAATTAAGCAACCTTTTGATTATGAATGTTTTATTTAAATTAAGCTTCAGCTTCTGTTTGAGTTACTTCTACTTTCGATAATAATCCAAAATGTTTTTTAGCCTCTTCTGCGATGTAACCTCCAATTGCTAATGAAGCAGTTGCAGCAGGAGATGGAGCATTTAATACGTGAATTGATTTACCGTGGTACTCAATTCTGAAATCATCTCTTGTGTCACCATCTTCTCTTAATAACAAAGCACGAACTCCAGCTCTTCCTGGTTTAATGTCGTCCATAGTTAAAGACGGAACCATACGTTGTAAAGTTTTCAAGAATAATTTTTTAGAGAATGCTCTTCTGTATTCGTTGATTCCGAACATCATGTTTCCGAAGAACAATTTCCAAGTTCCTTTGTATGTTAAGGCGTCGATTGTATCTTTCCATGAGAAATCTGTTTTACCGTAACCTTCACGTTTGAAAGTAAATACAGCATTTGGTCCACATTCAATTTCTCCATCTGTCATTCTTGTGAAATGAACTCCTAAAAATGGGAAATCAGGATTTGGAACAGGATAAATTAAGTTTTTGATTTTATGTTTTGCTTGATCTGTTAATTCGTAGTAATCACCTCTAAAACCAACTACTTTTTCCTTTAAGTCAACACCATCTTTTCTAGCTAAACGGTCAGCTTGAAGTCCAGCACAGAAAACCAAATATTTCGCTTCGAAATTCCCTTTATTTGTGATAACAGTAGAAGAATCTTTTCCTTTTTTGATATCTGTCACTTCGTGACTTAATTTTAAAGCACTTTCTGGTTGTTTCGCTAATGCCAATTCAACCATTTTAGCTGTTGCTCCTCTGAAGTCAATGATTCCTGTGCAAGGTACATGAATACCAGCTATTCCAACACAATTTGGTTCGTAGTCTTTAATTTCTTTAGCAGTAATTTTTTTAATGCCTTCGATTTCATTTGCAACACCTAAATTGTATACTTTTTCTAAATTTTCTAATTCACTTTCTTCCGTTGCAACAACGATTTTACCACAAATATCGTGAGCAATGTTATGTTCTTTTGCAAAAGCAACTAATTCGTGTCTTCCTTGAATACAGTTTTTAGCTTTTAA
>CANCEQ010000256.1 GCA_947375085.1 Flavobacteriales bacterium
ACCCTGAAGAAATTGGCTTCAGGTGAAATTGATATTTTGGTTGGTACACACGCAATTGTTTCTGAGAAAGTTAAATTCAAAGATTTGGGTTTAATGATCATTGACGAGGAACAAAAATTTGGTGTATCGGTAAAAGATAAATTAAAAACAATGCGTGCTACGGTCGATACATTGACATTGACAGCAACACCAATTCCGAGAACGCTTCAATTTTCGTTGATGGGAGCAAGGGATTTAAGTTTAATCAATACTCCACCACCGAACAGACAGCCTGTTTTAACAGAGATTATTCAATTCAACGAAGAAGCAATTCGTGATGCGGTGGCGTATGAAGTAAGTCGTGGAGGGCAAGTTTTCTTTGTGAACAACCGACTATCGAATATCAAAGAGATTTCAGGAATGTTGCAACGTTTGTGTCCTGGAATTAGAGTAGGTATTGGTCACGGACAAATGGATGGAAAACAGTTGGAAAAGATTATGTTCGATTTCATTAACCACGAATACGACGTTCTTTTAGCAACAACTATCATAGAATCAGGAATTGACATTTCCAATGCGAACACAATCATCATCAACGATGCGCATAATTTTGGTTTGAGTGATTTACACCAATTAAGAGGAAGGGTAGGACGTTCAAATAAAAAAGGATTCTGTTATTTAGTAGCACCTAAATTCAATATTTTAACTTCTGAAGCAAGAAAACGTTTAGAAGCATTGGTTCAATTTTCAGATTTAGGAGCAGGTTTTAACATTGCGATGAAGGATTTGGATATTCGTGGAGCTGGAAATATGTTAGGAGGCGAACAAAGTGGTTTTATTTCTGAAATCGGTTTCGAGATGTATCAAAAAATCTTGAACGAAGCGATGGAAGAATTACGTGAATCCGAATTTAAAGAGTTATACGCCGATCGAAATACTGATTCGATGACCCATTTTGTGAAAGATTGTGTACTTGAAACAGATTTAGAAGTACGTATTCCAGATGATTACGTCAACAATGTAGCTGAACGTTTGAGTTTATACCAAGAAATGGATAACCTTGAAAATGAGGAAGAGTTGACAAAATTCTCTGAAGGATTAATCGACCGTTTTGGTCCTTTACCTAAAGAAGTAAAAGAGTTGATTTTATCGTTTAAATTACGTTGGTTAGCACAAGATTTAGGATTAGAGAAATTAGTCCTAAAAGGAGGAAAAATGATCGGTTATTTCATTTCAAATCCACAGTCTGTTTTTTACGAAACACCCGTATTTACTTCAGTCTTAAATTACATCCAAAAGAATCCAAAAAATTGTTCTTTCAGTGAAGCCAACGATAGATTAAGAATTATCTATACCGATATTACCAATTTGAAAAAAGGATTTGAAAGGTTACATGAGATTCAAGAATTGGTGGAAGAATTAAGTTTATAATTTCTTAAAAGGTCTTTGTTCAAATCAACTTTTTCACTAACTTAAAGTAAAAAAGTAGATTTTATGAATACAAATTCACCTAAAGAAACCACCAAATTAGTTAATGAAATTAAAGGTATTATTAGCCTTTCAAGAGAAAATGCAATACGAAAAGTCGATTCTGAAAGAACGTTGATGTATTGGAAAATCGGAAAGAGAATTTTTGAAGAGGAACAAGCCGGAAAAGAAAGAGCCGATTACGGTAAATACATTATAAAATTGTTAGCTGAAAAATTACAACCTGAATTTGGAAGTGGGTTTAGCATTAGACAATTAGAACGATATCGACAATTTTATAGAATTTTCCCAATTGCGTCCGCAGTGCGGACGCAATTGAATTGGACACAATATAAAATCTTATTAAGTATTGAAAATGAAGATAAAAGGACATTTTATATTGCTGAATCAGTAAAAAATAATTGGTCATCACGTCAAATGGAACGGCAGATTAATAGTCAATTATTTGAAAGATTATTAATGAGTAATGATAAAGAATCAGTATTAGCAGTTGCGCAAAAAGAACAAAAACCAAAAGAAGGAAAGGAAATTATTAAAGATCCTATGGTTTTGGAATTTTTAGGCTTGAAACAAGAAAATGCTTATTACGAACAAGAATTAGAGTCTGCTATCATTTCACATCTTCAAGATTTTCTTTTAGAATTAGGAAATGGATTTTCCTTTGTAGCTCGGCAAAAAAGAATTCATATTGAGGGAGATGATTTTTTCATTGATTTAGTTTTTTACAATCGTATTCTAAAATGCTTTGTCATTATTGAAATTAAAACCGAAAAACTAACTCATCTACATCTAGGACAACTTCAAATGTATGTCAATTATTTTGATAGAATTGAAAAATTCGAAGATGAAAATAAAACAATTGGAATTTTGTTATGTGCCGATAAAAATGATGCGGTTGTTAAGTTTAGTCTCCCTGAAAATTCAGAAAATATTCTTGCCAGTAAATACCAATTGTATCTACCCACTGAAAAACAATTGTTATCAGAACTCGTAAATGAATTGAATACTATTATGAATAAACTTGTTTAATAAATTCTTAAATTTGGGAATCAATTTAATTCAAGTAATTTCAAAGGATAATTTACCCTTTTTGCAGATAAACTATTCCAATTTGCATATCTCAATTTATCGAATGATTTAAAATGAAGATGTTTGTTTCATTATTAATCTTAAAATTTAAATTATGAAAAAGTATCAGATTTTTTTACTTCACTTTTGTTATTGGCTCTCTTATTTTCTAATAGGAAGTTTAATTATTGGTATCGTATTCAATATGATTTATTGGAATACTGATAATATGACTACTGAAAAAATACTAGAGATGAAACAAATAAAAACTATTTCTAAAACCTCTTTTTTTCTCCCTGCACTTTTAAGTTATATGTTGTCCTATTTTGTAATTTTTAAACGGGGAATAATTAAAAATTGGAAAGTATTCATATACATATTATTATCAATATTTATTTCGATTTTATTTAATGCATTGTGTATTTATATTTTTCTTCAGTTTTCTAATCCTTTGGTTAAACCTGAGGGATTTAGATTTATTATTGAACTAGTGTTATTTTTAACTAGCATAATTGCTTTACTTAATTCTGTAATGGGTTTGATTATCAAAGGTTTCGTTTCCTGGTTTCAAGAAGTTAAGGAGAAGGAAGAATTGAACAAAAAAACGCATCAAATGGAATTAGCACTTGTAAAATCGCAATTGGATCCCCATTTCTTATTCAATACCTTAAACAATATCGATGTTTTGATTTTGAAAGATGCAGAAAAAGCTTCTCTATTCTTGAATAAATTATCTGATATTATGCGTTTTATGCTGTTTGAAACGAAAGATGACAAAATTGAATTAGCAAAAGAAATCACCTATATTGAGAAATACATAGAATTGCAGAAAATTAGGACGTCAAACCCAAATTACGTAACAGTTTCAATCGATATAGAAGATAACACCGTTCTAATTTCACCCATGTTGTTTATTCCATTTATTGAAAATGCGTTTAAATATGCTGAACCTTTTAAATCTGAAAATGCCATTGAAATTAGAATCAAAGCAACTCATAATAAGCTTGATTTTGAATGCGATAACAAATGTTCTAATCATTCGAATTCAATTTCAAATAATGGTTTAGGAAATGAATTAATTCAAAAAAGATTAGCATTATTGTACCCTGAACAGCATCATTTGGAAATGGCTGAATTAAATGGAGTTTTCAAAGTGAAATTGAGTATTGACTTATGAGTAAAATTAAATGCATCATAATAGAAGACGAACCTCTTGCACAAGAACGTGTTAGAGGTTATGTTTCTAAAATTCCGAATCTGGAATTAGTTGGTTCTTTTGAAAATGGGATTGATGCCTTATTTTTTCTTAAAAGCAATGAAGTTGATTTATTGTTTTTAGATATTAATATCGGTGAATTCAATGGAATTCAGTTTGCTGAAACATTAAAAAATCCGATTCAAATCATTATTACAACCGCTTACCCAGAATATGCATTGAAAGGGTTTGATTTAAATGTGACAGATTACCTTCTTAAACCGTTCACATTTGACCGTTTTATACAAGCAGTTGAAAGAGTTCAACTCAAATCAGTTAATGAAGTACAAGCTTCTAAATCATATATTTTCATTAAAACGGAATATCGTTTAGAGAAAGTTTTCTTAAATGACATCGTGTACATTGAAGGGATGAGGGATTATCGAAGAATTCATACTGTCGATAAAAAGATTATGACACTTCAGACTTTCAAAGAATTAGAAGATGAAATTCCTTCTTCAGTTGTTTGTCGTGTTCACAAGTCCTATATGGTTGGCATTGATAAAATTGAATCAATTGAAAGGGATAGAATCAAAATGATGGATGTTTTGATTCCAATTTCTGAAACGTATAAAAAATCTTTTTTTGAGTTGATTAATTCTTAATTTCATCTTTTCCTTATTTTTATTAAAATACTCTTTATGAATTCATTCTTTCTATCCGCAGTTCTTTTCTTTTTTTCAGGTTTTTATTCTTTCTCTCAACTATCCGAAGGTCATATAACCTATTCGATAAAAATTAATGTTACTGATCCTGAAATGCAAATGGTTGCAGGTATGTTAGATGGTTCTAATATGGAATTGTATTTTTCAAAGAATCAAACCCGTTCTGAATTGAATATGGGAATGATAATGAACATTACTACTATTACTGATGCTGATAAAGATTCGTTGGTGATGTTGATGGGAGGGATGATGGG
>CANCEQ010000257.1 GCA_947375085.1 Flavobacteriales bacterium
TATTTTTATCTAACAATTGTAGAGCAATACCTCCTGCTGCTCCATATCCTGGAACGGCTGGCGGATCGAAAAATTCAATCGCTGCTCCAGGAATTTCCTTCGCTTTTTGTTCTAATTCCTCAATGATTTGTTTCACTGTTTTGTCGCGTTCGTGCCATGATTTTAAGTTAATCATACACGTCCCAGAGTTTGAACCTCTACCTTGTGTTAACACCTCAAATCCAGCTAAAGATGAAACAGACTCAACCCCTTCTACTTGTTTACAAAGAGTTTGTAACTGTCTACTTACCTCATTCGTACGCTCTAAAGTTGAACCTGATGGAGTTTGAATGACAGCATAAATCATCCCTTGGTCTTCTGTAGGAACAAAGCCAGATGGAAGATTTTTACTTATTCCAAAAATTCCAAGTCCAAAGGCAATCAATATTCCATACGTAACTACTTTACGATTTACTATTAATCTTAATAAACCAACATATCTTCCAGTTAGTTTTTCAAATCCTCTATTGAAACTGTCGATAAAACGGTTGATTATCGTTTTCTTTCTAGGCTGACCATGATTATTTTTCAAGATAATCGCACAAAGTACAGGTGTCAATGTTAAAGCGACGATTCCAGAAATGACAATGGAAGAGGCCATTGTAATCGAGAATTGACGGAAGAAAACTCCTACAGGACCAGTCATAAATGCTACTGGAATGAATACAGAAACCATCAATAAAGTAATCGCAATAATGGCACCACTGATTTCTCCTAATACTTTTTTAACGGCTTGAAAGGGAGATAAATGCTCTTCTTCCATTTTCGCATGAACGGCTTCAACGACGACAATCGCATCATCGACGACAATTCCGATGGCAAGTACAAGCGCAAATAAGGTAATCAAATTGATGGTTAAACCGAAAGCTTGCATTACAAAGAAAGCTCCAATCAACGAAACGGGTACAGCTATGATTGGTATAAGAGTTGAACGCCAATCACCAAGAAATAAAAACACAACTAATGCAACTAAAATAAATGCATCTCTCAATGTATGAATTACTTCGTCAATAGACGCATCTAAAAAGTTGGATACATCATAACTAATTTCATAATCCATTCCAGGAGGGAAATCTTTTTTCATTTCCTCCAATTTTTCTTTCACCCTAGCGATTACCTCAACTGCATTACTGCCATATGTTTGATTTAACATGATGGCGGCAGATGGAAATTCATCTTTATTGGAATAAATATCGTAATACTCACTCCCGAGCTCAACTTCAGCAATATCTTTTAATCGAAGTACCTCGCCATTCGGATTTGCTTTGATAATAATATCTTTGTATTCTTCTGCTTCGCTGTATCTCCCTTTATATGTTAAGACATATTCAATTGATTCTGATCGTTTACTATCAGCCCTTCCCAAACGACCAGGAGAACCAATTACACTTTGTTCATCTATAGCCTTCATTACTTCATCTGAACTAATATTATAGGCCCGCATTCGATCAGGATTCAACCAAACACGCATTGCATATTGTCTACTCCCAAGAATTTTTGCTAATCCAATACCATTTACCCTTTGTAATTCAGACAACATGTTGATATAGGCATAGTTGTATATAAACTTCATATCAGCATCGGAAGTGTCCTTACTGTATAAATTGACATACATTAACATACTTGGAAGTAAACGTTGAACTACAATTCCTTCCAACTGTACAAGTTTAGGTAGTCGCATTTTCATCTGTTCAATTCTATTTTGAACATTTACCAGCGCTTGATTGGGATCTTCTCCTAAATTAAATACGATTTGAATATTTGCTTCACCTGAACTTGCAGCAGTTGAAAACATATATTTCATTCCAGGAACACCATTGATTGCTTGCTCTAAAGGAATAAGAACTGAATTGGCTAATACGGTTGAACTTGCTCCAGGATAAGAAGCATAAACCACAACCATCGGTGGTGCGATTTCAGGGAATTGTGATTTCGGTAATGAATTGATAGACAGAAGTCCAACAAATACAATTACAATCGATAACACAATTGCTAAAACGGGTTTTCGAATAAATCTAGTAAACATATTTTCTAATTTTTAGTGTGAATAGCTTTACTCGGCATGTAATTGAAGTTCTTTAATAGCCATTTTTGGGTCTTGGAACTTGCAATTGATTTTTTGGTTTTCAGTAACTTTTCTTAATCCTTCTAAAAGAATTTTATCTTTTGCTTTTAAATTCGGCTTAACGACATATAAATCAGGTAATTCTGCTACAATTGAAATTTTTCTTGAATGAATAACATTGTTTTTATCTAATACATAAACATATTTCTTATCCAATACTTCGAATGTTGCTTTTTGTGGGATAATCATCGCATGTTTCAATGGAACATTCACAACAATATTTCCTGTTTCGCCATGTCGTAATAGTTTTTTAGGATTTGGAAAGGTTGCCCTGAAAGCAATGTTTCCAGTTTCGTTGTTAAAATCAGCTTCAATTGTTTTTACTTCTCCATCATAATCATAAATCTCTTGATTTGCCATTAATAATTTAACTTTTAATGGTTTATCACTAATTAATTTGGTTTGATAATCTAAATATTCAGCTTCAGGAACATTGAAATAAACCCACATTTGACTGTTGTCTGAAAGGGTCGTTAACAAATCTCCTTCATCTAATAAACTTCCCAATCGAACTTGAAAACGATCCATAAATCCATCGAATGGAGCGCGAATTTCAGTAAATCCTAGACGGACTTCAGCTAAAGATAATTCAGCTTTCGCTTTGTTGAATTTTGCTTTTGTCAATGCTAATTCATTTTGAGAAACCACATTTTTCTCGGCCAGCTGTTTTGTGTTAATGTATTCAATTTCAGCATAATTTGCTTCTGCATGAGCTCTTTCCTTTTCAGCTCTATAAACCATTGGCATAATCTGAAACATCAATTGCCCTTTTTTTACAAATTGTCCTTCGTCAACATATATATGCTGAAGATAACCACGTTCAAGAGCTCTTAACTCTATGTGACTAATTGAACGAATTTGGCACACGTATTCCTTTGTAATTAGGGTGTCTTTTATCAACGGATTGGTTGATATAAAGATTTCTTCTTTTCCTGTTTCTTCAACTTTTGTGTTACAGCTGATTAAGCATAATAACGCTAAAACGAGTGTGTACATTTTTATTTTAAACATGATTTTTTATTTTGATTTTAGACAAATATCAGTAATCACATCTTTCCTTTTTCATTTATAAAGCTTATTTTAATCATTAATATTTTTTATGATTTACTCTAATTTTATATAAATTGTTTATTTTTAATTTTTTGTAAAATACTGATTTTTAGCACTTTGATATTATTTGAAAACTCGATGGATTTAATCTTATTAATTATTTAACTTCTATCAATTTGGAAGTTTAGTAGGATGTCGTTAACAATAATATAACTAAAATTGACCAGAAGAAATTTGATTCAAGACCGAAAGTGCCAAGATTTCAAGACTTATTTAAAGTAAAATTATTATCCGCCATTTTTATTAAAGATATAATTGAATATTTGTCTAATGTTTAGTGCATAAAGTCTAACATCTATTGTCTAATATCTAAAGTCCAGCATCTAATTCATAAGTCTTTCTTCTTTTAGTCTTGTATCTTAAAGTCTAAACACTATTTTTGTTACTCTTCATAAATTTGAAAAAACATGTTAACTCCAAAACACGATAAAAAACTTTTTCTTTTAGATGCTTTTGCATTGATTTACAGAGCTTATTTTGCTTTTGCTAAAAATCCTAGAATGAGTTCAAAAGGATTGAATACTTCAGCTGCTTTTGGATTTACCAATGTCTTAATAGATATTATCAAAACGGAAGAACCTACTCATTTAGCCGTAGTTTTCGATCCTCCGGGTGGTTCGACTCATAGAAATGTTGATTTTGAAGCATACAAAGCGCATCGTGAAGAAATGCCTGATGGGATTCGAACAATGATTGAGCCTATTAAAGAGATTATTCGTTCAATGAATATTCCAATTATTCAAGTAGATGGATATGAGGCTGATGACACCATTGGGACGTTAGCAAAAATTGCTGAAACAAAAGGATTTCATACGTATATGATGACACCTGATAAGGATTTCGGTCAATTGGTTTCGGAAAAAATATTCATGTATAAACCAGGAAGAAGTGGAAATCCACCAGAAATTTGGGGTGTGGAAGAAATTTGTGCAAAGTTTGAAGTTGATCATCCATTGAAAGTAATTGATATATTAGGACTTTGGGGGGATGCAGCGGATAATATCCCTGGAATTCCTGGAATTGGAGAAAAAACGTCTAAAATCTTAATTCAAAAATACGGTTCGGTTGAAAATTTAATTGCAAATGCAGAAGATTTAAAAGGGAAACAAAAAGAAAATGTCATCACTTTTGCAGATCAAGGACTAGTTTCAAAAATGTTAGCGACCATAATTTTAGATGTCGAAGTTGAATTCAACGAAGAACATTTAATTATGTGTGAACCTGATGTTGAAAAAGTAAAGGAAGTTTTCACTGAATTAGAATTTCGAAATTTAGCACGAAGAGTTATAGGTGAAGATATTGTTGTAACTGCCACAACAAACAATGAAGGACAAATGGATTTATTTGGAACACAAAGTTTAGTGGTTGAGCAATCTCCAGTCGCAACAGCTGATTATAAAACAATTGTTACAGAAAA
>CANCEQ010000258.1 GCA_947375085.1 Flavobacteriales bacterium
GCAACGAAAGCATTTAAAACCTCTTTCGTAACATTCAAGGCCAATAACGCCATCAATACCAAGTACATCAAGCCTACCATTTTTTGTCTGGGTGTTTCTTTTCCTCCGCTCATAGCTCATTTATTTATAGTTTCTAATTCCATAATACATGAATTTGAAAAAGTAACAGAAGAAAAAAATTTAACACAAAAGAGAACAAAAGGAAGCATCAAAAGAGACACAAAAGTTTTTTTGTTCGCGGTAGAAAAACACAAGGATTTTGAAAAGGTTTACTCCTACTTTTACCTTCTTATATCAAATTCTTATATGTTCTTTTGTTGATTCCTTTTATGAAATCTGCTTTGCAGATCTTTTGTATTAAAAATCAAGTAATTATTTTATCACAAAAGAGAACAAAAGGAAGCATCAAAAAGGGCACAAAAGTTTTTTTGTTGGAGGTAGAAAAACACAAGGATTTTGAAAAGGTTTACTCCTACTTTTACCTTCTTATATCAAATTCTTATATGTTCTTTTGTTGATTCCTTTTATGAAATCTGCTTAAGCAGATCTGTTCTCTTCGAGGCTGCTTCGCGGTGTGTTAAAAAAAGTAACATTAGCACGTTCATAATTAATTTATTTCGTAGAAAAAACAACCCTTTTCATTCTCATCTTTGTTGTTGCGAATTATAATTCAGTAAACAGTATCAGAATTAATAAAGAAAATATGAAGACAGTAAACTTATTGGTTGTTCTTTCACTTATCCTTTTCTCTTGCGTACCGGCAAAAAAATACAACGACTTGGTAGCACGTGAAAAACAATGTAGTATTGATTTAGAAAAATATAAAAGCAGTTCACTAGAGTTTGAAGGAAAATTCAAAGATGTTGAAGCACGTTACGGAGTAGCGAAAGAAGAAATCAAATCGTTGATTATCGATACGACTGAATTAGGAAGTAAATTAAGATTACTTCAAATTCAATATGATAAAATTCAAGAGGAAAACGACCTTTTACAAACGAAATTTGATAAATTCAGATTATCAGGTGCGAGAGAAACTGCAGGTTTACAGTCTGATTTAGAAGCGAAAAATTTAGAACTTCAACGCAAAGAAGATGCATTAACGGCATTGGAAACGGAATTAGCAACGAAATCAAAATTACTAGCTGAAAGAGAGCAACGTGTAAATGAATTAGAGGAATTGATTCAACGTAAAGACGAAGCGGTAAAAGCATTAAAAACTAAAGTTGCCAATGCATTGAAAGGATTCGAAAACAAAGGGTTAACAGTTGTTCAGAAAAACGGGAAAATCTATGTAAGCCTTGAAGCTAAATTATTGTTCAACTCTGGAAGTACAGTAGTAGAAGAAGGTGGTAAAAAAGCCTTAATCGATTTAGCGAAAGTACTTGAAACAGAGCACGAAGTTGAGATTATTGTTGAAGGTCACACAGATACTGATAAATTCAACAGTCCGAACAGTCCAAAAAACAACTGGGAATTATCTGTTCTTCGTTCAACAGCAGTTGTAGAAATTATGACAGCCAATTCTAAAGTAAATCCTGCTCAATTAATGGCAGCTGGTCGTTCAGAATACATTCCGGTTGATACAAAAGACAAAGCAAAAAACAGAAGAATCGAGATTATTATCTCTCCGAATTTGAATGAGTTGTTTGAGATTATTAAGAGGTAATAGGTTTTAGGAGTTAGGGCTTAGGTCAATTATTACCTAAGTTCAAACTTAGACTTTATAAAATATCTATTTCAATGAATCGATTCTTATTGCTTTTAAGTTATATTTTAATTCTTTCTTCTTGTAAAGTAGAAGTGGAAGATTTAACTTTTAAAACCATTGAAAGTAATGATAAAGTAAAAGTTTTGAATTTGGGAGTTTTTCATATGGGAGAAACTTCTGATGCGCATAAAACTGAATTCGATGAATCAAAAAACAGAAAGGAAATTAAAGATATTTGTTTTCAGATTTCTAAATTTAAACCGACTATCATTTTTGTTGAGCGAGAACCTTCCTTTAATGAAGATTTAAAATTAACATTTAATAGATTTAAAAAAGACCCGTCAATTCAAACCAATTATTCAGGAGAAGAAATTCAACTTTTAGCTTTTGAAATAGGTAGACTTGCTAAAACAAAAGCAATTTTTGGATTTGATCATCAATTAGCTTGCAACTATAATTTCACAGAGTTAGCAAATAAAATTAAAGCTAAAGATTATATTAAAATTAAGCAGAATCTTATCAAACAAGCTGAAGGTATTGATAAAATAAACACCTCTTTAAAGAAAACATTACTAGAAATTAATCAACAAAAATTCTATGATTTTCTTTTTAATATTAACGCAGATCTTTTAACCTATGTTAATTCAAAAGATTCATTTGAAGGTGCTGATGAAGCGGCTAAATTTTACCAACGAAATTTGAGAATGTTTGCTAATATCAATAAAGTAAACACTAATAAATCAGATAGAATTTTAATTATTTCAGGTGCCGCACACGCTGCTTTTCTTAATGAATTTATGAAAAGAAGTCCCAAATATGAATTAGAGGATATTAAAAAATATTTAAATTAGTGTCTACAAAATCTGAAGCTTTAGCTCTTAAAATAAAAGCGCTTCCGTCTAGTCCGGGGGTGTATCAGTATTTTGATGCTTCGGGGACAATTATTTATGTTGGTAAGGCGAAAAATTTAAAGAATCGGGTTTCTTCGTATTTCAATAAGAATCAAGACAATGGGAAAACGATTCTCTTGGTTCGTCGAATCGTTGATTTACAGTACATTGTAGTTGAGACGGAAAATGATGCGCTTTTATTGGAGAATAATCTGATAAAAAAGTACCAACCGAAATACAACATTCAACTCAAAGACGATAAAACATATCCTTGGATTTGCATTAAAAAAGAGCCTTTCCCTCGTGTTTTTTCTACCCGTCGAATTGTAAAAGATGGTTCGTTGTATTTTGGTCCGTATACCAACGTGAAGGTTTTAAATACTTTATTAACGCTTTTAAAAGAGTTATTCCCTATTCGAAACTGTTCGTACGACTTATCTGAAAAAAATATCGCACAGCGAAGATTTCGGGTATGTTTAGAATACCACATCGGAAATTGTAAAGGTCCGTGCGAAGGAAAACAAACGGCAGCACAATACGACGATTACATTTCTCAAATCGGACACATCGCTAAAGGAAATTTAACTCCCGTTTTATCGCACTTAAAAAACATAATGCAAGTATATGCCGATAAATACGAATTCGAACAAGCGCACGAAATCAAGGAAAAAATCGCTGCACTTGAAAGGTATAAAGCCAAATCGACAGTTGTTTCTCCAACAATCGAACAAGTAGATGTATTTACCTTACTTGAAGATGAAAAATCATTTTTCGTTAATTACCTGGTAATCAATAAAGGTTCGATTATACACGGTTACACGACGGAAATAAAGAAAAAATTAGACGAAACAGCCGAAGACATTATCGGTTTCGCTTTGCCTGAATTCAGAGATCGTTTTGCTAGTCAGTCGAAAGAGGTGATTTTATCAGAAAAAGTAGATTTAAAAATAGATGGAATTGATTTCTTCGTTCCACAACGAGGAGACAAAAAACAATTGATTGAACTTTCACTACGAAATGTAAATTATTACCGTCTTGAAAAATTAAAACAAGAAAAAATCATCAATCCTGAACGACATTCAGAACGTATATTGGAACAATTGAAAAAAGATTTCCGATTGACTGAATTGCCCGTTCATATGGAATGTTTCGATAACTCAAATATTCAAGGGACTAACCCAGTATCAGCTTGCGTTGTCTTCAAAAATGCAAAACCGAGCAAACAAGATTACCGCCATTTTAACGTAAAGACAGTTGTAGGTCCTGACGATTTTGCTACAATGGAAGAAGTTGTTTACCGTCGTTACAAACGAATGTTAGACGAAAATCAAAGTTTACCACAGCTGATTATTATCGATGGAGGAAAAGGTCAATTAGGTTCTGCCTTGAAAGCATTAGAGAAATTAGATTTAAGAGGAAAAGTAGCCATCGTCGGAATAGCCAAACGATTAGAAGAAATCTTTTTCCCTGGAGATAGTCTACCAATTTACCTCGATAAACGCACCGAAAGTTTAAAAGTAATTCAGTTTATGCGAAACGAAGCCCACCGTTTTGGAATTACACACCACAGAAACAAAAGAAGCAAAACAGCCTTGGTTTCAGAATTAACTCAAATAGAAGGCATCGGACCAAAAACGCAAGAAGATTTAATGGTGGCTTTCAAAACAGTGAGTGCCATCAAAGAAAAATCGATTTCTGAATTAGAAAATATCATCGGGAAAGCGAAGGCGAAATTGGTTTGGGGGTATTTTCATTGAATTAGACTGAAGACTAAAAGACACAAGATATTAGGACTTAAATGGCCTTTGCCTTGAAAGGGTAATGTCTACTAACATAGGGTGAAGCCCTATGAATCTTATAATCTACCAAGTACATCAAGGCCTGAAAGACTGAAATAGAATATTTAGTATAATCTATAATAAAAACAAAAAATGCGATCCCAATCAGAACCGCATTTAAAATTGCATAAGTCTTTATATCTTAAAGTCTTGAATCTTTTAGTCTCTTTAAATTTTACTTTTTCAAAATCCAACCATCAACACCACTTGCTTTTGATTTATCAGCGATTGCTTTAATTTCTTCAGCTGTAG
>CANCEQ010000259.1 GCA_947375085.1 Flavobacteriales bacterium
AATTAATAGATTTAAATAAAGTTGGAGTGTAAAGATAGTTAATAAAAACATCTTAACAATAATTTAAATTTTATTCTAAATATTGGTAAAACGATTCGCAATTTTTAAAATCCACATCAATATACAAAACATACAAATAAACTGACCTAAACTTACGTACATTAATATTTCTTGAAAATTAAATGATTCTTTATTCAAAAACTCATTCAAAAACATAGTAAACAATAACATGATAGTTGAAATAGCACTCAATAGAAAAAACATTTTCTGCTTTTTTAAAACTGTTGGTATTTGAGAAACAGGTGATAATATAAAATTAATCATTAACCAAGGAGCCATAATTTCGGAATAAACTCCTGCCTCTCTCCAAACTTCACCAAAAATAAAACTAAAAATTTCCTCTCCATAAAAATACAAAACACCAAAAGGTAGGATAGAGATTAAAAATAAAATTGAGATTGTATTTCTTACAGTTTTATAAATATTTTTATTTTCTGCAGCCAAATCTATTGTGTTTTTAAAAAGAACTTGGCTAATAGATACTCCTATCAATCCTATAGGTATTCGAAGCATACGGTAGGACAAATCAAATAATCCCAAAACTTCTTTATCAAATTTATAAATTAAATAAAATGCAATTATTAAGTCTTTAGTTAAATCCATTAAAACATGTGGCAAATTAATTTTAGGAAATTCTGAAAATAACTTTAGCATCACTTTATTCCTTCCTATTGAATTAAAATTTTTATACGATATTTTTTTCTCTATAAAAACTTTTATAAATGGATAATTACTTAATAATAAACTAACTAAAAAAGAAATTAATAAACCATTAACTCCAAATGACATAAAACCAACTAAAACACATAAAATTGAGTTAAAACTTGATTGTAAAATCTTCGATAAATTTATAGCTTTAAAATCTCTAATTCTAATAGCCCAATTTAAGCCTTGATTATTATAGGCTACCAAAAAAATACCTATTGGAATATAATATAATATTGGATTTAAAAATTCTTGTTTAATATCATAATAATCAATAATTAAAACAAATAAAATTGAAATAAGTGAAATGAAAACAGAAAATAAAAAAGTAGATTTATAAAGGGTAAAGGCGTGCTCATCACGTTTAGGTATAGGAAAAGCAATTTCATATCTTGCAGTTGATAAAACAGCAAGAAAACTAATTATTCTAATAAAAAGTGTCAGGAAAGACATCTCAGAAGGAGAATAAAGCCTAGATATTAATGGAGAAAGTGCGTAAGTAATAATCTGAGCTATTACAGTACCTGAAACCAGTATAAAAACACTTTTAAAAAAATCAGAATTTTTAATGAATTTAAACATAATCTAAAACAAATTTATTTAACATTTGTAATAGATCAAATTCATTATATTAAAGTCGATATATACTCATCAACACCTTCTTGAAAAGTATACAAAGGTTTGTAACCTAGATTATTTTTAATAGCTTCTATATTAGCTAAAGAATGTTTTATATCTCCAGCTCTATCGGGACCATTAATAATTTTAGAACTAGAATTAACACCGTTCAATTTCAAACCTATTTTCAATGCATCAACTACATGATTTAAAGTAAATGAGTCGTTACAAGCAACATTATAAACTTTACTAGTTGCATTAATGTTTTCTGTGAAAAGTGATAAAAAATTAGCACTTACTGCGTTTTTAACATATGTAAAATCTCTTGTTTGAAGTCCGTCACCATTAATAATAACGTCTTCATCCGATTTTAAACGAGCTATAAATTTAGGAATAGCAGCTGCATACACTCCATTTGGATCTTGTTTTGGTCCAAAAATATTAAAATACCTTAACCCAATCGTTTCCATTCCGTGTAATTGAGAATACACTTTAGCATATTTCTCATTTAATTGTTTAGTGACAGCATAAGGCGATAATAAATTACCTTCCTCACCTTCTATTTTAGGAGATTTTGGACTATCACCATAAACACTAGAAGAACTTGCGTAAACAAATCGTTTTATCCCTTTTTCTTTTGCTGCATGCAACATATTAAGAAACCCAGTTGCATTTACTTCATGAGTTTTATGAGGGAATTCAATAGATCTCGGAACTGAACCCAATGCAGCCTGATGACAAACCAAATCAATATTCTCTAATGCATTAAAACAGATATCGTAATCACAAATATCTCCTTCAATAAATTTAAAATCTGGATTAGAAATAAACTCTTCTAAATTAGATAGTTTACCTGTAGATAAATTATCTAAAACAGTCACTGAAACATTACTATTTAACAGCTTTTCAACAATATTAGAACCGATAAATCCAGCTCCACCTGTTACTAAAACGTGTTTTTTATTCAATGACATAATCTGAAGTTTAAAATTATTTAGCGTAACTAACTGAACGTTTTTCTCGAATTACAGTAACCTTAACCTGACCTGGATAAGTCATTTCTGTTTGAATTCTTTGAGAAATCGCAAATGAAAGTTCATCTGCTTTTAAATCAGTTACCTTTTCACTTTCAACTAGAACTCTTAATTCTCTACCTGCTTGAATTGCATAAGCTGTAGATACACCTTCATAAGATAAAGCTAAAGTTTCAAGCTCTTTTAAACGTTTTATATATGATTCAACTACTTCTCTTCTTGCTCCTGGTCTTGCTCCTGAAATCGCATCACAAACCTGAACAATAGGGGAAATCATTGATGTCATTTCAATTTCATCATGGTGTGCTCCAATAGCATTACAAATTTCTGGTTTTTCTCCAAATTTTTCAGCTAATTTCATACCTAAGATAGCATGAGGTAATTCAGGATCTTCGTCTGGAACTTTACCAATATCATGTAATAAACCTGCTCTTTTTGCCAATTTCACATTCAATCCTAATTCAGCAGCCATTATAGCACATAAATTAGCAACTTCACGTGAATGTTGTAATAAATTCTGACCGTAAGAAGATCTATATTTCATTCTCCCTACCATTCTTGTTAATTCAGGATGTAATCCATGAATTCCTAAATCGATACACGTTCTTCTACCAGTCTCAGCAATCTCTTCTTCTAATTGTCTTCTAATTTTAGCTACAACTTCTTCTATTCTAGCAGGATGTATTCTTCCGTCAGAAACTAACTGATGAAGAGCTAAACGAGCTAACTCACGTCGAACAGGATCAAAACAAGAAAGCATAATTGCCTCTGGAGTATCATCTACTATAATCTCAACTCCAGTTGCTGCTTCTAATGCTCTAATATTACGCCCTTCACGTCCAATAATTCTACCTTTAACTTCGTCAGATTCAATGTTAAAAACAGAAACTGCATTTTCAACAGCTTGTTCAGTAGCAACTCGTTGAATAGCTTGAATTACAATCTTTTTAGCTTCAACATTTGCGCTTAATTTAGCTTCTTCCATGATTTCTTTAATATGAACCATGGCACCTGTTCGTGCTTCATCTTTTAACGCATCCATCAAATGATTTTTAGCATCATCTGCGGACATTCCACTAATTTTAGTTAATTCTAAAACTCGTTTTTGTTGCATTTTATCTAACTCTTGATGCTTCAATTCAACTAATTGAATTTTAGAATCATAATCAGATTGTATTTTTTCTGTTTCTTTTTCTTTTCTACTTATTTCTTCAATCTTTTGAGATAAAGTGTTTTCCTTACTTTTAACTTTGTCTTCTAAAGACTGTAATTTTCTATCTTTTTCTTTTACAGAATTTTCATGCTCTTCTTTCAACTTTAAAAAATTCTCTTTAGCTTGAAGAATTTTTTCTTTTTTAATAGTTTCCGCTTCAACTTCTGCCTCGTGAATAATTTGCTCCTTTTTCTTTGTTAACAAATTATTTTGTATGAAATAAGCAGCAATTCCTCCTGCTATTATACCTAGTAATAAACCTATGACTAAAAACATTTTTTTAAAATTTTTGAAATTATATTCATAAAAAAACCCACTCAACACACGAAAAGTGCGAAGAAGTGGGGAAACTAGTAAGACTAAAAACTACTCTAGACCTTCTAACTCTTTTGACAATCCTTCCAATTCATTCTCTATTGAAGAATAATCAGGCTCAACAGGTTTATTCACTTGTTGAGTTTTTGGTTTTGTCGCGAGTTGTAAAGCCGTCATAGCTAATAAATCTTGCATATCTTTAACTGCATAGCTATCCTGAAGCAATTTTATTGCTTTATTTATGTCTGCCGCAGCCTTTAAAACTTTATCTTCTTCACCTTCATTTAAGGTTAACGGATATGTTCTTCCAGCAACTACAACTTTTAAGGATAACTTTCCCATTGGTTATTATTTTAACTGTTTGATGCAGTGTTCTATTTCCCTCACCAAATCATCGATTTCTTCATTTCGGTCTCTTAGACTTGCTTGTTGTTCTTCGATTCTTTGTTTCTCAATCAATTCCAATTCCGATTTCAACTTAGTAATTGTATCTTCAAGTAAGATTTTTTCATCTTTTAATTCTTGAAATTCATTTTTAACAGTTGATAATTCAGCTTCCTGCTCTAATCTTAAAGCGCGTTCAGATTCTAGTTGAGAATACAAAGCTTTGCATTTCAACCGGATACCATCAATAATATGCTGAATTTTTTCGGTCATTGTTTTCGACTTTCCACAAAATTAACAATGTAGGGTAAAATAACAACATTTT
>CANCEQ010000260.1 GCA_947375085.1 Flavobacteriales bacterium
AGCTGTTAGTTCACCACGTTCAATTGATTGAACAATCTGCAGTTTGAAGGACATTGAATAGTCTTTCTGTGTACGTTTTTGATAAACGTTTTTTTCTTCTTCTTTCATAACGTTATTTTTTGTGTAACGCTATTTCAGGACTAGACATAATAGCAATATGAAAGGGTTCAAATAAATTTGAGCCCTTTTTTTATTTTCAAAAATTATCAATTCATTCAAATATTGTTTTTAATCAATAAAAGAGAACCAATATTCATTCGCTTAATATTAAAGCTGTGATTTTTGTAACTTAATTAAAGTTGAATAGATGCATCATTAAATGGTTGGTATCATGAAAACAAAACTCACATTTGTAGTTTTGATGTTAACACTTCAAACTACATTCATAAAAGCTCAATCAGACGCATGTTCTGGAGCTGTTAATTTACCAATTAATACAAGTTGTTCTTCACAAAGTTTTTCTGTTCCAGCTTCATTTACAGATGGTGGACTTGTAAATGCTTCGTGTGTTTCTAATAATGATCGAGAGGATGGATGGTTCACGATAGTAGCGACCTCATCTTCTACTACGATTCAGGCTTCAGCTGACAGACGATTGATATTAGCCGCATTTACAAATTGTACAACCGGAGAATTAGCTTGTACAAATGTCGCCTCAGGAACAACAGGGACAATTATTTTTAACTCTACAATTGGAAATACCTACTATATTCAATTACAAAGAAGATCAGGTGGTACAGGTTTGAATATGAGTGGAAGTATATGTGCTTACCAAACCCCTCCTCCACCTCCAAATGATGATCCTTGTTCAGCTATAGCCCTATCTGTAAATTCAAGTTGTAGTTACAACACTTATACGACAACTTCCTCAACAACTTCAGCTGGTATTCCAGCTCCTGGATGTGCGAATTATTTAGGCGGCGATGTATGGTTTACTTCTGTAATACCTTCATCGGGAAAATTGGGTATAAATTCAATGTCTAGTATAATAACAAATGGAGGAATGGCTGTTTATTACGGAACATGCAACTCTTTAACATTAATTTCATGTGATGATGCGAGTAGTTCCAATTCAGGAGACATGCCTTTTATCAATGTTTCTACAAGACCAGTTGGTTCTACAGTTTATATCCGTTTTTGGGAGTACGGTAATGATAACAATGGTACATTTCAAATATGTACTTCTGAATTAAATGCATGTGGAAATGATCAAACTAATGACTATTGCAGTAATCCAGCAGAATTAACACAAGGTTCGGGTTCATGGACGAGTAGCACATCATCAACCTACACACCTGACAGACCTGGCAATATAGGAAGTATATTTTGTGGAGGAACAGCAACTATTGAAAATAATTCGTGGTATAGATTTACAGCATTGAATACTTCTGAAAGTTTTAATTTTACTACAATTACTAACTGTTTAAATAACAAAGGTATACAAGCAGAAGTTTTTGAAGTTACAAATGATGGTTCTTCGTGTTGTACAGGATTTTCTTCTAAATCAAATTATTACAACCCTGGAAATACAACTACAGGTACAGTAACTGCAACTGGATTAACTCCATTTCACACATACATATTAATGGTAGACGGTTTTGCAGGAGACCAATGTGACTTTACAGTCTCAAATTGGACTGCTACAGGAATATTAACAGTACTATCAGTTCAATTAAAATCATTTTATGGCATATCAGGAAAAGATCAAAATCAACTTTTTTGGGAAACAACTTCTGAAAAAAACAATGACTTTTTTATTTTGGAAAAATCAACAAATGGTATTGATTTTGAAGAAATTGGTCACATAAATGGCAATGGTAACTCGAAAACTAAAAACAATTACTCATTCGAAGATCCAACGGCATCTAGAGCTACTAGTTATTATAGATTAAATCAAGTAGATTTTGATGGTAAAAAACAACGATTTGATATTATAACACTTTCATATGAAACAAATAAAATTGGAATTCTAAACATCTATCCTAATCCAACAAAAAACACCTTGTATGTTGACGTAAATACTGAAAATTCAGATGACGAAGACATTGAAATATTGAATGAAGTTGGGAATTTAGTTCAAACTGAACATATTTACACACACAATACTGCAACAATTCCTATTAATATTCAAAATCTACAAAACGGACTTTATTTTATACATTTAAGAAATAGTCAAAATCAATCAAATGCTATGAGCCGCTTTGCTATTCGATAAATGATTTTTTTCGTTATATTTGAATGATGAAAAAAAAGATTGAAAGTATCGTTTTTATTGGCGCTGGAAATGTAGCTACTCATCTAGCGAACGAACTTTCCAAACACCTTTCAATCAAAGGGATATTAAGTAAAAACGATGTTTCAGCAAAATTATTAGCTGAAAAACTTCATACAAATTTCATCTCCAACATCAATGAAATTCCTTCTTGTGATTTAGTACTTATTTGCACAAATGATGGTTCGATTGCATTTATTGAAGATGAATTGCCCCCACATTTAAACGTTGCCTATACATCAGGAAGTATTGAACTAAATTTCAATACTAAAAGAAAAAATTACGGCGTTTTTTATCCTTTGCAAACTTTTTCAAAAGATCGGAAAATTGATTTATCAATTGTACCTTTTTTAATTGAAGCTACAAATGTCAGTTTTCAGGAAAGTCTTTTTGATTTAGCTCAATTGATTTCTAATTCAGTTTCTTTTGTATCTTCTTCCGAAAGAAAGCACTTTCATATTTCAGCTGTATTTATAAATAATTTCACAAATCATCTTGCTGAAATCGCTCAAGACTATACCCTTCAAAATAATTTGAAATGGGAATTTTTACTCCCACTAATTAAAGAAACTTCATCTAAAATAATTGAAATAGGCCCTGAAAATGCCCAAACAGGACCTGCCAAAAGAAATGATCAACTCATTATAAATGAACACCTTTCAATGTTAGAAGGATTTCCTAAAGATATCTACAAATTACTTTCTGAAAGCATAACAAATACTTATTCAAAACAGTAAAAATGACAAGCTACAAAGAACTTTTAAACCCAATTACCACTTTTATTTTTGATATTGATGGTGTTTTAACGAACGGTGATATCAGCATTTTCAAAGGTGAAATGGTTCGTACTCTAAATGCAAAAGATGGTTATGCCATTCAATATGCTTCTAAAATGGGCTATCGTATTTTAGTAATTACTGGTGGACAATCGGAAGAAATTAAAAGTCGTTTATTAGAAATAGGTGTCGAAGAAGTTTGTTTGTCTTCATTCAATAAAATCAATGTTTACAACAAGTTAAAAGAAAAGTTCAAATTTTCTGACGAGCAAGTTTTATATATGGGCGATGATATTCCGGATTATGAAGTCATGCAACAAGTTGGAATTGCTACTTGTCCCCAAGATGCTGTTATGGAAATTAAACATATTTCTCATTATCAATCTCCCTTTTTCGGTGGGAGAAATTGTGTTAGAGATGTTATTGAACAAACGTTACGTGTTCAAAGTAAATGGTTTACAGAAAAGGCTTTTGAATGGTGAAATTAATTGATAATTGTCAATTATCAATTAAAACTATTTTATCTGTGAACACTGTATTATTTTTTGAAGTTATATAGATGAAATAATTTCCTTGTTGGAGATTGTTCTTTATCATTGAAATCTTGATTTTAGATTCCACTATTTTTTCTTTATATACACTTCTTCCTAATACATCTTTGATTTCAAATTCTCCTTCAAAGTCTTCAGGAACAACTACGTTTAATTCATTATTTGTTAGAGTTGGGTAGACTTGGATTCTTTCACTCCCTTTTAATTCATTCACTTTTACCAAAGGGTTTGTATTTGGAATTCCTGCTGTAATTGGAAATACATCATTCGCACCAATTTTAGTAAGATAAACATTGTTCCCTCCTACTCCAAAGGAAGTATTATAACCAACTACAATTATTCCTCCATCATTCGTTGAAATTGCTTGACCAGAAATATCATCTCCTTCATTTGAAAAACCTAATGTTCGATAATCATCAACCAAAAAAGAAGTAAATCTACCAGCAAAAACATCCTTCCCTACAGCAAATGTGACGTCTTTTTGTTCTTGATTATATACAATATAAAACTTCCCTAAATTCCCATAAGATGTAATTTGCTCATAGGTTTCAATTGATAGATTCGAATAAGAAAACTCATATATAAAAGAGCCATTTATATTTATTTTAGCTGAATAACCATCCGAATCATTTAAAACAAAATTCTTTCTAAATCCTACTACATTTATTTCATTCCCAACTATACTAATATCATTGATTTGATATTCTCCATTATTCCCAAAATAATTTTCCCAAACTAGTTTCCCGTCTTTTTTGAAACACATTAAATAGGCTTTATTTTTTAAAGAATCTGAAATATATTTCGTTCCTCCAACTACAAACATAGAATCATTTAAAGCTTTTACACTAGTTGCAAAATCATTGCCCGATGTTCCAAAATTTTTCGTCCATAAAGTATCCCCATTTTGATTGGTTCGGACAATATAAAAATTATCATTTCCGGAAGTACCCGTATTTGTTTGACCAACCATAACGATTGATGTATCAGGAAGTAATATAGCATCATTTACTTTTTCCCAACCATTTCCACCATAGGTTTT
>CANCEQ010000261.1 GCA_947375085.1 Flavobacteriales bacterium
ATATCGATTTAGCTTGTTCAATGGCTGTAAAAACAATCAAAGGATTTACAGAAGAAGGTGAAAATATCATTCTTACTTTATACAAAGACAAAGACGATGAATTAGAATTTGTTCGTGAATTATTGAGAAAAACAATCTCTTTCGATAAAGAAAATGTTGCTTTAATTGACGATTTAACTCAAAACTGGGACATCGATCGTATTGCGAAAATGGATGTTGTTTTAATGAAAATGGCGATTACTGAATTCCAAATTTTCAATAATATTCCAACAAAAGTTACATTGAATGAATACATTGAGATTTCTAAATTCTATAGTACTCCGAAAAGTCATACGTTTATCAATGGTGTTTTAGATAAAGCAATTGATCGTTTAACAAAAGATAATAAAATTCAAAAAGTAGGTCGTGGCTTAATTAGCTAACTCATTGATGTTGGATTTTGAATGTTTGATTATTAAATAAACTGAATATGAAAAATAAATTAATCGCTTTTTTAGGACTTGCACTTATAGTTCAGGCTTGCGGAGGAGAAGAGAAAGTAGAGGTAGGTAATAAAACTTCTATGGAAGTTAATTTAGTTTACGATGCAGGTAAAGTTGTTCGTGGCGAAGTGATTGATGCTAAATTCACGATTAAAAATACAGGAGATTTTCCATTGGTATTGGGAGAAGTGAAAGGTTCTTGTAGTTGTACAGTTGCTGAAAAACCTGAAAAACCAATTCAACCAGGAGAAGAAGGTGTAGTGAAAGCTCATGTAACAACACAAGCAGCTAGTGCTGGTCCATTAGCTAAAGTGGTAAATATAGTTGCGAATACAGAACCTTCTAGAACAGAGGTGGTTATACATGCAAATGTAATTGATAAGTAATAATTTAAATTAAAAATAAACAAAATGGGACAAGATAGTAATGGTATTGTAATGTTACTTTTGATTGTAGTGGTGTTTTATTTCTTTATGATTCGCCCTCAAATGAAAAAACAAAAAGAATTAAAAAAATTCAGAGAGAGTATCAAAGTAGGTGATAAAGTGACTACAATTGGAGGAATTCACGGTAAGATTTTAGAATTAAACGATACAACTGTTTTGATTAGTTCTGAAGGAAGTAAAATTCGTTTAGAAAAATCAGCAATTTCTACATCTTCTGAAGATTTATTGTCAGCAGTAAAGTAAGATCAAAGGATTTTAGGTAAAAGGTCTTTTTAGTCTAAAATTTTTAAATAAATTAAAAAAGTTCGGGTTTTACTCGGACTTTTTTGTTTTTGTACTATTTTTAACCAAAATTAATTATCCAATATCCATTTTCAATTATAATTAGCAATTCAATATGAAAACTACTTTACTTTATTTTACAGTTGCGTTATTAGCAATTTCTTGTACTTCGAAACATGAATCTGTTGATTGCGGTCCATGCGGTGTAAATATGAATAGAGTAGAGGCTCCTGAGACTCCAGAAGAAGCGATTATTCAAAAGAAAGAAGCAGATACTTCAACAACTGGTAATGCAGAGTTCAAAGAGAATAAAAAGAAAATTGAAGCTATCTATGGAGAACAATGGGATTTCTGTAAATGCGTAGTTTTAAATGATTCATTAGACAAAGCTGCAAAAGCAGGAAATATGGATGATAAATTCATGAAACGATTTGATGAAGTAGATACGCATTGTAAATCTTTCTTAGTGATGGACAATATAAGGACTCCAGAAGAAAGAGAAAAACACGAAAAGAAAATAAAGAAATGTTTAAAAGAAGCTGGGGTTAGATAAACTTAATCCACAAAAAAAAGCTACTTCATTATGAAGTAGCTTTTTTTTGTGGATTGTCTAGTCCTGAAATAGCGTTACACCAAAAATAACGTTATGAAAGAAGAAGGGAAAAACGTTTATCAAAAACGTACACAAAAAGACTATTCAATGTCTTTCAAATTGCAGATTGTTCAATCAATTGAACGTGGAGAACTAACAGCTTATGATGCAAGGAAGCAATATGGTATTCAAGGCGATTCAACAGTTCTTAAATGGTTAAGAAAATTTGGTAACTTTGATTGGCAAACACAAATTCCTTCAAAAATGGCAAAGACACCAGCTCAAAGGTTAATGGAACTCGAACAAGAAGTGCTTTTGTTAAAAAAACAAAAAGCATTATTGGAAAAGCAAATTGAATTTTCTGACAAGAAGGCTATCATATTTGATATAATGATAGATTTAGCTGAAAAAGAGTATAATATTCCAATAAGAAAAAACTCATCACCCGAACAATTGATTCCTTTAAACAAGACCAACAAGAAAGCATAGAAACTTCTTGTAAATTGCTCGGGGTAAGTAGACAGGTCTATTATCGCTCAATAAAATCCACGAAAAAGAGGAAAGGAATTTCCGTTGAAGTTATCGAGATGGTCACTTCAATACGGAATATTATGCCTAAAATAGGTGGTAGAAAATTATTTCATATGCTGTCAAATCAATTAAAAGAGATAGGAGTTGGTAGAGATATGTTGTTTCGAATTTTGAGAGCAAATCACATGCTAATTACTCCTAAAAAAAGTTATCATATCACAACGAATTCACATCATCGATTTAGAAAGCATAAGAATCTAATAGAAGATATTCAAATCGTTGAACCAGAGCAAATTTGGGTGTCTGACATAACTTATATTGGAAATAGAAAAAACCCGATGTATTTGTCATTAGTTACAGATGCATACTCTAAAATGGTTGTGGGATATGATGTTTCGAATTCACTCAATACTGAAGGGTCATTAAGAGCATTAAAAATGGCAACAAAATCGAGAGTTTATAAAGAAAATATCTTAATTCATCATTCAGATAGAGGATTACAATATTGTAGTAATGAATACCAAGCTTTATTGAGTAAAAGCAAAATTAGATGTAGCATGACAGAGACTTATGATCCATATGCCAACGCTGTTGCAGAAAGAATAAACGGGATATTAAAGCAAGAGTTCATCGGTGAAAATAGAAATATTGAAATAAAAATTATGAAGGAACTTGTTCGAGATAGCGTAGGAATTTATAATAATATTAGGCCCCATTATTCATGCTATATGAATACTCCGAAATACATGCATCAACAAAATGAGATTAAAATAAAAACGTACAAAACCAAAATACCAGCAAACACGTGTTTGCTGGTATGTAATATTTAATTATTTTTACTTTAAATCTGTAACGTCTATTTAGGACTAGTCAGATTAAAATTGACAATTATCAATTGAAAATTGTCAATTATTTAATGATTTCCATTTCATCAATAATGTGTTTCGCACCAGCATATTTGTCAATGATGAATAATACGTAACGAATATCACAGTTAATAGTTTTTTGAAGTTGGTGATCGAAAATAACATCGCCTGCCATTGCTTCAATATTTCCGTCAAAAGCCAAACCGATTAATTCACCTTTTCCATTTAATACTGGTGAACCAGAATTACCACCTGTAATATCGTTGTTCGTTAGGAAGTTAACAGGCATATAACCATCTTTATCAGCATACTGACCAAAATCTTTTGCATTGTTTAAGTCGATTAAACGTTGTGGTAAATCAAACTCAGGATCATTTGGTTTGTATTTTGCAATTGTTCCTTGTAATGTTGTATAGTAATTTACTTTCGCATCATTTCTTGCATCAGCAGGAAGTGAGCTTACTTTACCATACGTCAAACGAAGTGTACTGTTTGCATCCGGATAATATTTTTTTCCTTTGTTTGATTCTCTTAAACCTTGTACTAAGTTTCTGTATGCTTTTTGGTATTCAGCATCCATTTTATTGAACTCTTCTGTTCTGAATCTGAAACGTGTCATAATATCAGAAGAAAGTAAGTACAATGGATCGTTGTTTAGTACTTCAGCAGTTGGATTTTTTAAGAAAGCTTCAATTTTTTCTTTCGTTCCAAAAACACTTCCTTCAAAAGAAGCATTGATGTAATTCGTGAAGTTATTGTCATTCTTTTTAGCGATCTCAGCAACTAATTTAGCTAAACCAGCTTCGTAACCTTTTGTTACATATAGATTTAATTGAGCTGCTAAAATGTCTTTTTCCAGAGGAATGTATAAACTACCATATAATTCATTGATCATTTGGTTGATTTTTTTTAATGTTTCCTCTTTTTTAGCACCTGTTTCTTTCATGTATAAATCAATCGTAGAACCGATTTTGAAAGGAAGAACAGAGAAGTTACACGTTCTAATTAAAGTTGTTAAATAGTTGTCGTGACGTGCTTTTTCATTAGTTTTAGCGTAGTAGTTATTGATGGTTTCTACGACATTTCCGTAAGTTGTTATGTTTTTACGTTTATTCGCCCAAACATTGAAAAGTGCTTCATTTTCAGCTTTCGTTTTAGCTGTTTGTGCTTTTGTTAAAGCATCAATCATTCCTTGACGGTTTTTCCAGTAATTTGCAACACCAGCATAAACACCAGCATAATTCAAACGAACTTCGTCAGATTGATCCAAGTTCTCCTCTCGCTGGTGGTTTACACGCTGCATGCCGCACGCGCACGTCTGTTTGCAAGCCTCGAAATCAGGCTGCCTTGCGTGCGCTGCTGCGAACTGAGTTCTACGCATGATCTGCGTCTCGCGGCTGGCAGGGCTCGTGCAGCTGCCCTATGTTGCAC
>CANCEQ010000262.1 GCA_947375085.1 Flavobacteriales bacterium
ATCATTGAAAATATAATTAGTATTTTTTTCATCTATCTTGTTCAAATTTATATACTACAAAATCTCCCGTCAGAAACGGGAGATTAAATTTACTTAATTTTTATTTTATATTCTTATTTATTTTGACCTTTAAAAGGAGCATCAAAAGTAAGACTTAAATAGTAAAGTGCACCAATTGTTGGTCCAGCAGCATACTGAACATAACGTTGGTTGAAAATGTTTGTTCCTCCTAATTTAACTTGTGTACTTAATTTCTCTAATTTATAAGAAACTTGAGCATCAAAGTTGTTTAAAGAAGCAACTCTACCATTCGCTAAAGGACTATTCCAGTCGTAAGCATCTTGCCATTTCCAAACGATGTTGAAACCAAAGTTTTTGAATAACTCACGGTTACCAAACTGAACATTTACAGAATATTTTGGAGTATTGAAACCAGTGAAAGTATTACTTTTTGCACCAAATACGTCTGTCGTGTTTTTCGCTTTGAAATCGTTGTAGTTGAAATTTGTAGAGATAGAATATTTTTTAAAGAAGTTATAGCTCAAACGAATTGCTGATCCATAACCGTTAAAAGTATTCGTAGAATTTGCATAAACTCTGTATTTTGTTGGAGAATTTAACACATCTTTAGCAGCAGCAAATGTTCCGATTTGATCTTGAGAGGTAATTGTATTAACATTTTTAGTAGGAACTGCAACCTCAATTTGACCTAAGAAATTAGTATATTGGTTATAATAGAAATCTGCATCTACAACAAATTTGTTATTGAATAAAATTGCTTTGTATCCAAAATCTAACGCTTGAACTCTCTCTGGTTGCATTTTTTGAATGTTTGCAGCTACCAACAAACTACTTTTAGCAGCAATGTTTGCATCTGATTTATCACTTCCAACCGCTTTAACGAAAGCATCAACAGAAGCTTGAGTGTATGAGTTTTGTAAGAAATTTAAACTATCATTTACTTGAGATAAACCACCAACACGTCTTACACCTCCATTGTTCACATACGATAATGCTTCAAATAAAGCAGGGAAACGGTAACCATTTTGAGCAGATAAACGGATCGTTTGATTTTTCACTGGAGAATAAACCAAAGCTAAACGCGGATTCCATTTTCCGTCGAAAGCTAAATTTTTATCGTAACGAATAGATCCAACTACTTTCAATTTCTCATTGAATAATTCTTTACTCGCTTGCAAGAATCCACCAAATTTTGAATAAGTTACATCTTTTCCACCTGTTTGGTTTCTTGTTGCAATACTTCTTGTAAAATCAACAAAGTTATTACCATCAGGAATTACATCATATACTCTTGCATCACCTCCAACTTGAATTTTAGCAAAGTCTTTTACTAATGAAGATAAATCATATTGAACTTCACCATGGTATAATCTACTGTTTTGGTACAATTTAGCTCCACCTGTAGTATTTGTTGGATCTTGTTGTTTTACATACGTATAGATTGATGGGTGATCCCAGTTGTTAATGTCTCTAATTGTTGCTTTTGCATCGTTGAAAGCATCAGAACCTGGCTCTGGTCTTCCAGCATCTGCAGCAGCTCTAGCAGCAGTATTTGCAGCAACTAAATCATGTCCATTTGAGGCATAAGCAGAAGCCAAAGCAGTTTGGTAATCAGTTTTCCATTTCGTGTTATCCTTGAAAGTTAAATCCAAATTATCCGCTAATGGTTTTAAGTTAAAAGAGTTCCCTGTAGTTTCTGAATTACTATATACTTTAGCTGTTAAATTTTTCCCTTTAAATTCTAAAGCATGACTTTGTAATAAAACATTGTTTAATTGAATTTTATTTCCTCGTTGAAAAACTCCATCAATTGCTCCAGCTCTGTATGTATAACTGATTTTTGAGTCATTTTTAAATTTGTAGAATAAACCTGCATCAAATTTAGTTGTTGTAATTTTTGGATTCACTAAATCTTTTTCCCAGTACCCCGTTCTTCTTACAATTTCAGTTTTAGTTTTACCATCATTATTTAATGTTACACCAGTTGGCAAGTTAACCGTTACTTTGTTATTACTTTCATCTCCGTATTTATTCCAGGCATCGTAAGCTGGATTTGATTCTGGAGAATTGAACAAATCACTCGTGTTAGAAGTTGTTAATCCAGATTGATTTTGGTCTATTTGACTTGAAGAAACCCAGTCAACCCCTTGAAAATAAGAACCATTCACTTTGTATGCAATTCTTTGAGCAGAGTCAATTGTTCCTGCAACTCTAAATGCTGACTCACTTAAGAAACTTGCACCATGATCTTTGTTATCAACGTGATTAACACCTGTTCTTTGGTAAATACTTGCACCTTGATTCAAATACGGATCTTTCGTTTGTAAATTCGCTAAACCATTTAAAGAGTTGATTCCATATAATGCTGAAGATGAACCAGGTATAATCTCTACACTTTTCACATCTAATTCATTAGGTCCCATTGTACTTCCAATCGAAGCTCCCAATGTAGGTGCTTGAATATCAACACCATCCACTAATTGCATAAAACGAAAGTTATTTGGAGAGTTAAATCCTCTTGTATTAGGAACTTTAAAGTTCAAACTTGAAGTAGTTAATTGAACACCTTTTACGTTTTCCAAAGCATCATAATAACTTGGTGCTGGAGTTTCTCTAATAGCAATGATATCTAATTTATCAATTGCAACTGGAGATTTTAAGATATTCTCACTTATTCTAGATGCAGAAACAACAACTTCGTTAGAAACAATTACTTGAGGTTCTAGTTGAAAATTCAATTTAGATTGTTCGTTTTCAACTACAAACTCTTCATTTTCATATCCTTGATAATTTACTGTTAATGTGAAAGGATATTTGTTAGCAATCTTTAAAACAAACTTTCCTTCATTATCTGTAATAGACTCATTTTCTGAATCTTTCAATTTAACTTTTGCACCAACCAATGGTTCTCCATTGTATTTATCATGCAATTTCCCTGTTAGTTGAATCAATCCATTTTGAGAGAATACACTCTGCAAAGTGACGACCGTTAAAAAGGCTAATAAAATCTGTATTTTTTTTCTCATTCGTTTTTATAATTTTTAATTAATAATTCAATTTATCGGTAAGCAAATCCATAGCTTCGCCGAATATCCCATGTAGGATATAGTTTTTAATCTATTTTTCTGTGAAAACTTTTAAATAGGTTAAAACACCCATTTAGTACTAATTTTTAGAATTTCAAAAGATCAAATAAATACTCTTTATCCTTCCAAACATTTGATAATTCTACAACAGGTCCTATCACAATTACTCCTGGCGCCGGGATGTTTGAAGCATTCTCTGTTATTGAATCGATTGTTCCAACTACTGAAATTTGATTTGAAAGTGAACCATTGCTTACAACTGCGACTGCTTCTTCACTTTTTCCATATTTTTTATAGATTTCAGTGATTTGATTTAATTTTGATAAGCCCATTAAAATGACTACTGTAGCTGAAGATTGAGCCGCGATTTCAATCTCTGGATTTAAACTTCCATCAGTTAATGTACCTGTCAATACAAAAAAGCTATTACTTACTCCTCTGTGTGTCACTGGTATTCCAGCTAATGCAGGAACAGAAATCGAACTTGATATTCCTGGTACAACCGTTGTTGGAATGTTAAACGCTTCTGCATGAAGTACTTCTTCAAAACCTCTTCCAAAAACAAAAGAATCTCCACCTTTTAATCGAACTGCATGACCATGAATGAAAGCTTGATCTACTAATAATTGGTTGATTTCTTCTTGAGAAAATGCTTTGAATCCTCTTCTTTTTCCTACAAATATTTTTACAGCATTTGGTGCGAAATCTAATAATTCTTCATTTACCAATGCATCATATAAAATTACATCTGCATCTTTAATTGCATTTATACCTTTTAATGTGATTAATTCAATATCACCTGGTCCTGCTCCTACTAATGTTATTCTTGGTTTTTTATTTGTCAATTTCATCTTATAATCTTTTTTTTGGTTTAAACTAGACGCAATAAATTGCGTCTTTACAATATTTTTCTAATTGTGGAGACGTTGCAATGCAACGTCTCTACCGTAATTTCGGGGAATTAATAAATCCCCAATCACATTCGAAATTCTTTTGCTTTTGAAATGAAATTATTAACCTGTGAATAATAGGATTGTGCGAACTCTTTTGATGGTTCATATTTGTTAATCTGCAAAATGAAATCTGCAAAATTTGGTATATCGAATGAACTGAATTTTTCTTCTAAATGTTTATCAAAATCCGCAATAATTCCTGACTGTGTATTACAATGAACTTTTTGGTCTAACAACAATGCTTTTGCTGTATGGATACCTGCTGAATAGGTATGGTAAATCGCATCAGCAAATCGGTTTTCAGCTAAAGATGTGAATGCAGCATCAATTTTTTCTTCTGCATCAAAAATCAATGTAGCTACTAAATCGATTAAAACTCCAGCACACTCTCCTACTCCAATTGCAATATTGAATTGCTCTTCATGTCCCCAATCGATATAATCAGATGGTTGTAAAGTAGTTGTGTCTGCTAATGGTTTTAATAAATCATAGAAAAATTTATTTCCTTTTCTATCGTAGTATTCATTAAATGTCTCTTCAACCTCTTGATTTTGAATATA
>CANCEQ010000263.1 GCA_947375085.1 Flavobacteriales bacterium
CCTTCTTGAATACGTGCACCACCTGAATCATTTAAACCGATAATTGGAGCGCCATTTTTCATCGCTAAATCCATTACCGTACAGATTTTTTGAGCATGTGTTTCAGAAAGTGAACCACCTAAAACAGTAAAATCTTGAGAGAAAACATATACCGGACGACCGTGAATTGTTCCGTAACCTGTCACAACACCATCCCCTGGAAATTTCGTTTTTTCTAAACCGAAATAAGTAGAACGGTGTTCTACAAACATTCCGATTTCATTGAAAGAACCTTCGTCTAATAACAAAGTAATTCTTTCTCTAGCATTTAATTTCCCTTGAGAATGTTGTTTATCAATACGAGCCTGACCACCTCCTAATTTGGAAGCCTCACGGCGATTTATCAATTCTTGATTTTTGTCCATCTTCGTAAAAGTTTATCTCCTGTTTTGGATCGGTGCAAAGATAATGTTATAATTTAAAAAAACATCACCCCTTCAACGTACTCATCACAAAAGCCGTTTGTACGTTTGCTATATTTGGAATATTGGCTAATTTTTGTTTTAAAAAATGTTGGTATTCATCCATATCTGCAACTTCAATAAACAAAGAATAGTCAAAATCTCCTGCGATATGATAACAGGCGCTGACTTCAGATAAATGAATTATTTCTGCTTCAAAACCATCAATGATTTCGGCATTGTGCGACTTTAATGACACTTGACAAAACACTTTTAAACCTTTCCCAATTTTCTTTTTATCTAAAATAGCGGTATACCCTTTTATAATTCCTTTTCGTTCAAGTCGCTTGATTCGTTCAAAAGTGGGTGTTGTTGAAAGTCCGATTGCCGCAGCAATTTCCTTGTTTCCTAACTTACCGTTTTTGGTTAATAAATCTAAAATCTGTAAATCGATTGCATCAAGTTGAACTGTCATAGAATGTTTTTCTTTTTCAACAGTAAAAATAATATAATTTCAGTGTTAAAATTCTATTTAATTCTATTTATAAAGCAAAATAATCTATATATTAAAACATATATAGAATTGAATGTAATTTTGAATAAATTAATAAGAACAAAATTCTATGGATTACTCTAAAATGCAACCAGAAAGTTTAATGATGACGTATGGTTATAAACCATCTTTATCAGAAGGTGCTTTGAAATGCCCTATTTTCCAAACTTCTACTTTTGTTTTCAATTCAGCAATGGAAGGAAAACGTTTTTTTGAATTAGCCTATGGTTTAAGAGAAAAAGACAAAGGTGAAGAATTAGGGTTGATTTATAGTCGATTAAACAATCCTGATTTAGAAATTTTAGAAAATCGTTTGTGCTTATGGGATGGTGCTGAAGATTGTGCCGTTTTCGAAAGTGGAATGTCTGCTATTTCAACTGCATTAATGGAATTTATGGCGCCAGGAGATTTGTTATTGTATTCTCGTCCTGTTTATGGAGGTACTGATCATTTCATCAACCATTTTTTAAAGAAATTACAAATCGAAGCGGTAGGTTTTCATGCTACTGATTCGAAAGAACAAATTATTGCACGTATTGAAGCAACTGGAAAAGCAGACCGTTTGACAATGATTCACATTGAAACACCTGCTAATCCTACGAATGCTTTGATTGATATCGAAATGTGTGCAGAAATTAAAAATCATTTTGCAACAGAAGAAAAGCCAGTTGTTCTATCAGTTGACAATACGTATATGGGACCAATTTGGCAACATCCATTGAAACACGGAGCTGACTTAGTCCTTTATTCTGCAACAAAATACATTGGTGGTCACTCAGATGTTATTGCTGGAGCTTGTTTAGGTTCAAAAGCATTAATGGCACGAGTAAAAGGTTTACGAACATTCTTAGGAAATATGGCAGGTCCGTGGACAGGTTGGTTGTTAATGAGAAGTTTAGAAACGTTAAAAGTAAGAATGGACGAACAAGCAAGAAATGCTGAGTTTGTGGCGAAATACTTAAGAAATCATCCAAAAGTTGAAAAAGTATATTATTTAGGTTTCATCAATGAAGGAACTGACGAAAGAGAAAAAGCAATTTACAAAAAACAATATTCAGCTGCCGGTGCAATGATTGCATTTGATGTGAAAGGTGGAGAAAAAGAAGCTTTCCAATTCTTAGATTCATTAAAACTAATCAAGTTAGCAGTTAGTTTAGGAGGAACAGAAAGTTTAGCAGAACACCCTCAAACAATGACGCACGCTGACGTTCCAATGGAAGATAAAAAAGTAATGCACATCTCTGAAAAATTGGTAAGATTATCAGTTGGAGTTGAAAATTACAACGATATTATTGCTGATATTGAACAAGCTTTAAGTGGTTTGTAGTAGGAATTAATTGACCTTGAAAGTAAGTTAGATTGCTTTCAAGGTTGATTATTAATTAAACTATCCTCGGAATACTAAACCAAAACTCTGTACCAACTCCTTCTTCCGATTCAAAACCAATCGTTCCTCTGTGGTTTTCGATGATTTGTTTTACCATTGCCAATCCTAATCCTGTTCCGGTGCTTTTTGTGGTGAAATAAGGAACAAATATTTTGGAATGTTTATCTCCTGATATTCCTACTCCGTTGTCTTTGAATTTAAAAATAAAATTGTTTTCTTCTATCTCGATTGAAATGACAATTTCTCCTTTTCTTTCTTCTGGAATTGCTTGAATTGCATTCTTAATCAAGTTGTTAAATACACGAAGCATTAAATCTTTATCTGCCATTACTAGGCAGTTATTTAATTCTGTTTCAATTGAAATTTGGAACGTGTCCGACTCTTTGAAAACCACCACTACATTTTCCAATAAGGGTAGTAAATCAATTTCCATTTCGTTTGGACGAGGCAATTTTGCGAAACTTGAGAACTCGTTTGCGATTTTAGCTAATGCGTCAATTTGTTCAATAATTGAGTTCGTAACCTTTTGAAGTTTTAATCCCGAATTAGGGTCGTTAGGGTCATAAACACGTTGCAATTGTTGGACACTTAATTTCATCGGTGTCAACGGGTTTTTAATCTCGTGAGCGACTTGTTTTGCCATTTCTCTCCATGCCGATTCACGTTCGCTTTGTGCTAATTGTTGAGCTGTATATTCTAACTCTTCTAATTTCTGATTGTAGTCTTTCACCAACGCTCCAATTTCATCTTCTTTATCGTATAAAATTTGTTGATTGTGTTTTCCAAATCGAACTTTTGAGAAACTTTCTTGTATAATTCTCAATGGTGCTGTTACCCAGCTAGATACAAATACTGCGACAATAATTGAAATCGCCAACAATAACATAAAGACATTGATAATAGCGACCAAAAATTGTTGAATTTGATTCTCAAAATCTTTCTGTTGCCCAAAATGTTGCAAGTTTAAATAACCTAAAAGCTTACCATCATTACTGTAGAAAGGCGTATAAGCGGAAGAATAACTTAAATTTCCAATGTCTTCTTGGTGAATAAATTCGCTTTTATCCTTAATGTCCATTTGGAAAAAAGCTTTTGGATTCATCTGTTCACTAATCAATCCGATATTGAAAACTTTTGGTCGTGAAGCTGCTAATAAGAATCCTTTTTGGTCGTATAAGTTGATATCTGTAACGAAAGTTTTTGCAAATTTCTGAAGAAGTGTTTCCATATAGTTTCCTTCTTCCTGTAGACTTAACTCTTTCTCTTTACCTAATTTATCTCTTAATTCAGATTTTACAGAAATTAATTTTTCACGAATTAAATCATTTGTATACTCGTTGTATTGATTACTTACGAAAACACCACTTCCCCATCCAAATGCCAACAGCGAAAGGAAAACCAAACTGATTAAAACCAATTGAATTTTAAGAGCTAATGTAAAACTCGTAGGGAAAATAGATTTTGAATCAATTCGAACGAAAAACGGTAATAATAATAAACCGTAAAAACTGAACAAATACGAGAATGATGTAATTAACTCTATGAATGTAAAGTTTTTAGTAGAAAGTACTACAATGTCATTTGACGATTTTTTCAGTACATAATGATTATAGCCATCACTATCGTAATAACCTGTTTTTAAGTCTTTCCAGTTATTTAAAGCCAAATCGGAAGAAGGATAATTGAATTTACCGTATTTCGTTACAAGGTGTGACTTATAATACTTCGCAATCGAATAATTTTGAAGTGGCTCAAACACTTTTGCTTTGGTAGAAATCAATAAACGAGGGAATCCGATTTCTTCCGGAATTTTCTTTGATTTCATAGAAACCATTAACATTCCTTCCAAAGAATCTGCTGTGAATATAGGTTGGCGAATGATGTAACTGTAATGTCCGGTATAATCATTAATGAAAAACACATTGCTATCGATTTCAGAAACAGAACCGTGACGCTCAATAATACGATTTAAGTCGTCGTAATCGTTCGTTTCATTTACTTCACAATTGATAATCGACTCGTGACTCAAATTAAACAAATTGAATCCCATTTCATAACGTTCCCAAAAGCCATTAAAAATTCTTCTTTCCAATCCATCTTCGAAATCAGATAAACCCATATTTCGAGGTGAAGAAATTAATTTTAAAAGAACTTCATCTTTTTTGACTTTCTCTTTGATATTCGCATATTCAACCTCTGTAACAATATCTTTTTC
>CANCEQ010000264.1 GCA_947375085.1 Flavobacteriales bacterium
GTTTTTGCAGTTTTTTATTTTAGCTTTGATAACATTTTAAATACTAAAAATATACTTGGATATAGATATTCGGCGGATGGAACTCAAATGTATCCAATCACTCCTCCACTCTATCGTTCAGTATTTATTGGTATGAATTTATCATTTACTAAATTTAAACAAGACGAATTATAATTTTATTTTAAAATCAAAAAGATGAAAACTACATTTAAAACAATCCTTTCAGCAATTTTTATTTCACTTTCAATTGGGACTTTCAAAGCGCAAACATTGGAAGAAAGTTTAACAGCTGCAGTTCAACAAATGGACACTTCTAAAACGATGGGAAGTATGATGAAAGCTGCTGCAAATTTTGACATTCTAACAAATAAATGGCCTGAAGAATATGCAACTAATTATTATTCTGCTTATGCAAAAGCAATGATTTCATATGTTGAAAAAGATGCTAAACGAAAAGATTTGTTTTTAGATCAAGGTGATAAATACTATGAAATTGCTAAAAAGTTAAAACCTGAAAACGATGAAACATATGTATTAGGTGCGCTGTTAGCAAACGCTAGATTAGTTGTAAATGGTGGAGAAAGATGGAAAAAATACGGTGAAATCTTCGACGCAAATATCAATTCTGCAAAAGCAATTAACCCAAACAATCCTAGAATTTATCATTTGAAAGGAGTTGCTGTTTTCTTTACACCTAAAATGTTTGGCGGAGGTGCTAAAAATGCAATGGAATACCTAGAAAAAGCAAACGGTTTATTTTTAACTCAAGATACAACAAGTGTATTAAAACCATATTGGGGAAAAAATAGAAACGATGTTTTCATAGCGAAATGTAATGAATAATCATTTCATTGAAAATTTAAAATTAACTATTCAAAAAGGACTTCCCGGGGAGACTTCTCATCTAAGAATGTCTCCTTTGAAGAGACCTTTATCTAGTCTTGCTTTACAAGAAGCTACTAATGTTCGTGAAAGTGCCGTAGCAATTATACTTTTCCCTAAAGAAGATAGTTTACATTGTATTTTAATACAACGTCCAATTTATGAAGGCACTCACAGTGGACAAGTAGCTTTTCCGGGTGGAAAAAAAGATCTAGAAGATGTTCATTTAGAACATACTGCAAGGAGAGAAGCTTTTGAAGAAGTAGGAATTCAATTGACTGAAAATTTATTAATTGGCGAATTAACAGAAGTTTTCATTCCTGTAAGTGGTTTTAAAGTAAAACCGTTTATTTATTTTCATGAAACGATTCCTGATTTAACTCCCGACGAACGAGAAGTTGCTGAAATTTTCACTATTAGTATTGAAAACCTTGTAGATGAACGATCTTTTTCATCCATGGAAATCAAATTCCCAAATGGAATAGTACAAAAAAACATTCCTTGTTTTAATTTATCTCAAAAACAAATCTGGGGCGCGACTGCCTTAATTTTAAATGAATTACGCGATTTAATTCTAAAAATAGAAAATCAATAAGTTTTAATTTATTACATTTATATCAAATCGTGATTTATTGAAAAGCATTAAAATTGTTTCTTTTTTATTTTTAATTCTTACACTGCTTTCTACAAATGTATTAGGTCAGTCGAAAACGGAATTACTTCTTAAAAAAGCAGATGCTATTTATGGTACTGATTACAAAGCCTATATCAATTATTGTAATCAAGCAGAAAAATTAAACGATAAACGGTTTTACGCGAATGTTGCTATATTCAAAGCAAGGTATTTTATCACTTTCACTGATTATGTAAATGCTGAAAAAGAAATAGTTAAAGCTATAACCATTTGTAAATCAAAGAATGATTTTAAAAATTTAGGGCAGGCATATAATCTAAAAAGTATATTATTAAAACGTCTTGGAAAAACTAGTTCATCCATTTATTATTTGCTGAAAGCGTATCAATTAAGTAAACGAAACAACGATTTTAGAAGTCAAATACATCGATTAACAAACCTTTCAAATGAATTCATTGACCAAAACCAACTGTCAAAGGCAGATTATTACCTTTCTGAACTTGACTCATTAGTACCTTATTTAAAGAAAACAGATTTCTATTATTACTATCAAAATAAAGGAAGTTACTTTTTAAAAACCAATGATTTAAAACAAGCTATTTCTTTTTACGAAAAAGCGGAAAAAGTAGCTACAATAAACAAAATGATTGATAGTAAAGCCACTATTTTAAAATTATTGGCTGAAACATACCGTGCAGAAAAAAAATACCCAATTGCAGAAAAATATGCACAACTTAGCTATGATATTTCAATAGAACACAATCTAATATTTGAAAAAAGTGAAGCATTATTGGAATTAATTCAAATAAATGAAGCATCTGGAAAATTTAATATCGCTTATAATTTACAGAAAGAATTCATCAAGGTTGAGAAAGAAATTTTGAATTCAGAAAAATTGAATAGAGTATCATCAATTCAAAACAAATTGGTATTAACTGAAAAAGAAAACATTATTTCCAAACAAAACAATAAAATCGCTCTTGAAAAAATCAAGAATACTGAATCAGAACTAAAAAATCAAAAATTATATATCTTCTTAATTTTAATTGGATTAGCTTTTATCTTTTTCATCTACAACTACTTAAAAACGAAGAAATTAAATAGACTGATTAAATTGCAAAAACAAGATGTTGAGAATAAAAACCGTTTGGTTGAAATACAGCACAAAGACATAAAAGACAGTATTCGCTATGCAGAACGGATTCAACAAGCGATTCTTCCCCCTGAAGCTCGATGGTTCTCTATTCTTCCGAATTCTTTTGTTTATTATGTACCAAAAGATATTTTAAGTGGCGATTTTTACTGGATTGAAGAAACCGAGGATTTTATATTTGTAGCAGCAGCTGATTGTACAGGTCACGGTGTGCCTGGCGCTTTGATTTCTATTGTAAATTACAATCTTCTAAACAAAGCCGTACTTGAAAAACACATTTATGATCCTGCTAAAATTTTAGACGCTGTAAATGGTTGGTTGACTGATAGTTTACATCAAACATTTAACAATTCAACTGTAAAAGACGGAATGGATGTTTCTTTAATTTCCATCAACAAAAAAACGAAAGAACTCTTGTTTGCAGGTGCTTTCAATCCAATTTATATCTTTCAAGATAATCAATTCAATACGATTAAGGCTGATAAATTTCCAGTTGGAACTTTCATTCATGAAGAATTACAGTTTTTCGAAACCAAGTCTTACCAACTAAAAAAAGGAGATAAGATTTATTTATTTACAGATGGATTTGCAGACCAATTCGGTGGAGAAAATAACAAAAAATACAAATACGGAAAATTCAAAGACACTTTTAATCGTATTCAGAATGAAACAGTTATAAATCAACGAACTGAAATTCAAAATGAATTTGAAAATTGGAAAGGTGAAAACGAACAAGTCGATGATGTATTAGTAATTGGAATTTGCATCGACTAAACAATTCCTATCGTTAGAAATCGTACTTTTACAAAAAATAACAATTCATGACAAATAACGATATCCTTAAAAAATTAAGAGTTGCCTTACATTTAAGAAACGACGAAATAGTTGAAATTCTTCAGCTTGTAGATTTCAAAGTAACAATAAGTGAATTAGGTGCTTTATTCAGAAATGAAGATCATCCGAAATACAAAGAATGTGGTGATCAACTTTTGAGAAATTTTTTAAATGGTTTGATTATCCACATGAGAGGTCCAATGGAACCGAAAAAGGAAGATAAGTAAACAAAAAAAGAAGCTGTCTTAAAAGTGCCAACACTTCGTTATTCTCGTTTTGACAATTTTTAATCCATCTTCTATAAATTGAAAGAGGATGTCTCGACTTTTCGGACATCCTCTTTTTTTTATGTTTTGAATGTATTATTTCAAATATTTTTCAAACCATTGATCTTGCTCCCAAAGAACATGTAAAATACTTTCCTTCGCAGCATAACCATGACTTTCCTTAGGCAATAAAACCAATCTAGCTGGATTACCTAACCCTTTTAAAGCATTGAAATAACGCTCACTCTGTAAAGTAAAAGTTCCAGGATTATTATCTGCTTCACCATGAATCAATAATAAAGGAGTTTTCATTTTATCCGCCGTCATGAAGGCTGACATTGTGTTATAAACTTCAGGAACATCCCAGTAACTTCTCTCCTCGCTTTGGAATCCGAAAGGTGTTAACGTTCTATTATACGCACCACTTCTAGCGACTCCACATGCAAACAATTTAGAATGTGTCAATAAGTTAGCAGTCATAAAAGCACCGTATGAATGTCCACCTACAGCAACTTTAGTTCGATCAATAAAACCTAAAGAATCTACAGCATCTATAGCCGCTTTTGCGTTTGCAACTAATTGAGGAATAAAACTATCATTTGGTTCTGTTTTTCCTTCCCCTAAAATTGGGAAAGCAGCATCATCTAAAACAACATACCCTCTTGTCACCCAATAAACTGGCGAACCATAATAAGGGAAAGTAAATTCATTTGGATTTTGAGTATTTTGACCTGCACTGTTTTTATCCTTAAATTCTTGAGGATAAGCCCACATAATCATTGGTTTTTTCTCTTTTCTAATTGTATCGTAACCAAC
>CANCEQ010000265.1 GCA_947375085.1 Flavobacteriales bacterium
GCGCGATTCATCCATTTTAAATCTTCTTCTCTGAAAGATTGAAGTCCAATACTTAATCGATTAATTCCAACAGATTTCCATCGGTCTAATGATTCTATGGAAATATCATCTGGATTTGCTTCTAATGTAATTTCTGGAGAATCTGAAATACTGAATATAGATTCAATTTTTCTAAAAATAAGAGTTAACTCTTCGTTTGTGAGTAAACTTGGCGTTCCTCCTCCGAAGTAAATGGTTTCAATTTGCTGATCAACTAGGTAATCTTTTCTGATTTCAATTTCCTTCACGATGGAGTGAATCATTTCCTGTCGATATAATTGAAATGTGGTGCTAAAATGAAAATCACAATACGAACATTTCTGCTTACAAAAAGGAATATGAATATAAATACCTGCCATTTGAGCAAAAATAAGCATCGTTTTTACTAATTACTTAAACAAACGTTAATTTTCTTAAATATTATTTTGTAATACTGAATATTTGTGTACATTGCATACGTAATTTAAAACAATAGCCATGGATTTTAATCAAAGTAAAAATGCTCTTAATCAAGAACTTGAACAAGTTTTAGGTATTTTAAATGAATTGCTTCCGCGCTATTCTAAGCTCATAAATAAAGATGCGATCAAGCCTGCTGAATTAAAAGAATTAGGCGAAATCGAACACTTTTTAATTGAAGTAAATTCAAAAATCAGAGAAATTAAAAGTCAATTGGATCAACATTTATTTGGTCACTCCTTGGACTTATATTACAAGTATAAAGAAGAAGCAAAAAATGGTGATTTGTTAGCGCAAAACAAATTAGAACGCCTTCACAATTTTTTCAATGAAACATTAAAAGGAAAAGAAGCGATTAATTGGAACTGATTGTTGGTTTTTTAATAAGTTGCAGCGTTTCTGTTTTCACACCTTTATTCTGATTTTATTTTATTAATTTCGTCTCAAATAAATTATATTGAATATGAGAGTTGCTGTTGTTGGTGCTACAGGGATGGTTGGAAATGTCCTATTAAAAGTTTTACGTGAACAAAATTTTCCTATTACGGAATTGATTCCAGTTGCTTCTGAAAAGTCTGTTGGTTTGCAAATTGAATTTGGAGGTTTATCTTTTCCAGTTGTTAATCTTGAAACGGCTGTTGCAATGAAACCAGATGTAGCTATCTTTTCTGCAGGAGGTGAAACTTCATTGGCTTGGGCTCCTAAATTTGCAGAAGTTGGTACAACAGTAATCGATAATTCTTCCGCTTGGAGAATGGATCCAACGAAAAAATTAATTATACCAGAAATTAACGGTCATTTATTGACTGCTGAAGATAAAATAATTGCTAATCCAAATTGTAGTACTGTTCAATTGTTGTTAGCATTAGCGCCACTACATAAAGCGTATAAAGTAAAACGTGTAGTTGTTTCTACTTATCAATCTATTACAGGTACTGGTGTGAAAGCGGTTCAACAAATGGAAAATGAACGTGCTAATATTCAAGGAGATATGGCTTATGCTTATCCAATCGATAAAAATTGTATTCCACATTGTGATAGTTTCGAAGATAATGGCTACACAAAAGAGGAAATGAAATTAACGAATGAAACGAAAAAGATTTTAGACTCTACAATTTCTGTTACGGCTACTGCTGTTCGTGTACCAGTTGTTGGAGGTCATTCGGAAGCTGTTAATGTTGAATTTGAAAATGATTTCGATTTAGCTGACGTTCGCAAATTACTTCACGATTCAGAAGGAATTACGTTAAAAGACGATCCAACAACTAATTCATATCCTATGGCAAAATATGCAGAAGGAAAAGATGATGTTTTTGTTGGAAGAATTCGTCGTGATGAATCACAACCGAATACATTGAATATGTGGATTGTTGCAGATAATTTAAGAAAAGGTGCTGCGACTAATGCGGTTCAAATCGGTAAATTATTGATTGCAAAAGGACTTCTTTAATAATTATGAATTTTTGATGTTGGATGTTTAATTAATCCAACATCAAAAATTTAACAGTAATCAAAAAGAAAAGTATTATTAAGTTGCGGAACAATTCGTAACTTATTGATTTAAATTAAATTAAATCAAAATGATTGTGAAAATTTGATTTTTGGATGTTTAATTGATCCAACATCAAAAATTTAACATTCAAAATTCACCATCACCTTCTCAGTCTCCACTTACTTCTCAATACCGTCCCTCTAAAATCATCTAATTTTTCTGTCACACCGTGACCTTCTAATTTACGAATCAATTTAAAGGTTCCTTTTCCTGATTTGAAATCCATTTCATCCTCAAATATTGGGATAATTCCTAAAAAGCGAATGGTTTTTTCTCCGATTGTTAAAGGTGCTAATTCTTCCTTTAAAAGCATTGGTTCATTCAAAAAGAAATGATTAGCTCTCATTGTAGCTGAAAGTGCTTTAAACGGTTTTCCGCAAGGTATTGTGTGACCTTTACCAAACCACGAATTTTTCTCAATAACATATTTTGACATGCGTTGAATCCAATCCAATACCCAATTCATGTTCGGATTTTCTTTGTCGTTTAAATCCCAATAACTTGGTAGACAGAAATAGAGTTCATTGTATTCTTTTCCGATTTCTTTTTCAGGAACAGGCATGCAATAATCACTTAATCCGTTTGTTATTAAAACGGTAATCGGACTGTTTAATTCTAAATTTATTGTCAATAAAGGCATTTGACCTTCGTCCACTTTAAATTCATTCACTCTGTTTTCACCAAAGCGATTTTTCAACTCTCTTTCTAATTCTGACATATCTTTCATCTTCCCCCTTTGGAAGGTCCCGAAAGTTTTCGGGAGAGGAGGCGTTTTTTGCTCTAATTATTTCTTACTCCACTCCTCAATAGAAGCTTTGTTTAAATTTACATAATGTTTGTCACCGTCTTTTTCTGCTGCAGCCATAGATAATTTTGCTGTTTCAATAGCTCCTTTTTTGTCTCCCAATTCAGCTTGAATTAACGCTTTTGTTCTAACCATCCAAAAAGCAGATTCACCTCTTAATTCAATCGCTTTTGAAACCCAAATTAGCGCTTGTTTCAAATCTTTTTTCTCAGCATAATAATAATTACCAGCATCGTAATAATCGCTAGCTGAAGGTCCAGCCATCGTTTTTTGAATATTTGACATTACTTTAACATCTGTAGGAATTTTAAAGTTCACTGATGCAACTGTTTTGTCCCACGTAAAATTTAAAGAAGCAGAAGTTGTTTCTAAATTTTCCAATGAAATTGAGAATGTCTCTACTTCATTAGTTAAGTTAGTTACTTTCGCTTTAGTTCTCAAGGCAACTTTTGTGTCATCCCATTTTTCAGGATTTCCCCAGTTTGTAGTTTCTGTGTAAAAGAAAATTTCCCAACTTTCTTTACTTGGTTTTGTGTAAATAGCATAAGTTCCTGCTTTTAATGTATCAGTTCCGAATACTAAAAAGTCAGAAGTGGTGAATTTTGTATTTTCATTTGCTCCTGTTCTCCAAATTTCATCAAAAGGAACAACGTTTCCGAAAACAACTCGTTCGTTTTTACTTGGACGAGAGTATTCAACTTTAATATCCGTTAATCCAACGCGTTGTTCAAATTTCGCTACTGGACTAGCTTTTGGTGTTTGTAATTGAGCAGTTGAAGTCATTGTTAAAACAACTGACGATGCTATTGTAAAAAGTATTTTTTTCATCTTTCTAAATTAGTTTAATTAAAATGATTATTTGATTAAAATGTTTAAAGCATCCCAAAATTCTTGAGAAGATACAAAACACCCTTTTTCGAAAAGTTGGTGCATTTCTATTTCTCTTGACTCATTGTATGCCTTTTCCGTTTTGAAAATGGATAATTCATCCGGATTTTTTGAAAGTGCTTCGTGAATCGATTCGGGAGTAGATAAATTTGAACTTCCTGATTTTTTATTCAAAGAGATCAATTCCATATTTTCTTTTTTACAATGGAAAATCATACACGCATCTTCGCTTCTAAATTCGATAAATTGAAGTTTTTCATACACTTTTTGAAGAACGGTATCAGAAAACAATTCCACAAGGGCTGTCGCTTTTGGAATATCAGAAATATTCATTTCTATCCATTCTTCATTGGTAACACCATTTGTAATCATGAAATGTTTAAAATCTTCGTCAAAGATTTGCATTTCTTCTTTCGTTAATATTCTGTATTTCATAGGGGGTGAAATTAGTAATTTTTGAGGTTTTATGTATGGTTTTTTAACACAGAGTTTTTAAAGGTGTTTTCACAGTGTTTCACAAAGTTTTTAAATGCTTCATCCTACAAAAATCAGTGATACTCTGTGCCGAACTCTGAAAAACTCTGTGTTAAAACTTAATTATATCTTCATAATCCTAAAATTCAAACATCAAAACTCAAAAATCCACCTTATATTTGTGTAAAAAATAGATCTTATGTCAAAACTTACAACACTAGGCGAATTTATAATGAAACGTGAGCACGAATTTGATGGTGCTACTGGAGAATTAACACGTTTATTAAATGATATTTCTGTAGCTTCAAAAATTGTAGCGAGAGATGTTCGTAGAGCTGGTTTGGTAGATGCCATTCAAGGTGC
>CANCEQ010000266.1 GCA_947375085.1 Flavobacteriales bacterium
GCATTCTTATTCGTAAATAATTGAAAATAATCTCCTTTCGAATGACTTAAACCAGAAGTAACTCCTTTTTCTCCCGTAATAATTTTGACTAATGTTTTTTCATTTGATTCTAAATCAATCGCATAAATATCACCTGTCCACCCCATAAAAGAAGTAGAGATAAATAAGAATCGTTTACTTTCAGATAAGCCAATATTTAAGTATCCACTTCCTTCTGTTCTCTCAAAAATTAATTGATCTGACAATGTATCGGTCCCTATAATGTGTTTAAACAACTGATTTCCTAATTTGGTTTTTGGATCTTTTTTTAGGTAATAGATAGTTAGATTATCCTTTAATAAAATAAAACTTCCAACTTGATTTATTCGGTCTTTGAATACACTGTCTTTGGCAATATTCTTTACACACAAAGTTCCAAAATCTCCTCCTTCTGTATTAATTGAATAAGCTAATAAGGTATGATCATCAGATAAATCGAATCCTGCTAGTTGAAAATATCCAAATTCTTCGGCCTGTTTATTTGGATCGAGAACAATTTCTTCCTTGGCAGTTAAACTATCCTTTTTACGACATTGAATAGCATGTTCTTTCCCCTCTTCGTTTCTAGAATAATAGAAATAATTGTCTTTTTTATTTGGACGTGAAGAATGATTTTCTTTCATCATACCGCGCATTTCCTCAAAAATCTTTTTTTGTAAAATCGCTGATGATTTCATTTGAACATCTGCATACGTATTCTCTTCAGACAAATAATTGATAATGTCTGGAGTGTTTTTTTCTCTCATCCAATTGTAAGGCTGAGCAACCGAATCGCCATGCGTAACAAAATAATAAGGCACCTTTTTCGCAACAGGAAAAATGGGTGTTAAAGAATCATTATTTTGTGAAAAAATGATTTGACTTAGAAAGGTGAATAGAATTAAAATTCTCATAAATTAAGTAGTTATTGTGACAAATATAAAAACTGTTTACAAATGAACTCGTAATTGATTTTATAAAATTGTATTATTTGGACATTTTATTGATTTGTTTAGTTACTGAGATTATATAACTCAGAATGTGGTGATTGGTTACAGTTAAAAAAATGACAGTGCTTAAATCATTAAATTTTCTTAAAATTAAACCTTATAATTTCAATGTATAATTATCTTTGGAATACAATAGCTATAATGAAAATCAATGACCAATACTGATTCCTTTTTAACGATACAACCCAAAAGTGAACTAATTCGAAAACATATTTCTTATTATTATTTTCATCAATCGTTCGATTCGAATTTCCAAAAGTCATTTGTTTTTTTTCCAAATTTCATTCATGGATTAACAGTTTATAAAAAATCTAGTATCCATTTTAATTCAAATTCAATTGTAACACCTTGTGAAGAAGATGATTTAACAATCTTGTATACAATGAATTATAGTCGAAATATAAAAGTGACATTAAATGGAGTATTTAACAAAATTGGAATTTGTTTTCATCCCGCTGGATTGAATTATTTTGTAAACGATGCCCTTTCTACTATTTACGATGAAGAAATGCATCGATTTAACTACTACGATCATCAATTTAATGAAACACTTTTAGAAGTCTATAAAAAAGAAACGTTAGAGGAAAAAAGAGATCTATTAGATCAATTTTTCGAAACAAAATACGTTGAATTTAAGCATCCTGAATTAGTACATTGTTTAAACGATATTATTGATAGCAATGGAACAATAAAGGTGGACGAATTATCTGAAAAATATGCTATTCATCCTAAAACACTGCTTCGTCAGTTTAAGAAACATTTTGGATGTTCCATCGAGGCATATAAAAAAATGGTAAAGTTTCGAAATACACTCAATTTTACTCAATCTCAAAAACAATTCAGCTCACTTACTGAAATTTCTCTTTATAATCACTATTACGATCAAGCTGATTTTAACAAACAATTCAAAGCCATCACCAACTATACTCCCAAAGAACTCCTTTCAAAAATCAAAAAAATGGGAGATGAAAAAACCTATTGGGTGTTTGAGTGAATCAGGTACTATTTTTCAATTATATACGTTGTATATTTGTATGAATGTTAAAGTGGTTGCGTAATTGCCTTTGCATACTGGTTGTATTCTTCTCTTTTGCTGTTTTTTCACAGGAAACGAATTTTCGCACCCGAACAATTGCAAACACTTCTGACACAATTTTATTAGATAGCTTAACTATTTATCCGAATTCATTTCAACTATTTTGTGGTAAAACTCAATTAAGTCGAAACGATTACGACCTTGATTATGCACACAGTAAATTATTGATTTTCAACCAATGTTCGGACTCAATAAAAATCAATTACCGAGTATTACCCATAAATTTGAGTAAAGTCTATGGAACGAGAGATTCAACATTGATTTATAATCAGCAAAAAGGAGATCGAGAGAAATTCTTAATAACAACTGCGGATAATCAACAAGATATTTTTGGAGGGTCTGGAATCAACAAAGCAGGTAGTATTTCTCGTGGAATTGCCTTTGGAAATAATCAAAATTTGGCCGTTAATTCATCCTTAAACCTTGAATTATCAGGAGACTTAACCCCCAATTTAAAATTATTAGCTTCGGTATCGGACAACAATATTCCCATTCAAGCGGATGGAAACACAAACAAACTACAAGAATTTGATCAAATATTCATTCAAGTTTACAACGATAAATTCAAATTAATCGCAGGAGATTTTTGGTTGAAAAAACCGGATGGCTATTTTATGACATACCGTAAAAGAGCGCAAGGATTAACCGTTGAAAGAACGTGGGGTGTTGACTCAAATCACGTCTGGAAAACTCAGGTGAGTGGAGCTTTTTCGAAAGGGAAATTTGCACGTCAGATTATTCCGGGAATCGAAGGAAATCAAGGTCCGTATAGATTGAAAGGGAATGATAATGAGCCTTTTATCATTGTATTAGCAGGAACTGAAAATGTGTACATTGATGGAAAGTTATTAGTCAGAGGACAAGAGTTTGATTATACCGTTAACTACAATTCAGCTGAAGTAACTTTTACTTCTCGAAACCAAATAACCAAAGATTCTAGAATTGTCGTCGAATTTCAATATTCGGATCAAAATTATGCCCGTTCTCTTTTTCAATCTTCAACAACCTACCATACTAAAAAAATGGATTTTTGGATCAATGGATACACAGAACAAGATGTTAAAAATCAACCACTTCAACAAAGTTTAACAAGTGAACAAAAGTTTTTACTTTCCACTGTTGGTGATAGCCTACAATTAGCTAGAAGTACAAGTATCGATTCGAGTGGTTATGTTGATAATCAAGTCATGTATAAAATTGTAGATTCGCTTGGATACGATTCCATTTTAGTCTACTCAGCCAACAAAGACTCGGCTTTCTATAAAGCTGTATTTGAATTTGTTGGAGAAGGAAAAGGAAATTATGTTTTTAATAATTTCAACGCTTTAGGAAAAGTCTATAAATGGGTAGTTCCTATAAATGGAGTTCCCCAAGGTCAATATATGCCTTCTCACCTACTCGTTACACCGAAGAAAAAGCAAATGATTTCTTCCGGAATTTCCTACCAATTGAATAAACAATTAAAATTTGAATCGGAGGTCGCCTATTCTAAAAATGACCTCAATACGTTTTCTTTGAAAGACAGTAAAGATGATGCCAGTATGGCGATTCGGTCGCGTTTAATTGGATCAATTCCCTTAGGAAAAGACAGTATTCCAAAATGGACATTGGAACCTAAGATTGAAGTTGAAACGTTAGATAAAAATTTCAGTCCGATTGAGCAATATAGGGCGGTTGAATTTGATCGAGATTGGAACACGCGAAACAAAGGATACAAAGGAAACCAATTAGCTACAACTGGAGGATTAAATTTCAAACGAATTTCGAGAGGAAATATCAATATTGAAGCACAGCAATACCTTGTCGTAACTGATTATCAAGGATTAAGAACAAAGAGTAATGGTAAATGGAATCAAAAAGGGTTTTCAGGTACTTGGGACGCGAGTTATTTGGGTAGTCAAACAAAGACAAAAAATCAATTCACACGCCATAAAATTGAATTGACTAAAAATGTAAAATCATTTAAAATAGGATTTAAAGATGATCACGAATTAAATACATTTAATTCACTTCAAATGTCATTGGACACGAAAAGTTATCAATTCTATGATTATCAATTCTATATATCCAATGGAGATACCACGAAAAACAATTACAAACTCTTTTATCGTGAACGTTTTGATCAAAAATCGGATAGCTCTCGATTAACAGCAACGGCAAAAGCCAAAACAGCTGGAGGGGAAATTAAAATTGTCAGTTTTAAAAATCAAACGTTAAATATCGTTACGAGTTACCGAGAGTTAAATGTAATAAATAAGACACTTTTAAATCAAACACCTGAAAATACTTTATTAGGAAGAATTGATTATGAATTAAGAGCCTTAAAAGGAGTTCTTACATGGAATAACTTCTACGAAATAGGTTCTGGGTTAGAATTAAAAAAAGAATTCCTCTATATCAAAGTAAATGACGGACAAGGAGTTTATACCTGGATAGATTATAACAACGATGG
>CANCEQ010000267.1 GCA_947375085.1 Flavobacteriales bacterium
GATTCATCTAACCAATAGTAATTATTTTTAACGACCATTAAGCAATCACCGTTACAAAGTAAATCTTCGTACCAAAGAATTCTAGCTCTAATTTGATTGTTGTAATTATTTGCCCATTTATTTGAACGAGTAATCACAATTGTTTCTTCTGTTCCAAACTCATCCATTGATGATTCTAGCACATCTTGTAATTCACCACCTTCCAAACGTATTAAATCGCCGTGCTTTTCAATTTTGAATTGAGGGAATTCACCTTCATCCATACTTCTTAAGCGAGTTGCATTTTCAAGTATGGAGGAGTTGTTGGTTTGTCTTAAAACTTCCGTTAATTGAAAGTCGATGATATTTAATCGTGCGTAATTGAACTCTAGATGTTGTTTGTTTAATGCAGGTGAGTGCTCACATCCAACAGGTGGTAACTGACCTTCATCTCCTAACAGAATAAGTTTGCAACCTTCACCAGAATAGACATATTCAATTAAATCATCTAATAAATTACGTTGACTTATATTTCCATCTTTTTGAATAGAGTAATCACCAATCATTGAGGCTTCATCCACTATGAAAAGAGTATTCTTAAATAAATTCGGACTTAAACCTAAATGAACACTTCCGTCAGTAGTTGGTTGTCTTCTGTAAATTTGTTTGTGAATGGTAAAGGCGACTTTTTTCGATTTTAAACTCAATACTTTTGCTGCTCTGCCGGTTGGTGCTAAAAGTCGTGTTTTGAATTTATTGGTAGAAAGGACTTTTACTAAAGTTCCTAATATGGAAGTTTTTCCTGTTCCGGCATATCCTTTTAGCAAAAACAATTGATTTCGTTCTTGAGAAGCTATAAAATCAATTAGAAGATGAATTAATTTTGATTGGTCTGCCGTTGGTTCGTGACCGAAAGCGATACAATATTCATCGTAAAATTGTGACTTTTTCACCTTTAAATGGTTTTACTAAAAATAACAGCGGTACATAAACAAGGAGGTAAATCACCACAAGAGGGACAACCATATTTTTTTTCAATACTATCTAATTTCCAGTAATTTTCAATGGTTTTAACGATTGGAAAATTGTGTTTTTTGAAGATACTTTCCATATTAAATCCTTCTTTACTTTTCCAAGCAAATGCAGTGATTAAATGTATATTTTTCCGCTCAAAAAAAGTAATGAATTGATTAAAAATAGCAGTTCCAATTCCTAATCCTTTGTATTCATTTTTGATTGAGATGGTATTCGTAATTCCTACAATCGGTTCTGTTTTAATGTTTTCAGGAAGTGAATTAAATTGAAAAGGATGAAGAGATGCAACCAATTCTTGATTTGTTATGATAGTACAAAATCCAAAACCCATTATTTCTCCTTCTGAATTTTCAGCTTTAACTAAATAGCCATTTTCATTTTGAAGCAACGATTCAATATATTCTGCAGTTAAATAACCATTTCCTAATTCTTGGTTGCAAATATTAATAGCAGCATCAATTGAATTGAGGTCTAATTTACTAATTGTATAATTCATTTCAGTTGTTAAAATCGAATTCCAATAATTAAAATATCGTCAATTTGTTCGCTTCCATTTTTCCATATTTCAGCAAAATCATCTAAATAAGCACCTTGTTCAGTCATTGATTTATCTTGATTTTCAACTAAAATTTCTTTTAATTTTTTCGTTTTCAGTTTTTTACCATCATCACTGAATAAATCACCATAACCATCTGTAGTAAGGTATATTGAATCACCTTCGTTTAAATGAACTTGATGCAATTGAAATTGTTGTTCATCTTTCGTTAAACCACCAATTGCATTTTTAGTTGCTTTTATTTCTTCTATTTCAGTTGCTCCTTTTCTTAAAATCCAAATTGGTCTATTCGCTCCTGAATAGTTAATGATTTTGTTTTTGATGTCAACCGAACATAAAGCAATATCTAATCCATCCCTCGTTGAATCTTCATTGTCCGTTTGATGCAATGAATTTTTAACTCCAACGTTTAATAAAGTCAAAATTTCAGCAGGGTTATTGCTTTCTTGAATAGCATCTGTCAATCTTTCAGAACCAATCATACTCATAAAAGCTCCTGGTACACCATGACCTGTACAATCTGCAGCTGCAATGAAAACGGTGTCTTCATTTTTGTGGTAGAAATAAAAATCACCACTGACAATATCCTTTGGTTTAAATAGAATAAAACTTTCAGGAAATGATTTTAAGATATTTTCTTTTTTAGGTAAAAATGCATGTTGAATCCTCAAAGCATAGTTGATACTATCTGTAATATCTCTGTTTTTCTTTTCAACGATTACTTTTTGTTCCTCAACTACTTTCTTTTGTTCAACAATGGTAGAAGTTGCTTTTCTTATTTCAATTGTTAATTCTAGTGCGCTTGCTCTTAATCTTCTTCCATTTATCCAAACAATTAAAACAATAACACCAATTATAAAAAGCACATAAGTTGTATACATCCACCAAGTTCTCCACCAAGGAGGTAATACTGTGAATTTATATTCTATCGGGTCGCTCCATATTCCAGCAGGATTTTGAGCTCTTAATTTAAAGATGTACGAACCTTCGTAAATATTACCAAATGAAGCCGTTGTTTTGTTTGAAATCGGACTCCAAACATCATCATATCCTTCTAGTTTGTATTGATAATTAACAAGATATGGTTTTGCTGGTTCAACGGCAGAAAAATCAAATGTTACATTCCCTTGTTTGTAAGGTAGGGTAAGGTTTATAGGAATTGAGTAGAATTTTTCAATGTCATCGAATTGAATTTTTTGAAATTTACGACGCATTGTATCTCGTTCATCTTCATCCAGGACTCTTCCTAAAGAGATAACTTCTTCAATGATATTCGGTTGTGTAATTGTACTATCATTTTTTTGTTTTTGAGCAATTTGAATGTGCTTTTTACTTAAATCGTACCAACAAATATTTTCATTATTTATTTTAATACTATGTATAACTATATTAGGTTTAGTTTTATTTTTATTTAAATCGTTATAATTAAAACGAACTAGCGCAGTTTTATCTGCACCAGTAGCTATCCAAATAACACCATTTTTATCCTTGTACATTGCATTTTGACCTGCATTAACATCTTTAATTGGATAACCTGTACTTGAATTATAAATTTCTAAATCGGGCGTGTATTTTTTTAATTCACTGTTTTTTAATTTGTTTTGAATTGGAATTTTATTAGAAGATGTCTTTGTTTTAAATTGATTTGCTACTGCGACTCCAAAATTAGTACCTAATAATAAATTATCTTTAGAATCTTTTACAACTTGTGTAACTGTGTTGTCTGGTATGCCTTGTGTTTTTGTGAAATTTAAAAACGTATCCCCATCATATCTAGAAACACCACCACCATCTGTACCAAACCAAATATTTCCGAATTTATCTTCTGTAATACATAAAACTACATCATTTCCAATACCTTGTTTAGTTGTGTAATTTGTGAAGTTTTTACCATCATATTTAGAAACACCACCACCATTTGTTCCAAACCAAATATTTCCTTTGGAATCAACTTTCATCGATAAAATCACATCGTAAGCAAGTCCTTGTTTTGTGGTGTAATTTGTAAATTGATATCCATCAAATTTTGAAATCCCACCACCAAGTGAACCAAACCAAAGGTTACCACTTTTATCTTCTATACTGCTTAATATTACATTATTAACAAGTCCTTGAGTAGTTGTGTAATTAGTAAAACTTTTTCCATCAAATTTAGAAACACCTCCTCCGTTTGTTCCAAACCATAAATTTCCCTTTTTATCTTTCGTTAAACAATAGACAACGTTTGCTCCTAAACCTTGAGAAGTTGTGTAATTTGTAAAGTTTTTACCATCATATTTTAAGACTCCACTTCCATAAGTCCCATACCATAAATCCCCTATATTGTCCTCTGTTATACTTAATATGATATTATTAGATAATCCTTGTTCTGTTGTGAAATTTATGAAAGATTTCCCATAGTATCGAGACAAACCGCCTCCTTGAGTTCCAAACCAAATATCACCAGTAATGTCCTCTGTTATACTTCTAACAACGTTATTTACTAATCCTTGCTTTGTAGTGTAATTTGTGAACGTTTTCCCATTAAAGCATGATGCTCCACCATCTTGAGTTCCAAACCAAATGTTTCCTTTTTTGTCCTGTGTAATACAAGAAATAACATCATCAGCAAGACCATCCTTTTTAGTGTAATTTTTGAATGTTTTACCATCGTATTTAGAGACTCCACCTCCAGATGTTCCAAACCAGAGATACCCTTTTTTATCTAAAATGATGCTTCTAACAATGTCAAAAGCTAATCCATCTTTTGTTGTATACGTTTTAAATGATTTTCCATCGAATTTAGAAACACCACTTCCATCAGTTCCGAACCATATATTTCCCTTTTTGTCTTCGGCAATTGTTCTAACAATGTTATTTGCAAGTCCATTTTTAGTCGTGTAATTTTTAAATGTTTTTCCATTGAATTTAGAAACACCACCACCATTTGTTCCGAACCAAATATTTCCATTTTTATCTTCTGTAATGCATCTTATAATATCGTTAGC
>CANCEQ010000268.1 GCA_947375085.1 Flavobacteriales bacterium
CAGATATACTCTATTTATTGGGAGATAATTCTACCTCCGAAAACAGAATACCTATATTAGAAAAAAGCTTGATTATCTATGAACACTTGAATAAAAATAGCACTACCTATTTTCCTGAACGAATTAAGAAAATAGAGAGAATAAATAAAGCTTTGAGTTTATAATAAATAATAAGAAATTTAAAAAATAAGATTTACATTTATAGAAATAAAAACATTAGATAAATCAATACCTACTAACTATTTTTGAAATTAGAATGAGCAAAGACAAAATTTCGATACGCTTTTTTGACGACCGCGAAGTGCGCGCCGTTTGGGATGAAGAAAATGCTAAATGGTGGTTTTCTGTATTGGATATTGTTTCTGTCCTTACCGACCAAGATGACTATACAAAAACACGTAATTATTGGAAATACCTCAAAGCAAAATTAAAGAAAGAAGGAAGTGAGGTGGTTAGTATTACTACCCAACTGAAATTAACTGCAGCAGACGGCAAAAAATACAAGTCTGATATGCTTGACTACAACGGTATCATTGCTTTAGGAAAAACATTTCCAGGAACAAAAGCAAACCGATTTATAGAATGGTTTACTTACAGTGATGAAAGCATAGATGGAAAAAGTAAAACAAAAGCATACGCACTCTTTGAAAGTTCTTTTATAAACAGTATTGAAGTAGGGTCAACCAAAGGTTTACAACAAATCCACGCATACTTATTTGGTGGTTTATATGATTTTGCCGGACAAATAAGACAAAAAAATATTTCAAAAGGAGGTTTTCAATTTGCAGTGTCACGTTTTTTAGGTGAAACATTACTTCAAATTGAAGTAATGCCCGAAATGACTTTTGACGAAATCGTTGAGAAATATGTAGAATTGAATGTTGCCCATCCTTTTATGGAAGGAAATGGCAGAAGTGCTCGAGTATGGTTAGATTTAATCCTAAAAAAGCGCATTCAAAAATGTGTAGATTGGAGTAAAATATCCAAAAATGATTATATGAATGCTATGATACAAAGTCCAACGAATAGCACGTTATTAAAGCAATTATTGCAAAATGCTTTAACCAATCAAATTAACGACCGTGAAATGTATATGAAAGGTATCGATTATTCATATTACTACGAAGAGGATTGAAGAACAAACAAAGTAGTAAATTTATAATATGCTAAAAAAGTTAAAACTCTTTTCGAAAGAACTTCCATTAGGATTTAAAATTTTGAATTTAAGCATCTTATTACCTGTCTTAATTTGGCCTTTTATCCTATTTAGTTCCATTTTCATTTTTGATAATCCAGAAAATTTTGCGTTGGCATTTTTGTTGTTTTTAGGAATACTTGCATATCCTTTGTATTTACTGATTATTGCTGAATTAAATGCGAGATTTTATTTCAAAAGCAAGTATTTAAGTCTTATACTTCCTATTTCAATAATAGGATTGATAATCAGTGGAATAATCTATATTGCCACTTCGATGATTTCAGTGATAGAAGCAAACAAAACCGAGGAAAAGAAAAGAATTCAATATGGGTGGTTAGGAGACTGTGACACTTATAGAAAAAAGAATAACAAAGTATATTATAATGATACACTTGTAAATGGAATCGATGCGAAAACTGTTCAATATCTCGACTGCTTTTATATCAAAGATGCCAAACAAGTATATAATGGAAAAGAAGTAATAGTGGGATGTGACCCAAAAACTTTTGAAATATTAGATTGGGAATGGCAAAAAGATAAAACGCAATGTTACTATCAAGGAAAACCAATGCCAAACATCGATGTAAAGTCTTTCACTCTTTTGGAGAATAATTATTCAAAAGACTATAAAAGTGTTTATTATTATGATAAATTAGTTGTCGATGCAGACCCAAAAACTTTTGTAGTAGATGACTTTACCTATCTCGGAAAAGATAAAAATAATCGATATAGAGATGGGGAGAAAATCAGACGAAAATAATACGTATTTAAACAAAATTTAATAAATGAAAGTCTATTATTCAGATTTAAATCCAAAAAAAAGAATTCAAAAAGTAATTGAAGATTACTTGAAACCTTTACTAGATAAAGAAGGTTTTAAATTTTTAAAATCACAAATGATATTTAAAAAAAGTAATGAATTTTTTGAATATAAAATAAGCTTTTTTAATAACCGATATAATCAAGGAAATGATAGCGTTGAATTTGAAATTTATATCAATATACACTCTCCAAAATATAAAAAATGGGAGAAAAGTTATTATAACTATGATAATAAAATAGGTGGCACCTTTATTAATGGAGGTCCTGCGATTGGGTTAAAAAATTGGGATAATGAGTTTAATGAAGCTGGTTGGTACGATTTAGCAAGAAAAGATAATGAAAAATTGTTAAATCGTATAAAACATAATATTCAAGAAATTGCTTTACCTTATTTTTATAAATTCAATACTATTTACTCGGCAATTGAAGAATTACTGAATAATAAAAATGACAGTAATTTTTTGATGATTTTTGACTTATTAATAATTAATGTTGATTTTGATTCAGCATTAAAATTCTTTGAAAATAACAATCAATGGTTTGAATCTGAATTAGCAAAAAAGGATGAAGAAAGCTATTTTGATTTGAATTATAAAACAAACTATTTGTTGAGAAAAAAAGAATATGAAAAAATTAAAAACCGTGTCTTATAATAGATGAATTATCATAAACAAAAAACCGCAGGAACAAAGTTTTCACTTCATCCCCACGGTTTCCTTTCACAACCTGTGCTTGATTTTAGGTAATTGATTATTTAACTTTTACTGCAAATGGCATAAAATTACCGCTTACTCGTCCTGCATAACTTCCTGTAATGGTTACTGTATGACCTGGTTTTACTTGATTTAATAAGCTCACTGCTTTTGGACTTAATACTTCACCAAATCCTGATTCAGAATGTCCATTCACATCCACCGTCCACGATTTAACCGTATAATTACATACCAATAAAATATCAGGTGTATATTTTGCAAACACTTTTCGCATTGCTTTAATCACATTTGGTGTAACACCTTGTTGACCTGACTCTATAGAACCTAAATACAAAGAAGGTTTCGGAACATTCATAATTCGAAAAGTCTGCGTTCCTAAATTCACCGTCTTTTTAGTTACTGAATTTTTACCAGAAATCGAAATAGAACACGTTCTACCTGAACCCGGTGAACCAATATATCCTTTGGCTGTTTTTGTTAATTTCACATTATCAATGGGTGTCAAAATCGTTTCATCGTATCCTGATGCGACACCTACCAATTCATTGTCATAATTACGGTACAACACATTCATTCCGGGTAAGGAAATTGTTCCTTGTGGCTTCATAATTTTCACTTTGTGCGACCATTTTTCGGTTTTCATTTCGCCCGATTTCTTTCTGATGGAAACTGTTCCGTTCAACACCATTTCGTTAGAACCACTAACTCTTACTTTTAGTTTTCCTTGTCCGTCGCCAGGATATGAAATAGAACCCGGACCAGTAATCGTTGGTTGATTATCCGAATCAAAAGCAGCCATCATCACCGATAATTCTACCTCATCGCCCACATTCGCAATCGGTTGACCATAGGCTAAACCAACCACTTTGTTAAAGCTGTATTCACCTGTAGATACTCGGTTTTTAATATGCGTAACAGCTGTTGCTCGAGCAGATAATATTTCCTGTTGAAGCGAAGTCAATGAAGCAATCGCTGCAACCAATGGAGAATGGTCGAATGTTTTTCCAATCCAATGAATGTTTTTTAATTCTTCCGTGTTATAACGTTCATTTTTAGTTAGTTCTATGTATAATTGTTTCAATACTTCGTAATCGTCTTTGTCATTAAATTTGCTTTTTTCCATCATCTTATCTACTTTTTTAGACAAATCAGCATTGTCTTCGTAGGCATTTATATCCGAAGATTTAAAAAACCACGACTTTCCTCCAGGTGCAGAATACGTTCCCACTAAATCACAAATAGTATTGCGGTAGCTGTTGTAACTCTTCCATAAATCTTTTCCTTTTCCGGTGATATTGGTTAAATCTTCCCCGATAATTTCGTGCATTGGAACATCAAATTGGTCTTTCGCTTGCACCGCCATTAAGTTCATACGAGATGGTTTTAACGGTTCTTGATCCGAATATTTTTTCCATACGATTGTCTCCTTGTCATTCAGTTTTTCTACATCAACCTTCTCCCCGCTTTTTTTAAGGATTTCTAATTTTATATTGTCAATTTCTTTGATGCGAGAAGCCGTTTCTTTATCGATTTTATCGATGATTTCTAAAAAATACTTCACTTTTTTAACCTTTTCGGGACTGATATCATTTTTAGCTTCCACTAAATCCGCTTTCGAGGCTTCTCCCCTTTCCAACTGTGTCAACGATCCTTTTTGAACGTTTTCTTCAATCGCAACGAAAGCATTTAAAACCTCTTTCGTAACATTCAAGGCCAATAACGCCATCAATACCAAGTACATCAAGCCTACCATTTTTTGTCTGGGTGTTTCTTTTCCTCCGCTCATAGCTCATTTATTTATAGTTTCTAATTCCATAATACA
>CANCEQ010000269.1 GCA_947375085.1 Flavobacteriales bacterium
CCAAATTGTTTTAAGTGGTGATTTAAATCGTCACGTATAACACCTGGCTGAACGATAGCAAAATGGTTTTCCTTATTAACTTCGAGTATTTTAGTAAAATTTTGCGAAATATCAACGATTATTCCATTTCCAACCACTTGACCAGCCAAAGAAGTCCCGGCAGCTCTTGGTACAATTCCCACTTTATTTTCACGAGCGAAATCGATGATTTTTCGAATATCATCTTTCGTTTTTGGAACGGCAACAGCCAACGGCATTTCTCTATAAGCCGATGCATCGGTTGCATAAAGTGTTCGTAAAGTATGATCAGAATGAAGTGAACCTTCGATTGAATTTGCTAAAATTTCTAGTTTCATTTTATTGTTTAATGAGGATATCAAATTGATGTTAAGATGAACTAATTTTTAAATTCTTGATAACAAATAATTAGTCATTCCTTTTGCTAAATATTCGATTAGCGGTTTGTCACTTTTTTCTTTTTCACATTTTATGATTGTAGAAATATATTCTATTTGTTTTTCTTGATCCATAATTTGCGGAAAAATCGGAGGACAGTTTTTTTGCATCATAATAGCACCCATTATAATTCTACAAACACGACCATTACCATCAGCAAATGGATGAATTGTGTTTAAAAAAATATTATGAAAATAAACGATTACGGTTATCAAATGTGTTTCAAAATTTGAGTTATCAATATTCTCAATTTTTGCATTAAATAAATCTAAATAAGATGATACAATCATTTCTAGATTATAATGTGGTGCATATTCTTTATTCTGATACAAGGGTTCTCTAAAACCAATTGTTGGAAAATTACGAAATTGACCAACCAATTCAGGTTTAAAATCAGTTTCCCAAGCAGTAGGAGAACTCATCAAGGAGAAGTGTATGTTTTTAATTTTTTCCTCTGTCAGTTGAAATTCAGTTAGGTTGTCGATTAAATTTTTTAGAACAATCTGATGTTCAGAGACATTCATTAAAGATTCCAAATTTACAGCTCTAATGCTTTCATTATTTAAAAATCGAATAGTATCACCGTATTGAAGTTTAGAATCTTCTATTCTTGCTGAAAAAAATGAATAGTCGTTTAGTAATGAATTTTTAAACTCAATGGACCATTTTTCTATCGGATGTTTTTCTTGAAATTGAGCTAATACTTTATTGAATTCTGACAAAAAAATAGGTAACATTTTATGCTTTGTATTTATTAAACATAAACTGAATCCATAATTTTATATCGTGAGGATATGCGAATATTAAATCATCTTTTTTTAATAGTGTTTTTCCGAAAAAAAATAATTGAAAATCATTTTTAAAAACAAGTGGAATAGAATCAACTGAAATTGGCTCTTTCGAAGTTGAAAAATCTCTCAATATTAATATGTCAGATCTATTAATTAACATAATTCAAATGTAGTGACTTATTTTGAAGTTTACAAATGACACATCTCCATACCTACCAGATTTAGAAACAATTCCAATAGCATTCGTGCTTTCAATCCATTTATTAGGAGTCATAACAAAACTATTTAAACCGGCTTGTTTTCTAAACCCGTCGAATTCGACGGGTTTAAAATTTGGATTATAAATGGTTTCCCAAAAACCTAAAAGTTCAATAGTATTTCTATTTCTTAACCAATTTTTAATAATATCATCTGTACTAGAAATATCTTTATACCTCGCAATATCAGTTAATGATATATAATCTTCTAATTCAGACTTATATACTACTATACTTATACCTTGAACATCAATTTTATTGTTTTTTCCTTTCATTATTTTATTACTTTCCTATCTAATTTAGTCAAATAGTTGAGATGTGACAATAGTGAAAAGGGATTTATTTTGGGTAAAAATGTTAGGATTTATGATGATTGAATTCACATAGGGTAGGATTTAAATCCTACCCTATGTGAATTTATCTCAATTTATTTTAATACAAAATTCTATAACGAATTGTATTTGGAATTTCTTTTAATTTTTTCTCTAAATCAGTATTGTGCAGATTGTCAATATCGGTAATTACGTACCCCATATTTTCATTTGTTTTCAAATACTGACCGATAATATTGTTGTCGAATTCTGATAAAATGGTATTGATTTGTGCTAAAATACCTTTTACGTTTTCGTGGATATGCATAATTCTGTGTGCACTTTGGAATTCTGGTAATTGAATTTCTGGTAAGTTCACACTTCCAAAAGTACTTCCTGTATTGATATAGCTGATAATCTTTCTAGAAACAAAATTACCAATATCAAATTGTGCTTCTTCTGTGCTTCCTCCAACGTGTGGTGTTAAAATAACATTTGGAAGTCCGCATAATTCAGAAGTGAATTTTTCGTCGTTACTGCTTGGTTCGTATGGGAAAACGTCAATAGCTGCCCCTTTCACTTTACCAGATTTAAGGTTAGCGATCAATGCTTCAATATCCACTACGTGACCTCTCGAAAGGTTCAAGAAAACAACACCGTCTTTCATGCATTCAAAAGCAGCAGCATCAATCAAGTTTGCATTTGATTTTCTTCCATCAACGTGTAACGTAACAACATCTGATAGCGCTAATAACTCTTGTAATGAAGAACATTTTTTAGCATTACCTAATGCTAATTTATCCGTTACATCGTAGAAATATACTTTCATACCCAAAGCTTCAGCGATTACTGAAAATTGAGCTCCGATGCTTCCGTAACCTACGATTCCTAATTTCTTCCCTCTGATTTCTACACTTCCGTTGGCAGATTTATCCCATTCTCCATTGTGTAATTTGGTACTTTTTTCGAAAGTACTACGAATCAACATAATCATTTCTCCTAAAGCTAATTCAACCACAGAACGTGTATTACTATAAGGAGCATTGAAAACAGCTATTCCTCGTTTAGAACATTCGTCTAAATTGACTTGGTTTGTTCCGATACAGAATGTTCCAATAGCGTGTAATTTCTTTGCGCTATCTAATACTTTTGGTGTGATTTGCGTTTTAGAACGAATTCCTAAAATGGAAATGTCTTTGATCCTTTCACACAATTCCTCTTCGCTCAATGAACCTTTTACAGTTTCAACAGAATACCCTTCTTGCTCAAAAATACGAACAGCATCTGGGTGAATGTTTTCTAATAATAAAACACTGATTCTATTTTTTGGATAAGAAACGGAAGCTTTGTAAGATAAGTCGTATAAAATTTCGTCTAACGATGGAGCCAAACGATCCGCTTTTTCAATCACTACTTTACGACTTACATTTTCTGTAAATGCATAAAATTTAGAAGCAGCCCCACCTTGAAGTGTTTCGTAATCTGTATAACCGTCACCGATCATAATTACTTCACCTTCTAAGTCTAATGATTTTATTTTCAATACTTTACCTTTGTTTTCACACAATTCGTCTTTCTCATCAAAACCAATGATTTTTCCATTGTGATCAAATCGAAAAGTATTAGCTAAAACGTGTTCTGGTTTAATTCCATATTCTTGAACGATTGGAATAATAATTTCTTTAAACCCGTTTGAAATGATGTAAATATTATCTGCGTGTTGCTTGAAAAAACTACGATTACGTGTAACAGAGTCTGTTACTTTGTGACGTAAAACGTCAATGACAGTCCCTAAATGATCACGATTAGCTTGTAATAAATCGATACGTTTTGTTAACGATTCTTTTAACGAAAGTTTACCTTCCATTCCAAGGTTGGTCAAATGTTGAATTTCATGTAACACTTGTTGACCGGCAGCACTGTTTTCGTAAATTACTTCACATAAAACATCCAAGGCTTCAACTTGAATAAAAGTACTATCAAAATCGAAAATAAACGTTTCTTGGCTTTTCATTATCTATTAGTTTACTATAGTTTAAATTTGGAGGTGCAAAAATAGATATTTAATGTTGGATTTTGAATGTTAAATGTTGGATAATTGTTGAAATAGCACAATCAAAAATCCAACATTTAACATCTAACATTTTTTAAGCCATTTGTAACTTAAGGTCAGTGCTTTCGAAAATTTTATCCGCTGAAGAAGCAATGAATCCTTGGTAAAGTTCTCCTTTGTTATCTTCGTATCTCAGTGCAAACTCGTAGTAACAGGTTGGAATGCTAAATTCTCCTTCCACAAATTTGATTGCTTTTACATCTCCTAAAGTACTTGATTGTTCTAATAATTGTGCTGGAGTTCCTTTTATTTTACCTCCTGAAGCGTTTAATTTCCATCCTTTTTCTTCTAAGAAATCGTTTAATGATTCTAAAGTCGAGAAGTCTGTTAAATCGTTTACATTTACTGTAAAATGATTCGCTCTAAATCCATATACATACATCCAAGCAGCATATTCTGATTCTTCTCTTAAGCTATTGTATTTAGCATATGATGGTTTTTCCCAAACACTTCCCGCAAATATTAAATTAGGATGTGTAAAAGCTGATTGATCACACGCATCTAAAAATTCTTTAACTGTATTTTGTAATTCTGAAGAGCATTTTTCCAATTCTAATTCTGAAATGAAAATTTTAGGAGCTGTTTTATCTGTCGAATGTTGGTAATGTTTCGCAAACAATTTTTT
>CANCEQ010000270.1 GCA_947375085.1 Flavobacteriales bacterium
GAATTTCAATTAATTTAATGATTCTTTGAGGATTATAATCGGTTTCAAAAATTCCTCTTAATTGAATTTCTTTTTCGAAATTAATGTAAATGAAAGTCGAGAATTCTGTTTTTCCAAAATTCTTCATCAACCACGTTTTTCCAACCTGAGGTGCTCCATAAATTAACAATGGTTTTCGATTTTTTGAATCTTTCCACTCCTTTAATTTTATCTCTGCGTCTCTTATCATCTGAAAGTTTCTGTTTTACAGACAAATATCGACTTTATATGTCAAAAAACAAACGGTTTTTACATTTTTTCGTACGACTTTTTGTAAAATATCACACTTTCTCGTACGACTTTTTGTTCAAAATTACATTTTTTATTGGGAGTTGGCTTCGAGTGCCTCAACCAAAATAGTAATAGCCAGAGTGAAATCAATTTCACTCTGGCTATTTTCTAACTATCTTTTTAAAAACTTCAATCGTTGTGTATAACCTTTAGTCGATTCTATTTCAACAATGTATGTTCCAATTTTAAGAGCTGAAATATTTAAATTTTTCTGACTAGTTGTTAAATCGAATTCATTTACAATTTTCCCATCAGTAGAAATTATTTTAGCAGATGTTAGTTCAATTGAGGATTGAATTGAAATATTGTCTTGCGCAGGATTTGGATAAAGAACGATTCCATTTGCACTTTCGATTCCATTTATTGAAGCAGATTTTTCATAAAAAGTACTTACTGCATAATTTGTTAAAACTGGAGCATTGTAATCAAAATAGATATAACCGATATTTTTGATTTGAGTTCCTATCGGTAAATTTGGTTTTAAATGAACGTTAAAAGTAACAGATCCATGACTTGCTGGTTCATTTGTTGTTGAATCTAATAAGTTAATATTTGGAAATTTAAACTTTACTACATTAGGTGCTAACCATTCTGGATTCATTGCATGACTTGCCATTTCAATTCGTAGAGAAGTTGGGTCAATCGCAGCGTCTAGTGTATCAATTACATAGATGTTCTCTGCATAATCTGATCCTGTGTTTTGAAATTGAATTGTGTATTTTAATTTTTGTGTGGTAGGAGAAATATTTCCATTCGGACCTTCGCCTTTTGGACTCACGCTTTTTTCGTTTGGATCGAAAGCAGTTCTTATTTCAACATCAAAAGAGCCTTGATTATTTGATGAGTCAGCATCTTGTGCCGGAATATTTGTCCAGTATTTAAAATGTAAGGTATCACCTATTGAAACCGTTGTTAAAGGTGTAACTTTTATGGTTGAAAGAAATGCATTCCAATACGGACCATTGTTAAAACTATTCAGATTCGTGAATTTCCATACCAAAGTATCTCCAGTTGGATAAGTTAAAACTGTGTCAGCAGGATGAGAACTTCCTGTAGTATCATAAACCACACGTGGATCAAGTACTAGTTTTAATTGTCCTGAAGCTTCTGTACATCCTATATTTCCAACACTAGAATAAATTTCAAAAGGTTTGTTTGGTCTAGCTCTTCCTGGACCATTACTATTTGCGTATAAATCGATTGCTGTTCCACATTGAAGGGCAAAATCAATATCATTTTGAACACCTGATTGAGGAAATGAATCAATTGTATATGAAATTTGTGAGCAGTTACTTTTTGGAAATACAAATTGATAAGTAGGATTAAGAAAAGCTATAAATTTACCTTTAGATTTTTTTACTTTTCTATAATGCCAATCTCCAGATGAACTCCAACCCCCTTGATCACACGTAAAACTGTCACTATTTTCATAAAATAATATATTAAAGGCGTCAATACCTCTATCTGTACTATCAAAAATACAATTTTCATTAAAATCTAAATAGATTTCACCATTTACATAATTAAATCCACAAGGATTTTCATAACGAAAAGTATCTAAAAGTGTATTTACTAAAAGTGTATCTGATTTTTTTTGATTTGTATTTTGATGGGTTAAAATATGTTTCATAGGTCTCCAATAAAAATTTGCAGTATTATAACTTGTATTATAATTATTGTCACATTCACCATTAAATAAATACCCAGTAGTAACATTTTTAGCGATAATAATATTCCAAGGACTTATTCCTGTCGTATTAACAAATGTGCCAATATTTGCGCCATAATTTCCTGGAATATTTAATTTAAATGTATCATTAATTGAAGCATTGTTAATGGTTACATTGATTGACATTTCAGAATTACTATGGCAATAAATAGTATCATAGCTATGTACGAAATTATATTGCAGGTCAATATCCCCACTTGTAAAATGATTGTTTTGACTAAAACTACAATTAGAAAAAATAATTAGAACAAGTAATATAACAAGTTGCGGAGTAGTAGTAGATTTCATAAAGTAAATTATTAAAAAGTTAAATATTTCACAAATTAGACGGAATAATATCTAATAAAGTTGCATTCTTAAAAATTTAATAATTTTTTTGGTGTTGGTTTAGAGAATTTAAGAAAATAGTATAGTCAGAGTGAAATTATAAATCACTCTGACTATTTTCTAACTATCTTTTCAAAAACTTTAATCGTTGTGTATAACCTGTAGTTGATTCTATTTCAACAATATATGTTCCAATTTTAAGAGCTGAAATATTTAAATTTTTCTGATTCGTTGTTAAATCGAATTCATTTACAATTTTCCCATCAGTAGAAATTATTTTAGCAGTTGTAAGTTCAATTGAGGATTGAATTGAAATATTGTCTTGAGCAGGATTTGGATAAAGAACGATTCCATTTGCACTTTCGATTCCATTTATTGAAGCAGATTTTTCATAAAAAGTACTTACTGCATAATTTGTTAAAACCGGAGCATTATAATCAAAATAGATATAACCGATGTTTTTGATTTGAGTTCCTATTGGTAAATTAGGTTTTAAGTGTACATTAAAAGTGACAGATCCGTGACTTGCAGGTTCATTTGTAGTTGAATCTAATAAGTTAATTGATGGGAAATTAAACTTTACTACATTAGGTGCTAACCATTCTGGATTCATAGCATGACTTGCCATTTCAATTCGTAGAGAAGTTGGGTCAATCGCAGCGTCTAGTGTATCAATTACATAGATGTTCTCTGCATAATCTGATCCTGTGTTTTGAAATTGAATCGTGTATTTTAATTTTTGTGTGGTTGGAGAAATATTTCCATTCGGACCTTCGCCTTTTGGGCTCACGCTTTTTTCATTTGGATCGAAAGCAGTTCTTATTTCAACTTCAAAAGTCCCTCGATTATTTGAGGAGTCAGCATCTTGTGCAGGAATATTTGTCCAGTATTTAAAATGTAAGGTATCACCTATTGAAACCGTTGTTAAAGGTGTAACTTTTATGGTTGAAAGAAATGCATTCCAATAAGGACCTTTGTTAAAACTATTCAGATTCGTGAATTTCCATACCAAAGTATCGCCAGTTGGAGAAGTTAAAACAGTGTCAGCAGGATGAGAACTTCCTGTAGTATCATAGACTACTCGAGGATCTAGAACTAGTTTTAATTGTCCAGATGCTTCTGTACATCCGATGTTTCCAACACTTGAATAAATTTCAAAAGGTTTGTTTGGTCTAGCTCTACCTGGACCATTACTATTTGCGTATAAATCGATAGCTGAACCACATTGAAGTGCAAAATCTAATCCTGTTTGAGGTAGTGAATTTATAATATATGATGTTTTTGTGCATGCATTTGGAGGGAAAATAAATTGATAATTGCTAAATAGTGAGATTGTTATTGGAAAACTTAAGACACTATTTTGAGGCAAGTTAAAAAGATAACTTCCATCTGAAGTAAGAGGGTAATATGAACATCCATAAATATCTGAAAAATAAATAATATTTAAATAATCTTGGATAATAGAATCATTAACATCAAAGTTACAATTTGAATCATAATCGAGATAAACTTTACCTCCAAAACTCAAAAAATCACATGGATGAACTATGTAAATAGAATCACTTAAAATTATATTATGAACGGTGTCATTAATGGTTTGAACACCATTTTGGTGTGTTAATATTGCTTTATGTTCTAGAAAATAAAAAGGAAAATAATTATTATTTGTCATATTTGTTGGAGAGTCACAATCTACATTAAAAGTACTATTTGGTGTTAATTTAAAAATCCATGGATTAGTGCCAGTTAAATTAACTAATGAATCAACTTTATAACCATACAAATTATTAGTTAAATTAATTTTAAATGTATCTCCTAATTGAGAATTGTTAATCTGTACATTAAAGCTGGCAATTGAATGTCTAGTACAATTTATAGAATCATATGAATGTGCGTAGGTTAAATTAATTTCAATATCACCACTCGAATAATGATTTTGACTAAAACTATTTTTAGAAATTATTATCAATAAGAAGAGAATAATAAGTTGAGGAATAGTAGTAGATTTCATAAAGTAAATTATTAAAAAGTTAAATATTTCACAAATTAGACGGAATAATATCTAATAAAGTTGTATTCTTAAAAATTTAATAATTTTTTTGGTGTTGGTTTAGAGAATTTAAGAAAATAGTATAGTCAGAGTGAAATTATAAATCACTCTGAC
>CANCEQ010000271.1 GCA_947375085.1 Flavobacteriales bacterium
GCAACTTACACTTCTCCCAACCATTACTTGGGTTATTTATCGAATCATTGTTTTACTAATACTAATTGCATTATGAATTCTTATAAAAAAATAGTTCTATTAGGTGGAACTGGACAAATTGGAAAAGCATTGATTCATTTTTACAAAGATAAAGCGAAAGAAATTAGTGTCTTCACAAGAGGTGCTTCTAGAAGTGAAGAAAATGTCAATTACATCACTTGGAATGGAGAAAATCTGTCCGAAAACGTAATTCATTTCGAAGAAGTAGATGTACTCATTAATCTTGTCGGCAAAAATGTAAATTGTCGTTATACAGAAGAAAATAAAAAGGAAATTTTTGATTCTCGAACGAAATCTGTTATCGCTCTTTCTGAAGTTATTAGCAAAGTTTCTTCTCCTCCTAAACTATGGATACAAACTGCTTCAGCAACTATTTATAGACATTCAGAAGACAAAGAAATGACTGAAAAGAATGGAGAAATTGGAGAAGGATTTTCTGTCGAGGTTTGTAAGAAATGGGAAGCAACGTTTGAAAAAGAAATTCAACAATTTCCTAATATTCGAAAAGTAATTCTAAGAACGAGTATTGTTTTGAGTGAAAATGAAGGCGCTTTTCCTCGATTAAAAACGATGACTAAATTCGGCTTAGGAGGAAAACAAGGAAACGGTCGTCAGATGGTAAGCTGGATTCACGAAGCAGATGTTGTAGGTATAATCAATTTTATTATCAAAAACGATTCAATAAATGGTACGTTTAATTGCACAGCTCCAAATCCGATTTCAAATCAATATTTTATGAAACAACTTCGTCAGTCATTAAAAGTAGCATTTGGACTTCCTGCACCAAAAATTTTACTCGAAATCGGTGCAGTTATGATTGGCACTGAAACAGAATTAATCTTAAAAAGTAGATGGGTAATTCCTGAAAAATTAATTGAATTGGGGTATCAATTTAAATATCCAACGATTGAAAAAGCATTTAATAATTTAATTCATTGATTATGAGCATCTCATTTCTAAAAGCCGAATGGCGAAAATTAGCGATTGCAAATTATGAAGTATCTCCAGAAATTCTAAAAAATTACTTACCAGCCTATACAGAATTAGATAACTGGAATGGAAAATATTATGTTAGTCTGATTGGATTTATGTTTTTAAACACCAAAATGCTCGGACTTAAAATTCCATTCCACATTAACTTCGAGGAAGTAAATCTTCGTTTTTATGTAAAATTCAAAGAGGGAGATGAATGGAAAAGAGGCGTTGTTTTTTTAAAGGAATTAGTTCCTAAACAAGCACTTACAATTGTTGCTAATACATTGTACAAAGAACATTATCAAGCAGTACCAATGAATCACTCGTGGAAAATTGACAAAGAAACAATTGCTGTAGAATATGGCTGGAAAATCAACTCCGAACTACAAACATTTTCACTAGAAGCAGAAAATAAATTAATGGTAATTCCCGAAGGAAGTGAAGCCGAATTTATAACAGAACACTATTGGGGCTATACCAAAGTAAGTGATTCAAAAACATACGAATACGAAGTAAGACACCCTAGATGGAACACTTATCCTGTTAAACATCATTCTATTAAAGTTGATTTTGAAAAGGTATATGGCCCCGATTTTGGATTTTTAAATTCTCAAGCACCAGTTTCTGTAATGCTAGCGGAAGGTTCTGAAATTTCAGTTGAAAACAAAAAGAATATTTCAAAATTTTGATTTTTAAAAAAGGAATTTAGTAGTCATCATTTTTAACACAAAAGAGAACAGAAGGAAGCAACAAAAGTCACACAGAAGTTATTTAAGTTAGTTAAAGTTGATTATTAGTTATTAAATTATAATAACAATTTGTAGTTTCTTTAAACAATCAACCTAACTTTTGTGAACCTTTTGATGCTTCCTTTTGTGAAATTCTGCAAAAACAGAATCTTTTGTGTTAAAATTACAATATATACTTTAAAGAAATTTTCTACCTTTAGCACCTTATAAATCATAGACATAGACTAGATTACAATATGAGTTTTAGCAAATTGTTCCGAAAAAAGAACGTTCAAGATATATTAGCCCAAGTTGATAAAGACAATGCTGAAGGTCACGGTTCACTCGGTAAACATTTAGGAGTTAAAGATTTAGCAGCCTTTGGAATCGCAGCAATTATCGGAGCTGGAATTTTCAGTACAATTGGCAAAGCAAGTTCTGATGGCGGTCCTGCTGTTATTTTCCTATTTTTATTTACAGCCATAGCTTGTGGATTTGCTGCTTTTGCTTATGCTGAATTTGCTTCTATGGTTCCTGTTTCAGGAAGTGCATACACTTATTCCTATGTCGCTTTCGGTGAAATTATAGCTTGGATTATTGGCTGGGCTTTGATTATGGAATATGCAATCGGAAATATTACCGTCGCCATTTCTTGGAGTGATTACTTTACAGGATTGCTCAAAAGCATGAACATTCAACTCCCCCAGTGGATTCAAATGGATTATTTTACTGCTTACAACGGTTATCACGAAGCAGTGAACTTAATGAAAAGTGGTAAAGTATTTGAAAAATTAGCTCCAAATCTTCAAGATGCCTTTACAGCCTGGAAAACAGCACCTTCAATAGGTTCTTTCCATATAGTAGCAGATATCCCTGCATTGATTATTATCGTTTTAATTACTGCCCTGGTTTACCGCGGAATGAAGGAATCAAGAAATGCGAGTAACTTAATGGTTGTCATTAAATTAGCTATTATACTTTTAGTAATTGCTGTTGGTGTTTTTTATGTAGATACCGATAATTGGAATCCTTTTGCACCGAATGGAGTTTCTGGAATTTTAAAAGGTATTTCGGCCGTTTTCTTTGCCTACATTGGATTTGATGCTATTTCTACAACTGCGGAAGAATGTAAAGATCCACAACGTGATTTACCAAGAGGAATGATGTGGGCGATTATTATCTGTACGATTCTATACATTATAATTGCTTTGGTTTTAACAGGAATGGTTCATTATTCTGAATTAAACGTAGGAGATCCATTAGCATTTGTTTTTGATAAATTGGACCTAAAATGGATGTCAGGAATAATTGCAGTCAGTGCTGTTATTGCAATGGCAAGTGTGCTTCTTGTTTTCCAAATGGGTCAACCAAGAATCTGGATGAGTATGAGTCGTGATGGCTTGTTACCGAAAAAATTCTCTAAAATTCACCCTAAATTCAAAACACCATCGTTTGCAACAATTGTAGTAGGTTTTGTGGTTGCAGTCCCTGCCCTATTTTTAAATTTAACAATGGTTACTGACTTATGTAGTATTGGAACCTTGTTCGCATTTGTTGTTGTTTGCGCCGGTGTTCTAGTGCTACAAAACAAACCAAATATTCCAAGAGGTAAATTTAAAACACCTTACATCAATGGAAAATATTTTATGCCTTTATTACTTGCTAGTACGATTGTTTTTGCATTTACTTCCAATAAAGAAGCAACATTTCACTTTCTAAAAAATGAAAAAGAAGTACTACAACCAACCGATTTACTTACTACTATTAACCAATCAGAAGCGTTAAGAATCAAAGGTGAATTAGCTGTTTTAGACAGTGTCAAATTTGCAAAAAATGACAACGACGTTGAAACATACCTTACCTCTTTAGAGGAAAAAGAATACCTACAAACATTACAAAAATTAGAATTAAAAGAGTCTGTAATTTATGAATCAGGTTTTGATTTGTTTTCACACAAAATCCCTTTGTATATTTTCTTCTTAATTTCGATTGTGCTAACCATTTTATCCATCACCCATAATTTATCTCTTATCCCAATGCTAGGACTTGTTAGCTGTTTATACATGATGAGTGAATTAGGCGTTTCCAACTGGATTGGTTTTGGTATTTGGTTGTTTGTAGGATTGGTTGTTTATTTTGGCTATTCTCGCAAGAATAGTAAGTTAGAGATGAATATTGACAAACAATAGACTGACCTATATAATTTTGTTTTTATTTTATTTATAAATAATTTTATACTACTTTTTGTAATAAATATTCATTTATGAAACGCTCTTTCAAAGCCTATTTATTTGATTTGAAGTACGTTTTACTAGTTGTATTACTAGTGATTTCATCTTTGATTTCGTTATTTACCATTACTGAAACAACATGTGCTAAAATAGTAGATGAATCAAGCATTAATAGCTGTACAACAATCGTTTATCAATTTGAAGTCAATCACAAATTCAAACAAGGTAGTATGGATGCTGGAATTTTAAAAAAAGATATTTCATTTAAAAAAATGCAGAAAATGAAATGTGTTCAAATTAAATATTCGAAGATCCTTCCTAATATAAATTGGATCAGTGATCCGCGAATTGTAGAGTGAATATTTCACTAGATTAAACTTATTATATTTTCTTCCATTATTCCCTATAAAATTTAGAAAAATTCTCTTTTTTTCCCTACTTTTGCACCATTAAAATTGAAAAATTATGTTTGAGAATCTTACCAGTAAGTTTGAAAAAGCGTTTAAAGTATTAAAAGGTCACGGTCAAATTACAGAAATCAATGTTGCTGAAACA
>CANCEQ010000272.1 GCA_947375085.1 Flavobacteriales bacterium
CTGTTAGTTCACCACGTTCAATTGATTGAACAATCTGCAGTTTGAAGGACATTGAATAGTCTTTCTGTGTACGTTTTTGATAAACGTTTTTTTCTTCTTCTTTCATAACGTTATTTTTTGTGTAACGCTATTTCAGGACTAGACAGAAACTGAATAAAAAAAAGGTACGATTAAATCGTACCTTTTTTTTATGACTTATAATTTGATAATTATCTCTTAATCAATTGAGCAAAATCCTTAGCGAAATAAGTTAAAATACCATCTGCTCCTGCTCTTCTAATGCTTAATAGCATTTCAGACATAGTTGCCTCATAATTTAACCAGCCATTTTGCGCTGCCGCATAAACCATAGCGCATTCACCACTTACATTATATGCCGTAATTGGAATATTAAAATTCTCCTTAAGAATATGAATAATATCTAAATAACACAATGCCGGTTTAACCATCAAAAAGTCAGCACCTTCATTGTAATCTAATTCAGCTTCAATTAATGCTTCTCTTTTATTAGCTGGATTCATTTGATACGTTTTCTTATCTCCTGCTTTTGGAGCTGAATTTAATGCGTCTCTGAAGGGGCCGTAAAAAGCACTTGCGTATTTCGCTGTGTAAGACATTATACTCACATCTGTATAACCACTTTTATCTAATTCATTTCTAATATAACCTACTCTACCATCCATCATATCTGAAGGTCCGATAATATCTACGCCTGCTTGCGCTTGAGCAATCGACATTTTAGCTAAAATCGGCAATGTTTCATCGTTTAAAATTCTACCATCACGAACTAAACCATCATGTCCGTCAGAAGAATAAGGATCCATTGCAACATCACTCATTACAACAATATCAGGAAATGTCTCTTTTAGTTTTCTAATAGCATGTAGATAAAAATTCTCATCAGCATAACTGTAAGTTGCTGTAACATCCTTCAAATGTTCTGAAACAGCAGGGAAAATATCAAATGTTATTATCCCTAAGTTCAAACAATGCTCAACTTCAGGTAAAAGTAAATCCAATGACCATCTATAATTATTTGGTAAAGACTTAATTTCAGTTTTAATACCTTTTCCATCTTCTAAAAAGATAGGATATATCAAGTTTTCAGCACCTAATTTGGTTTCTTCAACCATATTTCGAATCGCTGAATTTTTTCTATTTCTTCTAGGACGACTATACATATTATAATTTTTAACAAAGGTATAAAACAATTGAAAATATCGTTTGATTTTTTAATGAGTTAAATCAGCAAAAGGTATTTTAAAAACAGTTCTTTTTATTGGATTTAAACTTAAAAAAAGAAATTAAAAACATAAAAAAGTAAAATCATATTAAAATTAGATCGGTTCAATGATTGAGTAGAAAAATTTATTATTAATTTAGCAAATTAAAGAAGACAAATTCTACTTACTTATGAAATTAAATCTTAAAAAGATAGCACCTTTTGTTTTAGGAGGAACTCTTATTTTATCTTGCAGTGGCAACCAAAACGACACTAAAAGTGAAATTGATCAAGAAATTTTAGATCCTAAAAATTCGTTAAATACAGATTTTGACGGTAAGATATTTAGTATCCCCTCACCCATTCAGATGGCACTTTTGTTGAAAGAAACAAAAACACCATACAATGAAAAATTGTTAAATGACACTAAAAAAGTTTCTAGTTATTCAACTGAATACAAACAAGCATTAAATCTTGGTATTTACGGTGCTGATCTAGGATATGCAAGTGTAAATAATCAAAATAGTTCATCTCTAAATTGCCTTTCAGCAGTAGAATCATTAACTAATAAATTAGGTTTAGATGGAGTTTTTAACAAATCTTTTTTAAGTCGTTTTGAAAAAAATAAAACAAATCAAGATTCAGTTTTAGTTATTGTTTCTGAAGCATTTAGAAACGGAGATAACTTCTTGAAAAACGAAAAAAGAAAACACACTTCAGCTCTTATTTTAACAGGTGGATGGATCGAGTCTATGTATTACGCTTGTGAAATTAATAAACTGAATTCAACTCAAAAAATAGTTGAAAGAATTGGTGAACAACAACAAACTATTTCGACTGTTGTAGATATTCTTATTGAATACAATAACAATGGGGAAAACAATAAGTTGATTGAAGGTTTAAAAGATTTAAAAGCTTCATTTGATAAGATAAATATCGAGTATACATTTGTTAAACCAAAGACAGATGCTAAATCAAAGACAACTACTCTTCAACATGTTACTACTGTGAAAGTTGACCAACCTGTTTTAACTGAAATAGGCAAAAAAATAGTTGAAATCAGAGAATCTATAATTAACTAATTAATACAATGAACAATTTCAAATTTACATTCTTATTTGTTTCTTTACTTTCCTTTTCAGCTTTTTCACAAGATTGTGAAGGTATTTTAAGAGCTTGTAAAGCAAATCTTAAGAAAGATAACTCAAATTTTTTATCTGATGGTCAAGTTTATACTGCCTTTTTAGATCGTGAAAAAGCAGAATTTAAAACTACATTTTTCGGAGGATCAACTTACAGAATTAGCGCAAGTGCAGGTACAACTGAAGATTTTGTCATTTTCACAGTAAAAGATTTAAAAGGAAACGTGATTTTTACAAATAAAAACTATAAAAACTCACCATATTGGGACTTTAAAATTCCAGTAACTATTCCGGTAATTATTGAAACTGAGCTTGACTTAGATAAAAAAATTACAGGTTGTGCTGTTATGCTAATTGGATTCAAGCAATAACTTTTAGTTTCTTCTAGATGAGTGAAAAAATATTAAGAGCCTTAATGCAGCTTTTTGCTATTATAGCAAAAGTTGATTATGACGATTCTAATTTACATGAACATTTAGAAGGTGAAAGCAATAAACTTTTTATAAATTTTAGAGAAGATTCTGCAGTTGTAGAATCTTTTTTACGTTCTGAACTTAATTCCTCACATGTAAAAACCTACATGGATTTATTTGAGGAATTTATTCAAACACACCATGGAACGAAAGGAAAAAAAGATGGTGTAAAAAAACGCACTTCAGTTAATTCAGTTAAAGTTTTAAGAATTTGCTCACAAATAAATGAAGAATTAACCCAAAGACAGAAATTCATTGTTTTAATTCGATTATTTGAATTTACAAATGCTTCTGGTCATGCTGGCGAACAAGAAAATATTTTCGTCTCAACAGTTGCAGAAATGTTTAACATAGTTCAAGATGAATATCAACTTCTTCAATCATTCTTAGAAAAATCAATTGAAGAAGTTATAGACAATGAAAACATCTTATACATTTCTAATGAACTAAAAAGTTTACAATTTGCTAAACAATATCTTTTAGAAGGATTAGATTCTGAAATCAGAGTTTTAAAAATAAATAGTATTACTACTTTTTTCTATCGTTATTTTGGAACGGAGGAAATTGTAATGAACGGACAAATTGTTCCAAATAGAACACATATATTAAATCAAGGCTCAACTTTAAAAACACAAAAAAGTAAACAGATTTATTATAGTGATATTATTTCTAACTACTTAAATTACAGCTTAAAAGACAAAATAACATTTAAAGCAAATGAGTTAGAATATAAATTTAAAAGTGGAAAAAAAGGACTTCAAAAACTAAATTTCATAGAAGAATCGGGGAAATTAGTTGGAATAATGGGTGGGTCAGGCACTGGAAAATCTACTTTTTTAAATATTTTAAATGGAAATCTAAAACCCTCTAGTGGAAATGTAACTATTAATGGTTTTGATATTCATTTTGATAAAAAACATTTAGAAGGTGTTATCGGTTTTATTAGTCAGGATGATTTATTAATTGAAGAATTAACTGTTTATCAAAATTTATATTTTAACACAAAACTGTGCTTTAAAAATCTAAAAGAAAGAGCAATTCAAAAGAAAGTTATTGAAATGCTTACATCTTTGGGATTACTTGAAGCAAAAGATTTAATAGTTGGAAACCCTTTAGAACAAACAATTTCTGGAGGTCAGAGAAAACGTTTAAATATTGCGTTAGAATTAATTCGAGAACCATCTGTTTTATTTGTCGATGAGCCTACTTCTGGATTATCATCTAGAGATTCAGAAAATATTATTGATTTATTAAAAGAATTAACTTTAAAAGGAAAGTTAATATTTGTAGTAATTCATCAACCATCTTCAGAAATCTACAAAATGTTTGATAGATTATTGTTGTTAGATAAAGGAGGTTATGCAATATTTGACGGAAATCCAATTGATGCCGTAGTTTATTTTAAAACACATATCCATCATGTTAATGCAGATGAAAGAGAGTGTTATGCGTGTGGAAATGTAAATCCAGAACAGATATTCAATATAATTGAATCTAAAGTTGTAGATGAATACGGGAACTTAACTTCAAATAGAAAAACTTCCCCCCAAGAATGGAATGAACTTTATCTTAATAATCCAAATCCAATTCGCATTGAGGAACAAACTTTTAGTTTGGAAAGTAATTCTAAAAAACCAAATAAATGGACTCAGTTTAAAGTTTTTTTTACTCGTGATGTTTTAAGTAAATTGTCGAA
>CANCEQ010000273.1 GCA_947375085.1 Flavobacteriales bacterium
GGAGCCCAAGTAGCTGCAGAAATTGATGGAAATCCTACTCAATATCCTCTTTTAGATTCAATTAAATACAAAGAAGTATATCAATATGTTTACAAAGTAAGAGACAACATACTTAATTCAGGTAAAGTTGATTACAAAGATGATTTCAAATGGAGATTACGTATCATTCACGATGATAGCACTTTAAATGCATTCTGTACACCAGGAGGTTACATTTATATCTACACAGGAATTTTAAAATTCATGGAATCAGAAGATCAATTAGCAGGTGTAATGGGACATGAAATTGGACACGCAGATATGCGTCACTCTACTCGTCAAATGACGACTATGTTTGGAGTTCAGGTAATTGAGCAGATTTTATTAGGAAATCGAGCGATGTTGCAACAATTAACTTCTGCAATTGTTGGATTAAAATTCTCCAGAAAACATGAAACTGAAGCGGATGGTAGATCAGTAATGTATTTATGTCCAACTGCTTATAATGCTGGAGGTGGAGCAGGTTTCTTTCAAAAATTAGATGCTATGGGCAGTGGTAAACGTCCACCTGAATTTTTAAGTACCCATCCAAATCCAGAAGGTAGAATTGATCATTTCTTAAATGCTAAAACTACAATGGGATGTGCAGGAGACAAAACATTTAAAGATGAGTACAAACGAATGGTGAGTTTGTTGCCGAAATAAAAGAAATTATTATTTTTGAGACAAACATTAAATATACTAAAATGCTTCACGCTCAAATCTCTGGTACTTCAACTCAAACAATCGTTTTTATACACGGTAATTCTTCATCTTCCAACTACTGGAAATCTGCATTAAATAGTTCTTTGAAGAACAATTTTAAATGTATCGCTATCGATTTACCAGGACATGGAGCTTCTTTTAGAAGCAATGATCCTATGAACGATTATACAATGCAGGGGTTGGCTAATCATGTTCTTGATTATATTGAAAATGAAGTACATGAAAGCTATATTCTAGTTGGACATTCATTGGGATGTAATATTATTGGTGAGATTGCCTCAAAATTAAAAAACTGTAAAGGGATTCTTCTCACATCTCCATCAATCATAGGAAAGAATTTATCTGCTGCAGACATAATGCTGCCTAATCCTACGTTAACTCCTTTATTTTCTGAAACTTCGACAGATGAAGAAATTTCAGCATTGATTGAAAATGTAGCCATTCATTTTGATTTGGATGCTAAAAACAGTGTTAGAGAAGATCTTAAAAAAACAGATGGCACAGCTCGTACGAGTATTTTTCATTCGATAGTGAATGCAATGTATTGTGATGAAATTACAGCAGTTGAAGAATTAAATATTCCATTTGGTGTGGTATTTGGAGAAGAAGAAACTGCTTGTAATAAACACTGTTTGGATCAGTTGAATCTAGATTTATACCAGAAAAAACCTATTTTAATTGCAGATGCCGGACATTACCTTCAGTTGGATCAAGCTGATAAATTGAATCAAGAGATTTCTGAATTTGCGAAATTCTGTTTCTAAAACCTGTATTAACTTATACCGTGTTTTATTGCAAATTCAATGAGTTCGATTGTGTTTTTTGAATTGGTTTTTTTTAATAAATTTCTTCTGTGCGCATTAACTGTATGAAGACTTAAAAATAATTTTTCAGAGAGTGCTTTACTCGTCATTCCATTCATTATCCCTACTAATACTTCCTGCTCACGCATAGAAATAGTATCGATTGTTCTCATTTTATTTTCAGAAGTAAATAGAGTGCTTGTTTCTCCCTCTTTGCATTTTAGGATGCTAAATACAACATTATCTGAATTAACAAATGCTGTTATATCCGACATAATACCCATCGTAATAACTGGAAAACCTTCTTTCGTTGATTCAAGTACGACAAATTGTTGCAAGGTTTTAATACAAACACCATCTTTTCGCTGGTATCTTAAACTCAATGAAAAACGACAAAAAGGTAAATCTTCTTTCGAAATAGAATTCGATTTATTTATAAATTCTTTAAAAATTTCTGATGAATAAATTTTTAAATCTTCAGGATGAATTCTAGAAATACTTAATCTTCGGCCCTGCTCATAAAAATCTTGTTTATCGAAACCCAACACTTTTTTACAACTTTCAGCCACATATAAATATTCGTTGGTTCTATAATCTACGATATACATTGCACTGGGTAACAAATCAGATATTGCTCTAAAAAAAGGATATTGGTTAATGTATTGTTCAACTTCTTTCAACGGAATATTTTCCTGTTTTTCCGTTAGAAATCGGTCATAATCAAATATTATAGATTTATATTTTGCCAATATTAAACAACAATTTGGTTCATTATGAGCTAAATATAAAAATAAATTCTAAATTTAGAATAATCATTAATAAATAGATGGATAAAAATTTAGTGCATATAAAGTCTTTTTTTCAAGAAAAAATGGTTGCTATGCAACATATTCATTCAACTGAACAAATTTCGAATAATCAAAAATATTCTTTTTTAAATAACATTTTTGACCTTGTTCCATTTGTTATCTATGTAATGGATCTTGTCACTTTTGAATTGCAATTTGCATCCAAAGAACTCAAGAATTTAGTTGGGTATTCACCTGAAGAATTTTTTGAATGCTCTAGTGATTTGTTACATTTCATTCATCCAAATGATCGACAAAAATTACAAGGTGAAGAATATCAATTATTTTTAAACCAAATTAAATCGATGAATGATGAGCAATTAAAAGACGCTCGTTTTTCTAAAAATTTCCGCTTAAAACACAAAAACGGCAATTATATTCAATGTTTAGACCAATCTGTTTTACTAGATAGTGATGACCAAAATAATCGGTTATTGGTCGTAGGGATTTTAATCGATATTTCTATTTTTAAAACCGATGATGAAGTTATTTTTACAATTTCTGAATATACACCTACCAACGACCAGCAATTAATTTCAACTCAAAAAATAATTACTAAAACAATAATTAGCGAACGAGAAAAAGAAATTTTAAAGTTGCTATTGAATGGTTTTTCAAGCAAGGAAATTGCTACTTCATTAAAAATAAGCATCCACACAGCCAATACCCATCGAGGTAATTTATTGGTAAAATTTAGTTGTAAAAACACCAAAGAATTAATTCATTTGGCTCGTAAAGAAGGGATTGTTTGAATTTAACAAGACTTTTACCAATGTTTTATTTTTATCAAAAAATAGTTAGAAATCAGTATTTGATTTTTTATATAAAAGCTATTATTTTGCATAAAAAAAACAATGATTCAAAAAAGTTTAATCTTACTAGTGATGTTAACAGTGGGTGTTTGTTCAAATGCTCAAACTACTGCTTCTCCTTTTGGAAAATTTAACTCCAAAAAAAATGAGCAAAATGAAAAATCTACTAAAACGGTTTACAAACCTCAATTAACAAAAACGTACAATATTGATTACACAAACAAACCCATAGCATTGGTTGTTTCTGATTTAATTGATGGAGATTCTATTACTACTACTTATGATGCATCTTGTCATTTACTAACTTTGAGTGGTAAAAACATAGGGCAAGGTTATAAACATGATAATTATAGAATAGTTTATGAATATGATTTGAAAGGAAATTTACTCTCTTCAACAAATCAGTCATGGGATGCTGTTAACCAACTTTGGATAAATAGTGGCGGTAAAATGTTAAATACATACAATTCTGAAGGTAAGATAACATTAAGCCTTAATCAAATATGGGATGATCAAAATCAAATTTACACGAATAATTATCGAGATATAACAGAATATGATTTAAACAATAATAAATTGAAATATTCACATGAAAACCTTAATGGTTCAAATTGGGAAATTTCATATTCAGAATTATATGAATATATATATGATAACAATAAAAACATTCTTTCAAATGTTAATAAAAGCTGGTGGAAACACTTAAATGGTTATAGAAATTCAACTAAAAATGAATATACATATGTTAATAACCAATATGTATCCAATAATGAATCTGATTGGGATACAATCAATAATGCTTGGGTTGTTTCATTAGCTATTTCAAACATAAAATGGCATTCGTATGACCCTTTTAAACAAACATTTAATTATGATTGGGAGTCAGGAAATATAAATGACGATGGAAATATATACCGATTTAATACTACCTATATTGCTCCAAATTATAATATTACAATGTATGATACACTCGATAATTCTAGCCAATGGCATGAAAGTATGAAAAACGTTTCTAGAATTACCGATGGTAATAATTCTAAAGCTGATAGTTCGTTCAGTAAAATTGGAAATAATTGGGTATTGGATAATGTAAATATATATAATAACGACTCAAAAGGAAATCAAATCTTGTACTTAAATGAAAATTGGAAAAACAATAGTATGACATCTAAATATGCTACTGCTTATGAATACACCTATGACAATACAAACAATATGACCTCTAAAGCGCGCAAAGATTGGAAACAAAATCAATTTGAATACTACAATAAAGAAGAATACAGTAACTTCTTTGCTTGTCAA
>CANCEQ010000274.1 GCA_947375085.1 Flavobacteriales bacterium
CTACTGTGGTGCCTCCAGGAATCGAACCAGGGACACATAGATTTTCAGTCTATTGCTCTACCGACTGAGCTAAGGCACCATCCTTATTTGTGGGGACAAAGATATAAACTTTATTTGTTTAACAAAGCATTTATTTTGTTTTTTTTCAAATTTCTTGTATTATATTTGTTATATGAATCAAAATCAGAGAGTTTTAATTTTCGATGCAGGAAATACTTTATTGAAAATAGGTGTTTTTTGTGGTGAAAAATTGGAAGAAGTTATTCGATTGACCTATAATAAACTTTTTTTATTAAAAGATTTAATGGATGAGTATGATTCAGCTGCAATTTTCGTCTCATCCGTGGTTTCTAAAGACCTAACTGATCAAATATTTTCTTATATTCCAAAAGCGGTTCTTTTTAATCGTAATCTGAAGTTGCCAATTCAAATGGATTACCTTTCGTATGAGACACTTGGAATAGATCGTATATGTAATTCGGTTGCAATTAATAACATAAATAAAAATCATTCTTCTGTTTCTATCGATATTGGTACCTGTGTAAAATTTGATTTTATCGATGCAAAAGGAAATTATAAGGGAGGATCAATTTCTCCAGGAATCGATTTACGTTTTAAGTCTCTAAATGATTATACAGGCAATCTTCCACTTATTAATGACAAATCAAGTTCCGATTTAATTGGTAATTCAACAGTTAATTCTATAAAATCAGGTGTTTTAAATGGAATTCAAGCAGAAATAGATCAATTTATTTATTTGTATTCTAAAGAATATCAAGACTTAACGTTTTTTGTGACGGGAGGTGATGCTGTTTATTTTGATTTTCCTTTAAAAAACAACACCTTTGTAGACGAAAATTTAACGCTTAAAGGGTTATTTCAAATATATGTTTTCAATGCACTATAAATATTTTACATTTTTCATTTTAGCTTATTTCTTTATTAGACAAAATAGCTACGCCCAAATAACTTCTACTTCTCCTTATAGTTCATATGGAATAGGGGAAAGAGATGGGATTGACAATGCTGTTTTTTCAGGATTAGGAAACACAACAATAACCTATTTTGATTCAACTACATTAAATTATTTCAATCCAGCTTCTTATAATACCATTGGTCAAGGTCAACCTTTATTTTCAGTTGGTGTTTCTTCTAGATTGTCAAATTATACTGAGTCAGGGATTTCAAATTTTTCAAAAGCAATTGTAATTAATCATTTTGCGATGGGACTTTCTTTCGCAAAGCATTTTGGATTAGCATTTGGATTGAAGCCATTTTCCAGAAGAGGATATGAATTTTCTACCAAAGAATTACTTGTGACAGATACTATTATTCATACCTATCTAGGTTCAGGTAATACGAATGAAGCATTTCTAGGATTTTCATCAAATCTAATTAAGTTGTCTAACCATCAATTGTCAATAGGGGCGAATGTAGGATATGTTTTTGGCTCTATGACCAATGAAAGAAGAAGTAATTTAAGTACTGAAACAGCTGGAGGGGTAGATCAAAAAACGTTGAAAATTAATTCTTTGCATTATGAATTCGGTTTTTTTTACAAAGCAAATTTGAATAAATCTAATAATTTAACTTTTTCAGGTGTTATAGAACCTTCACAATCCTTAAACGCATCTCAAGAAACGAATTTATTTGCTACAAAATTTGTAGACAACTCTCTTTATTATCATAAAATTGATTCTACGGGTTCCATAAAAGGTAAGATAGTTAATCCAATGTCTACTACTATAGGTGTCAATTATGCTTTTTCTTTTAAAGATTTGAAAAAAGGAGTTTCTTCAAGAAATTCAGAATTAAGTTTCCATTCTTCTTATTCAACTACTGATTGGACGAATTATCATACATCGTTTACAAGCGAATTATTAAATCCAAACTATTTAAATACATCTAAATTCACATTCGGTATACAATATATACCAGAGAAATCTTTTTTAGGTCAAACTGGAGCGACTAAAATTTTGGAAACAATAAGATATAGAGTTGGTGCTTATCAATATTCGTTACCTTTAGATGTAAAAGGAGGCGCAATAATTGACAATGGAGCAACTTTAGGGTTTGGAATACCAATTCGTATGCAAAAGTCCTTATCTTCTGTTAATTTAAGCTTAACTTATGGAAAAAGAGGGAATTCTGAAGCAACTCAGTTGAAAGAACAATACTATGGAATTAATTTAGGAGTTGTTTTTGCTCCTGCTAATTTTGAACGTTGGTTTATTAAAAGAAAATTCGATTAAAATCTAATGAGGATGATTTTTAATTTTATCTATCTAAAATGGAGATTGAGTTTATTTTCACTACTTTTTCTATGCCTTTATTCTTGTGTAAACGACTTAGATACAATTAAAAAGGTGACATTTAAGTCAGGTGCTCCGGATGATGTAACTGAAAATTTAAAAATCATTCAAACAGATGCTGGATTTGCAAAATTTGAATTATCGGCTAAATTAGCTGAGTCTTATACAAAGCCAGAGGCTATCACTAAGTTTAAAGATGGTTTAAAAGTAAATTTCTTTTCAGAAGATGGTAAAGTTGTTTCGTGCTTGACTGCTCTATATGGAGAGATGAATATTGCAAAAGGGACGTTTTATGTAAAAGATTCGGTTCAATTGAAGAATTTTGAAAAGAAACAACAATTGGAAACGGAAGAATTAACTTGGAGAAAAGCAGATAGTTCGATTTTTACTGAAAAAGCTGTAATTGTCAGAAATTCACAAGGTGTTTTATTTGGCGATGGTATTCGTTCCAAACAAGATTTTTCGACCTATACTTTTTTAAGACCAAAAGGAAAAATAGATTTCGATAAAAAATAAATTAAATAAGATGGATAAGTACAATCAATTAATGTTAAAATTTTGGGGAATAGTTTCTATTATTTTACCAATAGTTATAACCTATTTTGTGATTACAGATGGATTTCAAAAATGGGGACAATATTATGTTTTAGCAGTTTTTACTGTGTTAATGTATTTAGTTAGAAAGTGGATGATGAAAAGAATGGAGAAACATTTGAAATTTTTAGAAGAAGAGGCTAAAAACAAATAAAATAATTATTAAAAAAGTTATACCCAACAAAAAAGGTTGTTCTTAATTTTAGAACAACCTTTTTTTATGTTTTTAGAAAGGATTAATGTGTATCCTCATCTTCTTCTTCAAAAACTCTTTTCGGACGAAGTTTCGCGAAAATCCCTAAAGTAATCCACATAGGAACAGCAAATCCTAATAAGAAAAATAATAACCAGAAGGCCATCCCACCGATCATAAGAAACATTACAATTCCGAAAATACTCATCGCTTATATTATTTTGTGTTCAATATTATGAGGTAAAGATAATAAATATTTTAAATAACAATTGAAATCACGAATAAAATCAATTAGAAACTGTTTAAAGTCATTTTAATATTTATCAAAGAAATGCTTTTCTACATCAAAAGATGATTTCAATCCCACCAAATGAAATTCATTTTCTAACCATTTTTCAGCATAAAGTCTACCTTTGTTTTTTAAGTCAGATAAAAATTCCCAAGACGTATTCATTTTACTTGAGTATTTTAAGTGTCCCAAAGCTTCATGAGCTGAAATTGAGTGAACAAAAATTTCTCTAGAAGCAACATCTTTATCTTCGTCTAACTGAATTCCTTTTCGAACTAATTCATTTCTATAATGAATCAAATGCATTTCATTTATTAAACTACTGTTAAAAGAAATTTCATTTATTCGGTCTGAAATATCACGCGCAGTAGTTGGAACTTCATCAATATTGATAGAGTTTATTTTAATTAAAAGTAAATCTGTAACGGAAGTGTTTTCAATTAATGGAAATAAAGGAGGATTACCCATATAACCACCATCCCAATAGTGTTGACCATCTATTTCAATGGCTTGAAAAAATTGAGGTAAACAAGCAGAAGCTAAAACTGCTTCAACGGTTATTTCTTTATTTGAAAAAACTCTAGCTCTATTTGTTTTTACATTCGTAGCACAAACAAATAATTTCTTATTATTATAATGTTTTAACTCTTCAAAATCAACTAAATCCGTTAAAATTTCTCTTAATGGGTTTGTGTTAGAAGGATTAAATTGATAAGGAGAAAACATTTGTGTCATCGAATTGAAAAACATATAACCAAATGAGTTGTACATGTCTCCACCAGAAAAGAATTTATCCATCATGGATGGTTTAAACATAACACTTCCAGAATTAGATATTTTTCTCCAAAGTAGTTCTAATAACTCTTTTGCTTTTTCTTTTCCTCCAATATGAAGTCCATAAGCAGTTACAACAGCATTAATTGCCCCTGCGCTTGTTCCGCAAATACCATCAGCGATTATATTGTCTTCTTCAAGTAGCCTATCTAAAACTCCCCAAGTAAAAGCACCATGTGCTCCTCCGCCTTGTAACGCTAAGCCAACGTGTTTTGCTTTTTCTTCCATAATTTTTTATTGGGCAGTCCAACCACCATCTACAGGCATTGCTGTACCTGT
>CANCEQ010000275.1 GCA_947375085.1 Flavobacteriales bacterium
GAAAATAGAGAAGGAAGTTGGGTCAATTGAAAAAGGTAAAAAAGCAAGTTTCACTGTGTTTGATAAAAATCCATTAGTAGAAGAAGCAAAAATAATGGATGTTTGGTTGTTGGGAGAACGAAAAGTAATAGAGACTCTTCACCTTCACGATATTAGGGGGAAATACAATTTGTTAGTGGATGATAAACAATTTCCGATTGAAATTTCTGGCACTACCGATAAATTAGTTGCTAAGGTGGTTTTGGTTAAAAAATCAATTGATTCAAAATCAGATACTTTACTTCAAAATTCATACGTTCAATTAGTGAATAATGATGTGACGATTCAATTTAATGTGGAAGATAAAACGTGGAATGGAAGCGTTAACCTTCACGGACAAGTAAACAGTAAACTTGGAATTTTTGAAGGAGATGGAACCATTCCAACAGGTAAATGGATTAAATGGTCGGCGATTAAAAATGCTAAAAATGATACTGAAATAAAAGAAGAAATTAAAGTTTCTACAGATTCAATAGCTATGGGAAAAGTATGGTTTCCAAATATGGCTTATGGTTTCGATTCGCTACCAGGGAAACAAACTTTGTTGATTAAAAACGCAACTGTTTGGACGAACGAGGCAGAAGGGATTCTCAAAAATGCAACGATTATTGTGGAAAATGGTAAAATTACCTATGTAGGAAATACAGGTTCTTACACAATTCCGCAGAATGCAAAAGTGATTAATGCAGAAGGAAAACACGTTACGTGTGGTATTATAGATGAACATTCACACATCGCTATTTCGAAAGGTGTAAACGAATCAGGTCAGACGATTACTGCCGAAGTAAATATTGGTGATGTGGTAACTTCAGATGATATATCTATCTATAGACAACTAGCAGGAGGAGTTACAGCTGCTCAATTATTACACGGTTCGAATAATACAATTGGTGGCCAATCGGCTTTAATTAAATTGAAATGGGGACATTCACCGGAAGAGTTATTGATTCCAAATGCACCTAAATTTATCAAGTTTGCCTTAGGTGAGAATGTGAAAAATTCAAGTTATGGTGATCCATCTCGTTTTCCTCAAACTAGAATGGGAGTGGAGCAAGTTTTCTATGATGGATTTACAAGAGCTAAACTGTATCAAAACGATTGGAAGACATTTAAACACAGTGCGAAACATATAGGACATCATCCGAGAAAAGATTTGGAATTAGAAGCATTAGCGGAAATTTTAAACGGAGAACGTTTTATTACCTGTCATTCGTATATTCAATCAGAAGTAAATATGTTGATGCACGTTGCTGATTCATTGGGATTTAAAGTCAATACGTTTACACACATTTTAGAAGGATATAAAGTAGCAGATAAAATGGCGAAGCACGGAGCAGGAGGTTCTACTTTTGCTGATTGGTGGGCTTATAAATACGAGGTGAAAGACGCGATTCCTTACAACGCGAAAATGATGGCCGATCAAGGAGTGGTAGTTGCTATTAATTCGGACGATGCTGAAATGGGACGTCGTTTAAATCAAGAAGCAGCGAAAGTGGTTAAATACGGTGGAGCAACGGAAGAGGAAGCTTGGAAAATGGTTACTTTAAATCCAGCGAAATTATTGCACTTGGATGATCGAATGGGAAGTTTAAAAGTAGGAAAAGATGCAGATATTGTTTTGTGGACGACAAATCCTTTAAGTATAGAAGCCATTGTAGAATTGACAGTTGTAGATGGAGAGATTGCTTTTGATGCACAAAGAGATTACTTAATGCGCACTAAAAATCAAGAAGAGAAAGCAAGAATCATCTCAAAAATGTTAGCATCCAACGAAAAAGGAGAACCTAAAAAACCGTATGTCAAAAAGAAAAAACGTCAATTTCACTGTGATACTTTAGGTCAAGAAGGAAGCGAAGAAGCGAATGAGCATTAGGTTGAGATTAAGGTAGAGTTTAAGATTCAGATTACTTCTCCCTTCGGAGGAGTATAGAGGGGGAGGAAAGTAAAATCAAAAAATTCGATAGAATTCCTAAATAAAATAAAATGAATATAACTCCAATTATTGAAGTTGAAGAATTACTTAATATTTATAAGAATTCAGAAGTTATAATTATAGATGCGAGTAATTATAAAAATGCAAAAATCAACTACGAAATTGAACATTTAGATGGTGCTATTTTCATTGACTTAAATACTCAATTAGCTGATATTAAAACTGATTTGTCTCAGGGTGGAAGACATCCATTACCTGAGATAGAGATATTTTCCAAAACTTTGACTGAATCAGGAATTACTAAAAGTAGTCACATAGTTATTTATGATGAAAAAAATGGTTCAAATGCAGCAGCGAGGTTTTGGTGGATGCTAAAATCGGTTGGTCACGAAAAAGTTCAAGTTTTAAATGGTGGTTTTAATCATGCTAAAAAAAATAATTTTCCTTTGAATTCAAAAATTCAAAAACTAATAAAAGCTAATACACCTTATTGTGTAGAGAAATGGGTTTTACCTACTATTGAAATAGATGATTTAGAAAAAATATCACAAAGTTCAAATTTTATTGTTGTTGATGTAAGGGATAAGGAAAGATATGAGGGTAAAAATGAAAGTATGGATTTAATTGCGGGTTATATCCCTGGAGCAATAAACATCCCATTTACAGAAAATTTAGATGAAAATGGGTTGTTTTTAAAACCGAATGAATTAAGAACAAAATACAAAACTATTTTTGGAAAGATAAAATCAGAAAATATAATAGTTCATTGCGGTTCAGGTGTAACTGCTTGTCATACATTATTAGCATTAAATTATGCTGAATTGGAAATACCAAAATTATATGTAGGTTCTTGGAGTGAATGGAGTAGAAGTAAAAAGAAGATTATAAATTAATCAGAAGTGATATAACCAATGACACAATTATTCATAGACAACATCGAAAAATATTTTACGCTTTCTGAAGCTGAAAAAGAAACTATTTTGGGACTTACCAAGCTTAAAAAAATACATAAAAAGGAGTTCTTATTGCAAGAGGGTGAAGTGAGTAAATGCTCTGCTTTTGTTTTGTCAGGTTGTTTGCGTTCTTATTTTGTGGATTCAAATGGTTTCGAACACATACTTCAATTTGCCATAGAAGATTGGTGGATTACGGATATGATGAGCATAACGACACAAACCGCTGCCAATTTAAATATTGACGCCATTCAAGATAGTGAGTTGTTGATTTTAACGAGAGAAAATCAGTTGGAATTGTTTGAGAAATGTCCTAAAATGGAAAAGTATTTTCGAATTATTACTGAAAAAGGAATGGCGAATATTCAAACACGTTTATTGGAAAACATGAGTTTGCCTGCAGTCCAACGTTATAAAAACTTAACTAAAAAATACCCTAAAATTGTGGAGAAAGTCCCCCAAAAATTAATAGCTTCTTTTTTAGGAATAACGCCCGAATTTTTGAGTAAACTTCGTCACCAATTGGCATATGAATAAATTATTTTCACATTTTAAAATTGCTTCATTAGTTTTTTGTTACATTAAAATATCAATTTCTTAATCTAGATTAATTTTTCAGGATGAATATTGATTTACATTTGTTTCAAGTAAAAATTTAAAACGAAAAAAAATGGCAACTTATAAAATTGACGCAGCACATTCAGAAGTAACATTCAAAATTAAACATTTGATGATTTCAAATGTATCTGGAAATTTCACAAAATTCGACGGAGAAATCAGCGCAAATAATACTGACTTATCAGATGCAGTATTTTCTTTTGAAGCTGAAATTGATAGTATCAATACAAACAACGAGCAAAGAGATGGGCATTTAAAAAGTCCAGATTTCTTTGATGAAGCGAATCATCCAAAATTATCTTTCAAATCTACTGGTTTTATTAAAAAAGGAGAAGATTTTGAATTAGTAGGTGATTTTACATTGAGAGGAGTTACTAAACAAGTAACATTAGCAGCTGAATATTCAGGAAATGCAGTTGATCCTTACGGAAATGAAAAACACGGATTTGAAATTTCAGGAAAAATCAGTCGTAAAGAATTTGGTTTAGAATTCAATGCAGTAACTGAAGCAGGTAATGTGGTTGTTTCTGATGAAGTAAAATTATTAGTAAATGCTCAATTTGCGAAAGTAAATTAAGATAAAAACAGCTTTTTTTAAAATCCCGTAAGTCATTGATTTACGGGATTTTTATTTTTGTTCTTTTTTGCATTTTTCGCAATAAAAAGTTTTCAAATCAGGATTAGATAATAAGTTGAAAGTTTCTGAAATCCATTGACAAAATAGTAAAGGTTCTCTTTCATATGTCTTTCTCATTATTCGCATATAGTTAATCGAACTTAATTTCCGCATTTCTCCAGCGGATGAGGTTTTAGCAAGAGCAAATAGACTTTTAGAGGTTAAATTAGGGTTATCTAATTCTTTATACAAAAGCTGTAAAGTAAAATCAAATTTCCCCCAATGATTATAAAAAAGCGCCAA
>CANCEQ010000276.1 GCA_947375085.1 Flavobacteriales bacterium
CCAAAAGTTAACCCTCTTGCTAAAATAATATCGTGCACCATTTTGAAATGCTCAATTTCTTCTTTCGAAATTTCTAAAAGAGCTGATACTAATTCAGGTTTTTCTGAATTATTAATAATGATGGTAATGCAATTGGTTGCTGCTTTTTGCTCGCACCAAGCATGATCCGTTAAAATTTCTTCGATATTCGACTCTACGATGTTTACCCATCTCGGGTCTGTTGCAAGTTGTAATCCTAACATACTGTCATTTTTAATATTGAATTTCCTATGAAATTTTTAAAATCCATATGGAAATACAAAAGTAAGGATTGATTGTTCAATAATCGATGATTATTGTCAGACAAATAAAAATAAAATGGAATTATCATCCAGGTATATAAAATACGTGGGGACGTAAAATATTACGTCCCCACAATTTTACGTCCCCACAATTTTATATCCCTATATTTAAAAAATATTATTCGATATTATCATCCTTTTGTTCGGGTTTTTTATCCAATTTTTTTTCCGTTTTCGGTTCTCCTTTTTGTTCTTTCAATTTAGGATCCATTAATTCCATTAATTTCAACCCTAATAAACCATCTAAAGCAGACCCACCGTTTCCATTTTGACCACCGCCAATTAACACATCAGGAATTAATTTCACATTTCCTTTCGCTAATTCTTCCGTGATTTTGTAACGAGTGAAGTTTTCATTTCCTAAGGCTTTCACACTTAATTCATACGATTCAGCTGTTGATTTACCAATTGCTAGAATTTTTTGAGCTTCTGCATTACCTGTTAATGAAATTCTTTCTGCCTCCGCTTCTGCTCTTAATTTTACCGCTGAAGATTCTGCTTCCGCACGTGCTTTTGTTGCAACTGCTTCTGCTTGCGCTCTTAATTTAGTAGCTTCCGCCTCTGCACTTACAGCTAATTTAACACTCGCTGCTTCCCCTTCTGATTTCTTAACGGCTGCACTTGCTGTTCTTTCTGCAATTTCAACACTTTGTTGAGCAGATACAATCTCTTTTTGCATATCGGCAATGGCTGTCTCTTTTTCCATTCCCTGACGTGTTTCTTGCGCTTGTTTTTGTGTGTCGTACGTTACCTTTTGTTCTTCCGCAATTTTACGATCTGTCAATGTTTTCATCAACGACTCTGGAGGAGTAATATCTCCTATCAACGTATCCACCGCATTCACATTGTACTCATCCAATACTTTTTTGATATGGAACTTCGCTGAATCTTGACGTTCTTTACGAGTACTCAAGAATGCAATCACATCACTGTCTTGCGCAGAGTTTCTAAAATAGTTACCAATTGTCGGCTCTAATACTTGCGATACCAAATTAATCATATTCCCAAATCGAGCAATAACTTTTGGCGCCTCGTTTGTTGGTACGTGAATAATTTGAGAAACATCTAAATTAAAGGGGAAACCATCTTTCGAACGAACTGTAATCGTCGATAAATTTTTATCCAAATTATGCGCCTCACTTCTTGCACTTGCCCAATTCAATACCAAGTTAGTCGTTGGAACTAATTCCACCTTCATAATGTATTTATTGATTGGGTATTTACCAGGTCCAAGTGGTTCTAACCAAACACCTTTATATCCTTTTTCAACGATATTTCCGTGTTTAAATTCTGCACCTGTTAAATCGTGACCTTCTTGTCCGATGTAAGAAATAACGACACCTACATATCCGATAGGAATTTCAGTCATCATTGTTTCTTCCATTTGAATCGCCCACGGATTTAAGTTGTAAGAACCCGCTAAAATAACTTGCGGTTGCAATCCACGATTTCCACCATTTAAAATGAATTTGTCAAAATCTTGGAAATTGTTGTGTCCATCTACTAATTTACCCGCAATACTTCCTGCTTCAATCGGTAAACCATCTAAAGTTGTTACAATCCCCACCATACTTTCTTGAATACGAATCATATCCGTAACAGAAACTTGGAAAAGAAGTGTGTTAATTCTGTAAGAACCAGCCGTAATGTAATTGGTCTGACGTCCTTTTTGACCTCCATTCGTAATAAATTTCTCAGCATCTTGGAAATTGTCGCAATCTACTCGAAGTCCCAAAATATTTCCTGTTGGAATTTCTTTACCATCTTTGGCTAAGACTAAACCAATTTGACCTTCTGGAATTACCGTAAAGCCACCCATGTGAATTTCATATTGCCAAATCCATTTCCAGAAATACAATCCTGGAGCCAATGTTTTTGCCTGAAAACCAGCTTCTCCTAAAGTAGCAATGATTCTACCATCTGGTAATTCTTTGTTCTCCCCAAAAAGGACGAATTTTTTAGTTACTAAACCAACCTTATCTTCCGGTACGATAACCATTCCGAAGAAAAAGCGCAATACGAATTTGTAAAAAATTAGGGCTAAAAGAATTAAACCTGCCCACCAATAATTTTGAAATAAATGATCCATTAATAGTTTGTTTTAAGTGAATATTAAGTTAATAATGATTGAGAAATTGTCGAAATAAATGATTTTGATGTTTCTACTATTTGGGCGACTTCTAAAACAATATAAATATAGTATTTAGAAAATAGATTGAAAGAAAAAAATGAATTATTTTGTTAATATTCTTTAAAACTTGATTTTAATTTATTCCGTTTTTCTCCATGAAAAAAATCAATGAAAAATAATACATTTAAAATAATTGGGATAGAAAAAAATAACCTGAAAAGAGCTCAAAACAAAGTTAATTTTCACTTGTTCTCAGAGGTAGAACTCTTTTCAGGAATCTGCAAGAAACTAAAAGTTATGAAACATCTAGTTCGTGATAAATGTCCCATACTACCTTAGACGTAAAAAAGAAGAAAAAGGTTGTCAATTAGTGAAATAAAAAAAGGATACCCAAATGAGTATCCTTTTTAAATAAGATATAATCTAAGATCTTAGTACAATTCCATTTTCAAAGCTGTACGGTAATCTTTAATTTCTTCACGGTTAATTTTGTGATCTGCTTTTTTCAATAAGTCTAACAAATACAACAAATTATCTTTGTCTTCGATTTCAACTGGGTATTCACTTCCCTCTTCATCTTCTTCGTATTGACCTTGAACATCGAATGCATTTCTATCTGCTAAAAACTCATAAGTAAGACGCAATACTTTTACTACTAAAGGATCTTGTTCTTTCAAAGCAAGCTCTCTTAATTCTTTCAAATCATCAATTAAACCTGTTGCTAAGATTCCTTCTTTCTCAACTTTTGCGATGATAACATCTAACTGTTTATTTGCTGCAGCAATTTTCATATATGTATGTCTTAATTTCTAAACTAAACGTAAATCGTTTAAATCATTCTGTTTGCAAATGTAATGAACTTGAATGATACTTTTAGCTAAATTTTTAAAAAATGAAAAAAACAGTTCGATTTCTGAAATCTCTTCAACAAATTGGTGTTAACTAATCAAAATTTCCTACCTTTGCGGCATCAAAAAAGTGATTTATGTCTATAGGAGTTAAAATATTTTCAGGTAGAGCTACAAAAGGATTAGCTACTAAAATTGCTGAACAATACGGTGTTTCTCTTGGAAATGTGATAGTTACAGATTTTAGTGATGGCGAATTTCAACCATCATTTGAAGAAACTGTAAGAGGTCAAGATGTATTTATTGTACAATCTACAATGCCTCCTTCTGATAGTTTATTTGAACTTTTATTGATGATTGACGCTGCAAGAAGAGCTTCTGCTCGTAAAATTATTGCTGTAATTCCTTATTTTGGATTTGCTCGTCAAGATAGAAAAGACAAACCAAGAGTTGCTATCGGAGCAAAATTGGTTGCTAATATGTTAATGGCTGCTGGAGTTGATCGTGTTATGACGATGGATTTACATGCAGATCAAATACAAGGATTTTTCGAAGTTCCAGTAGATCATTTATTTGCATCAACGATTTTCTATTCTGAGATGGAAAAATTCAACACTGGAAATTTAATTATGGCTGCACCAGATGCTGGTGGAACAAAAAGAGCAAATTCTTATGCTAAGAAATTAGATGTAGGTTTAGCAATTTGCCATAAATCTCGTAAAAAAGCAAATGAGGTAGCTGAAATGACAGTTATCGGTGATGTTACAGGAAAAGACGTTATTTTAATTGACGATATGTGTGACACTGCTGGTACCTTAACAAAAGCGGCTGATTTATTTATGGAAAAAGGAGCGCTTAGCGTTCGTGCTTTCTGTACACATGCTGTTCTTTCTGGTCCAGCTTACGAGCGTATCGAAAATTCAAGATTAACTGAGTTAATCGTAACAGACACTATTCCGTTAAAACAACAGAGTAGTAAAATTAGAGTATTAACTGTCGCTGATTTATTTGCGGATGTAATCAAACGATTAGTTAGTAACGAATCAATTAGTTCACATTTTATAATTTCATAAAAACCAAAACAAATGAAAATTGCACAATTGAGCGGTTCGACT
>CANCEQ010000277.1 GCA_947375085.1 Flavobacteriales bacterium
CCTTTTGCTTCACTAATAGATAGATTATGGATGAGGTTGAGTTTAATTTTAAGTAAAATTTTCCCTCCGATTCTTTTAACAATAATATTCTATGTTTTTTTAACGCCTATTGCAATTTTATCTCGAATTTTTGGAGAAAAAAATCCACTACACATAAAAAACACAGACAATAGTTTATTTAAAACTGTCAATAAAAAATTTGAGAAAAGCAGTTTTGAAAAACCTTGGTGAATTTAGGATGATTTTATATTTTTTGTAGGGACAGGGCATGCCCTGTCCCTACAAAAAATGAAATCAAAATTATTCAACCGTTACCGATTTTGCTAAATTTCTTGGTTGATCCACATTACAGTTACGCATAACAGCAATATGGTAAGAAAGCAATTGTAATGGAATTGTAGCTAATAAAGGAACCAAATGTTCATCTGTATCTGGAATTTCGATAATATGATCAGCAAGATCTCTTACTTGTGTATCTCCTTCAGTTACAATCGCAACAATTTTACCTTTTCTAGCTTTTACTTCTTGAATATTACTAACCACTTTTTCGTATGAAGTTCCTTTAGTTGCAATAACAAATACTGGCATCTCTTCATCAATTAAAGCGATTGGACCATGTTTCATCTCTGCAGCTGGATAACCTTCAGCGTGGATATATGAAATCTCTTTTAATTTAAGTGCCCCTTCTAAAGCAACTGGGAAAGAACTTCCTCTTCCTAGATACAATGCATTTGAAGCATCTTTATAAACTGCTGCAATAGATTCAATGTGTTTATTTTTCTCTAAAACACGTTGAACTTTAGCAGGGATAGCTTCTAATTCAGTTAATAAAGTATGGAATTTAGTTTCGCTAATTGTTCCTTTTTTATGCGCTAATGATAAAGCCATTAACGTTAAAACAGTCACTTGAGCAGTAAATGCTTTTGTTGATGCAACTCCAATTTCTGGTCCTGCGTGTGTATATGAACCCGCATCTGTAATACGAGAAATAGAAGAACCTACCACATTACAAATTCCTAAAATCGTTGCACCTTTAGATTTTGCTAATTCTAAAGCTGCCATCGTATCAGCAGTTTCTCCTGATTGAGATACAGCTAAAATGACATCATTTTCATTAATAATTGGATTACGGTATCTGAATTCACTCGCATATTCAACTTCAACATTGATTCTAGCTAAGTCTTCAATCAAATATTCACCTACTAAACATGCATGCCAAGAAGTACCACAAGCAATCATAATAATACGAGGTGCATTGATTATTTTTTGCTCATATTCTTTAATTCCTCCTAATGAAACCCATCCTTCAGCAGCGTTCATTCTACCTCTGAAACAATCAGTAATAGAACGAGGTTGCTCATAAATTTCTTTCATCATAAAATGCTCATATCCACCTTTCTCAAGCGCTTCTAATTGCATTTCTAATTGTTGAATATATGGAGTAACTTCTTGATTACCAATGTTAAATATTTTTAATCCATCGTTTAAATCAACAACAGCAATTTCTTCATCTTCTAAATAAACAACTCGCTTCGTGTATTCTACAATCGGTGTAGCATCAGAAGCTAAGTAAAAATCACCTTCAGTTCCGATACCTACCACTAACGGACTACTTTTACGAGCAGCAACCAATTGATTTGGATTATCTTTTGAAAGAACTACAATTGCATAAGCTCCAACAACACTATGTAATGCCAATCGAACAGCTTCTGAAATCGAAACATTCTCATTTTTTTGAATGTCATCAATTAAATGAACTAAAACCTCTGTATCTGTTTCACTTTGAAAAACATATCCACGAGACATTAACTCCTCTTTTAATGGACCATAATTCTCAATAATTCCATTGTGAATTAAAGCAATTCTTCCATCTGTTGATTGATGAGGATGTGCATTTATATCATTCGGTAAACCATGAGTTGCCCAACGTGTATGCCCAATTCCAGCATGACCGCTTATATTCTTTCCTTCAGCAAAAGCTTCTAGATTTGCAACCTTACCTTGTCGTTTGAATAAATTAATATCTGTTTTATCTAATAATGCAATTCCTGCACTATCATAACCTCTATATTCTAAACGCTTTAATCCTTTAACTACGATTGGATAAGCCTCTTTTTTTCCGATGTAAGCAACGATTCCACACATATCTCTAAATGTTTAAAACTCAGTATACTTGAGTATCAATTTTGGTTTGTTTTTATTTGTTGTTTTAGTCCCATTAAAAATAATTCTTTCAGAAGAATTATTAAAATATCTTGGTGTTATATAAAGTTCAGATCCTTCTATTAATGCATTATAAGTTCCTGCAGATGTTGATACAGGGTATCTTTGATCGCTTAATATAGATTGGATATAAGTCTTTAAATCAACTACATATTGATTTTCAACTGCATCAAAAGTAGTTAAACCAATATTAAAGTACTTTGAAGATTTTTGAAGCTTCGTTGAAACAGAAATTTCTGTACTTGGAAAATAAATATTTCCTGTTTGATATTCAATTGGTAAATATAAAAGTGCTTGATGAATTATTGCTTTTTTGGGTAAATTCCTAATACCTGGAATAGAAACAACTGCTCTACTTTTTAATGCTTGAGTATAAAATGATGTTAATCCAGCTTGTGAATTTTCAAATGCATTTTCAACACTTGTCCCTGTATTATCAATTTCAGCTTTTGTATAATTTGCACTTGACGCATTGATTAAAAAGTCATACGTTTTTTGTTTGTCAGCACCTATTTGATGATAATAAATGGTTAATTTAGTTAACGGATCAGCTAAATCAAAATAAGAAATTCCACCTGTTCCTGGGCTTTGAGAGCCATTATTAACTCCAATGTATAACCCTTTGAAATAATTGATGAAATTATCATTTGATGAAAAAGTAGTCGGATTGTTTACCGCTTGATTTAAAAACGTACGTGCTAAATTTGTATCTAAATATAATCTCAATTGAGCATTAACATGCGCTGTATCAATGACTATTTGATTCGTTGGTGAAGGTGTTAAAACATCTTTCCCTGAAACAATCAAATTATTATTCGAATGTGCTTTATTGGTAGAAGTATAATAATTCGTTGTTTTACCGATACTATCATCCAATTGGAAAACCTCAAATTTCTGTGGTGTTTTATCACCATAAAAACCAACATAAACTAAACCTAAAACAAATGAATCAATTTTAATTGCGTTTACATCTCCAAAAGATGGATTAACTGCAGGCAATCTCAAATGTGCTAAAATACTAGATTTAAAAGTACCAAAAACAGGATCATTATACGAACCTAAAACTCCCGTTATTGTATTGTCTGTTTGAACAGAATCTTCAATTTTAGTATAGGTTTTTAGTGTAAACGTATCTACTTGAGTTGAATTCAATAACTCATTTTGATTGATACTATTTTTACCAATGTAAGATTCCTTCTTTTTACAAGAAAGCAACATTGTAAATACAAAAACAGCGGAAAGTTGAAAAACAGTCCGCCACTTCAGTAAATTTAATCTGTCGATATTATATAAGTACTTCTTCTTCAATTACTTTATCAAAAAATTCAGACATAACTTTATTTTGGTGCTCTTCTGCAACAAAATCTTGTTTTAAACAAGTTGCTTCTTCAAATATTTTTCTTAGCTCAGGAGAAAGATTATCACTTCCAACAGTTACACCATCCGAATTTTGAACCATCACACGTGTAATATTTTCAGGACTAGTATCTCTCAACTTTTCAACTAATTCATCGTCGAAGCCATCAAATTTAAGCTTATCTGCAAATCTAGCATCCCAATTTTTGTTAAAGCATTCGTTGTAAATACTATAAACAACTTTTGTATCAGCAAAATGAGGGTCTTTAGCGTATAATTTTTTCAAATAAATAGGCATTAACATAGTCATCCAACCGTGACAGTGAATTACATCTGGTTGCCATCCTAATTTTTTAACTGTCTCTAGAACACCTCTACAAAAGAACATTGCTCTTTCATCGTTATCTTCAAAATATTCTCCATTGTCATCAGTGACATTGTTTTTTCTTTTGAAATACTCATCATTATCGATGAAATAAATCTGCATTCTAGCAGCAGAAATAGATGCAACTTTGATAATTAACGGGTGATCAGTGTCATCAATGATTAAATTCATACCAGAAAGACGAATTACTTCGTGCAATTGGTGACGACGTTCATTGATTGTTCCATATCTTGGAGTAAACACGCGGATCTCTTTTCCTCCTTCTTGAATTCCTTGCGGAAGTCTTCTTGCAGTAGTTGCAATTTCAGATTTCGGAAGGAAAGGTGCGATTTCCTGCGACATAAAAAGTATTCTCTTTTTCTCCATGAAAATATTAGATTGGTAAAAAACAGTACAAAAATATAAAAAAAAAAGCGGAACTTCAACAAAAAGGAATAGTTTTGTCGGTCATATAATTTACTTTATCAGTA
>CANCEQ010000278.1 GCA_947375085.1 Flavobacteriales bacterium
GAATTCAATAGTCAAGAATTAGTTGATGCAGCATCAAAAATGGACTCATGCTATGCTGAATTAAATGCTAAAAAAATTACTTGGGAAGAAGCTGTTTTAAAATATTCTAATGACGAATTAACTAAACAAAATAAAGGAATTATTACAAATCCAATCACAGGAGAGCAAACTTGGGATATGGAAGATCTAAATCAAGTTGATCAACAGATATTCGTTTTAACTGATGCAATGGAAAAAGGTGACATCTCTGCTCCTAATCTTTATACTGATATTTATGAAAGAAAACAAGGAGTTCGAATTGTTCGATTAATGGAAAGAAGTCAACCTCATAGAGCAAATTTAAATGATGATTATGCTTTAATCAAAAAAGCAACTGAAAACGATAAAAAACAAAGAATCGTAAATGAATGGGTTAAAAATAAAATCTCAACAGCATTCATAAATATCGATCCATCGTTTAAAAATTGTTCATTTAAAAATGAATGGATTCAAAAATAGAATTAGTACATTTATAATCACTTGTAATTAATATCACTTGTATGTCAGATAAAATAGCTGCAGAAAATTTAGTTCAACATTATAAAGAACTTAAAAATGAAATTCATAAAGTAATCGTTGGTCAAGACGATGTTGTTGATCAAGTATTAATTTCAATTTTCTCAAAAGGTCATTGCTTATTAGTTGGTGTACCTGGATTAGCAAAAACATTACTTGTAAATACAATTGCACAAACACTTGGTTTAAGTTTCAATCGTGTTCAATTTACTCCTGACTTAATGCCTTCTGACATTATCGGAGCAGAAATTTTGGATGAAAATAGAAATTTTAAATTCATAAAAGGACCACTTTTTAGCAATATCATTTTAGCTGATGAGATCAATAGAACTCCTCCTAAAACACAATCAGCATTGTTAGAAGCAATGCAAGAAAAAGCAGTTACAACAGGCGGAGTGAATTATAAATTACCTTCTCCTTTCTTTGTTCTAGCAACTCAAAACCCAATTGAACAAGAAGGTACTTATCCCCTACCTGAAGCTCAACTTGACCGTTTCATGTTTAATATTTGGGTTGATTACCCTTCTTACAACGAAGAAATGGCAATTGTTAGAGCGACAACTTCTGATACTAAAATCGAATTAAAACAAATACTTACTGGAGATCAAATCAACGAATACCAAGACTTGATTCGTCGTGTACCAGTTACTGACAATGTATTAGAATATGCTGTTAAATTAGTAGGCAAAACACGTTTCAATAGTGAATTTGCTCCTCAATTAACAAAAGATTATATTACGTGGGGTGCAGGTCCAAGAGCTTCTCAATACTTAATCGTTGGTGCTAAATGTCATGCACTTTTAAATGGTAAATATTCTCCAGATATTGAAGACGTAAAAGCAGTTGCTAAACCAATTTTAAGACATCGTTTAGTAAGAAATTACCGTGCTGAAGCAGAAGGATATACGATGGATAAAATCATTGAAGGACTTTTATAATTCATAATTGAATGCTAAAATTTAAAGATGAAATTTTAAACTATGTTTATATTCTTCTTGGAAGTCTAATCATGGCTTTCGGAGTAGTTTCATTTTTATCTCCCAATCATATAGCAACAGGAGGAACAGCTGGTTTAGCGATTGTCCTTCATTCAGTTGTAAATCTTTCTATTGGTATTTTAATGGCATTGGTAAACATTCCATTAATCATCATTGGATGGAAATACCTTGGACAAAAATTTGCCATAAAAACAGTCATTTGTATTTTACTAATCGTAGTTTTTGTTGACTTTTTAGTGCAAGTTTTAAAAATCCCGAATTTAAGTACAAATCTTATGTTGGCTACTCTATATGGTGGTATTTCAGTAGGATCTGGTTTAGGATTAATTTTTAAAGGAGGAGCATCTGCAGGAGGTGGAACAATATTAGCTAAAATAATTTCAACTAAAACTCACTTAAAAACAAGTACAGTAATTCTAGTTTTAGACACATTGGTTGTAATTTCAGCTGCTTGGGTTTTTAAAAGTATTGAATTAGGTTTATGGAGTTTAATCAGTATTTATGTTGGATCGAAACTAATTGACACCATTTTAGTTGGTGCTCAAAGTCAAAAAATAGTACATATTTCTTCTTCAAAAAACTTAAATGAATTGAGTCGAATTATCTCTGAAAGTATAGGAGTTTCTGGAACTATCGTAAATGGAAATGATTTAAATTCTTCTGAAAAAAAGGATATCATTTTCATTATGATTGATAAAAACAGAATTAATACTTTGAAACAAATTGTCTATAATTACGACTCTGAAGTAAAAATGATCGTAATGGAGGCAACAGAAGTATTGGGTTAATTCTTACTATCATCACCTTGTGGTACAAAACCTTTTTCAAAGCTAAAAGGTAACTTCTCATTATAAAGGTATTTTTTTTGTATCGATTCAAATGGACGATAGATATAAAAAACTTCGTTATTATAAATCTCTATTTTCTCTACATAGCGATACCCTAATTTAACTCTTGATTCCAGTTTTCCCGTTTGTGTATTTACATGTGAGATATAGCTATAACCTGCTATTTCAGTTATTGCATAAATTTGTCCAGTTAATCGATCTTGAATTAATTTCTTTTTCCACCCTGTTTCTTTTGGGTGATAATGATGGGTGATCGTAACACTATCTACATTCCCTCCTATCTGATTAAATATCAATAACTTATCTTTGTAATAATCAAAAACAAAAAGCGTATCATTTCTATGAAATAATGGTGCGTATAATTCTTTGTAGTAAACCGATTTAGTAAAGTAATTTGCTCCTACCCAGATAACGGCTTCAATACCTGTTTCTATTTCTTTTTGTTTCGCCCAAAGTTTCGTTCGAACATCAGCCCATTTGTATTCTGAACGATACAATTCCATCATTAGTTCGTCCGTTATTTCTACAATTTTAGAATAGGATGAATCCAATTGATCATAAGAATAATAATTAAAAGCTGGATAATCTTTATTAAATGTTGTAAAATACATTTTAGATTTATTGGTATCTAAAATGGGGGCTAAATATTTTTTAAAATACTCTTTGTCGATTGTGTAAGGTAAAATAGTGCCTTCATTTTCTAATTTAACACCGATTACTTTATCTTCACAAATAATATGAGGATTTCCTCGAAAATCTCTTACTAGTTCTTCTGCATCTCCATCAATTATAAATTCAGACTCAACTTTATCTTTCCAAAGTAACAATTGACTTCCTTTAACTAATCTTTTAGGATAGGCTAACAAAAGAATTTTTCCATCTCTCATCAATTCAAAATCAGCAACACTTAATAATGAATCTCCAAATACTTTTTTGGGTAACTCTCTTTTAGAATTTACAACAACATCTGATAATGTTTTAATTGGTGTCATCTCTATTTTGACATAAAACGTGTCTTTTTTCACCAAGTAAATTACTTTTTGTTCATCATTAAATTCAGGATGAGTCACATTCACTTCTATCTTTTTTTGAAAAGGTATTTTTAATTCAAAAAAACCATTTGAAGAAGTATAAACTGTATATCTTCCATTTGTCAAAATTGAAACAGTAGCATTTCCTATTGAATTAGATTCAAATCGTTCTTTTATCTCACCACTTATAACAATAGAATCTTGAGATAAAATGGAATGTGAGAAAACCATTACTAATATTGAAAGATAAAATTTCATAGTGTTAAATTGGATATTTATCATTAGATGAAAAAAAGATTTGATTCCATAAAAAAAGCTTCAAATAAATTGAAGCTTTCATAATTTAAAATTTAGAATTCAATTATTTAATACCTAATTTAGTTTTTACTTGAGGCATAATGTTCTCATTTGGATCTAAATATACATATTGACCTGCTCCACTATCGATAACATAATTGTATTTTTTTTCTTTAACTACAACTTCAACTGCATCTTTTGCTTTCTTTAAAATTGGAGCTAATAAATCTTTTTCTTTATTATTAATCTCTAATTGAGCATCATCCTTGAATTTTAAAAAAGAAGCCTCTAAATCTTGTAATTCTTTCACCTTTAAAGATTTCATTGCAGGTTGAATTGTAGCTTCGTCTTTTTTAAATGACTCACTTTTCAATTTAAAATCTTCTTGCATTTTATTTAATTGATCCTGATACGTTTTTGTAAATTCTTCTAAAGTAGATTTAGCAACCGTCATTTCAGGCATACTTTGTAACAATTCATTATAATTGATATGAGCTGTTTTAGATTGAGAGAACGTAAAAGCACTTACTAAAAGTGATGAGATAAAGATTATTTTTTTCATTTAATTATTTTTAATTTAACAAAGATAAAATAATAATAAGGTGAGGTAATATTTAATGTTAATCTTTTTATTTAATAACTACGAAATATTTCAAACTAAACTCATTTATATATATGGTTTAAT
>CANCEQ010000279.1 GCA_947375085.1 Flavobacteriales bacterium
ATTGGTCACTAAAAGTTGAAATTCTTTTCCCTCCGTTTTCGTGTTGACTACGATATTGCTAAAATGATGCGTAAAATAGTTCACATAACTCTTAAATGTATTGCTTTTTAAAGAGTCAATCGGTGTTTCAGTTGGAGCAATAATAAAAAGATAATCACCTGCTTTTGAGAAGCTTGGAATTAAAAAATCTTTTGTGTGTTCTTGATGGAAACTATCAACGTATAATTTTAATTCTTTGGAATAGACTTCACTAAATTCATACTTTGAAAAGTGTGTTCCTTCATTCTCGAATCCTGGTTTGATTTTATCATAATGATATATTTTTAGAAATACAGAGGGAGTATTTTTGGATTTAACATTCAGAATGAACGGTTTCTTTAAAATCGTTTCACCTTTAATTCGGGTAGTTAAACTTTTTCCATTTTCGATGTACTCTTTCAATACAAGAAGTTGGTTTGCATATTTTTGTGCAGGATGTGTTGTAATCGAATCCTTAATAAGGTTAGGGAATTTCTTTAAAGAAGTATTAATTAACGAAAGAGCATCTAAAAAATAGGTTTTGACTTCCGTGTTACTTTGCCAATCATATTGTCCCGCTTTTTCACATAATTTTTGGCAGTAGAGTAAAGTAAATAGGGTAGAAGAAGGTTCGTTTTCCAATTCTCTTTTGAAATATTGATACGCACTCATTAACTCTTTTGAATACTTTTCGTTTGAGTGAAATGCTTCATTTAATCGTTTTGCGACCCAAAAAGCATAAGCATCCCAACGTTTATTTTGATAATGTAATTTTTCGATGTGATAGTACAATTGATAGTTGAAATTTTCTTTCGAATAAAAATCGTTTATTTTCAATAAGTCGTCGGTTTTTCCAAAACAATTAAGATCAGTATTGCCGTAATTTTGTTCAGTATTATCATTGAATAAATTATCTGCAAGTAATTCAAAAAGAGTTCTATACTGTTGAAGCGCTTCAGAAAATTCTTCATTAGAAGAATCCTTAAAATTATCCGAAGAAATAGCCATTAACCCAGACGGATTTTCAATTGATTTCAGCGTGTGATAGTTTACTAATTCTTGAAAATTTCCGTTTTTTAATTTTTTTGATTCGTTGTTTATTTTCCAAATTAAACTTTCATCATCGTAGGTAAGAAGTTGATTAAGATTTAATAATTCGATTCGATCTGCTATATTCGAATGCAAGATTGCGTTCAAAGGAAAAGGAAGGGTTTCTACTTTTTGAGCATCTTCCCACACCATTTCTTGTATTTCATCGTCAAATTGATTCGACCAAGTATAAAAATTGTTATCCTTCGCATTATTATCAATCCCGAAAATCAATTTTTTAGTTTGATTTAATATATAATAGTAATCAGCTGGTGAAAAGTCTTTAATTGCTTTTTTCTCAAGACGTTTTAATTCTTCAAATGCCGTTTGATATTCACCGTTTTCAATCAAAGAAGTTACTTGAGTATAGTCTTTGGCATTTCGCTCGTACTTTTTACTATCTGTAGGATACCCTTGAATATCAAGACGTTGTTGAGCAGAAATAATTTGCATAAAGGCAATGCAAATGGCAATTAGAATAAATTTCATAGTTTGTTAGTTTTATGAGAACAATCAAGTTCGTTCACAAGAAGTGTGCCTTGTAATTTATTTTTTTTTAGCTTTGTTTTTGTATCCCAAATTTACACGATATGCCGTTAATGCAGGTATCCCTATAATAAATAAAAAGGCCATAAGGTAACCTTTAGGCGACAGATGAAATTCTTTTATTCCTTTTAATTCGTCTTTCGAGTATTCTAACCCAGAAACAAAATACAAACTTAGCGGACGTTTTTCAGTCATTGTAACCAATCCTTGTTTGTAGATGATTTCTCCATCAAAAATATTGATCGGAAATAGTAAGAATGTTAACAATAAAAAAAGAAATAGGGTAAAAAATGTATTAAGAGGTTTACTGAAAAAACGTTTCATAAAGTATCAATTTTGATTCGAAGATACGTAATTTCTTATAATTGCATTCTTAAACTTTATTGATTCAGGAATATTCTTAATGTAAGTAGTTTTAGAATATCGAATTTTATCCGATGAAAATATTCTGGGTTGATTTATATTAAAAATGGGAAAGAAAATAGTTTTCCTTTCCCATTAAAAGTTTTTATAATTTTCTTAATTCACTTTCGCAAATTGAGCATTGATTAACAATTTTACTTCGTCAGAAAGAACAATGTTTCCAGCTTCAGTTACCGCGTCAAAATCTACTCCAAATGCTTTTCTGCTAATTTTACCTGAAATTTCAAATCCATGTTTCTCATTTCCGTAAAAATCTACAGCTTTTCCAGCATATTCAACAGCTAAAGTGACAGGTTTTGTTACTCCTTTTAAAGTAAAATCACCAACTAATTCATAATCAGATCCTTTTTTAGTAAAAGATGTTGAAGTAAAAGACAATTTTGGAAATTTTTCGATTTCAAAGAAATCACCACTTTTTAAATGACCATCTCTTTGCTCATTGTTTGTATTGATTGAATCAATATCTGCTTCAAATGTAAATTTAGCATCTGAAAGATCTTCGTTTTCAGCCGTAATTTCTCCATCAAAAGAAGTAAAGTTCCCTGTTACATTAGAAATCATTAAATGTTTGATTTTAAAAGTAACTTCTGTGTGAGTTGCATCAATTTTATAAGTTGCCATTTTTTTTCGTTTTTAAATTTTTATTGAAACAAATGTAAATCAATTTTCATTCTGAAAAATTAATCTAGATTAAGAAATTGATATTATAATGTAACAAAAAACCAATGAAGCAATATAGCAATTTAAAAATGTGAAAATTATTTCACTCATACGCCAATTGATGACGAAGCTTACTCAAAAATTCTGGTGTTATTCCTAAAAAAGAAGCGATTAATTTTTGTGGGACTTTCTCCACAATTTTAGGATACTTTTTAGTTAAGTTTTTATAACGTTGGACTGCAGGCAAACTCATATTTTCTAATAAACGTGTTTGAATATTTGCCATTCCTTTTTCAGTAATAATTCGAAAATACTTTTCCATTTTCGGACATTTTTCAAACAATTCCAACTGATTTTCTCTCGTTAAAATCAATAATTCACTGTCTTGAATGGCATCAATATTTAAATTGGCAGCCGTTTGTGTCGTTATGCTCATCATATCGGTAATCCACCAATCTTCTTTTGCAAATTGAAGAATGTGTTCGAAACCGTTGGTATCAACAAAATAAGAACGCAAACAACCTGACAAAACAAATGCAGAACATTTACTCACTTCACCCTCTTGCAATAAGAATTCCTTTTTACGAAGCTTTTTGATTTGAGTAAGTCCCAAAATGGTTTCTTTTTCAACTTCAGAAAGTGTGAAATATTTTTCGATGTTGTCTATGAATAATTGCGTCATTTGGTTATATCTGAATGTTTTTTCCTAATGTAATTCTTGCTGTTAAAATATGGCCTTTTAAAAAGTTGAAATCAGTCGGCTGTAAATTAAAATTATAACCATAGTTCAAATCTACCAATCCAAAAAATGAAAATCCAATCTCTGGGCGAAAAGAAAAAAAAGAACTTTTAAAATTGGTGTAGTAAATCAAATCAGTTGTAAAATCAAAGAACAAAGCCGAAGCCTTAAATCCAACTTTTGACCCTAATAAATACTGATTATTATTAAATATATGTTCAGTTGTAAGATGATAATTCGCATTATAAATTGAATAACCTTCAAATCCTCTACTTCCTTTTGCTATTCCGATTTCAAAAAGATTAGTTCGATTTCTTTCATATCCAAATATAAAATTCGCTTTACCATATTTTATTGGATCTTTAAACAGATTATACCCTACATGAAAATCACTACTTGATTGAGAATATAATCGGTTAAAATTGATAAGAATAAAAATTAATAATGCTGCTTTTTTCATATTCTTTATTTAATTCGATTTTTCCTCCCCCTCTATACTCCTCCGAAGAACAAAGTAATCTCAATCTTAAACTCTACTTTAATCTCAACTTAATGCTCATTCGCTTCTTCACTACCTTCTTGACCTAAAGTATCACAATGAAATTGACGTTTTTTCTTTTTGATATACGGTTTTTTGGGTTCTCCTTTTTCGTTGGAAGCTAACATTTTTGAGATGATTCTTGCTTTCTCTTCTTGATTTTTAGTGCGCATTAAGTAATCTCTTTGAGCGTCGAAAGCAATCTCACCATCTACAACTGTCAATTCTACAATAGCTTCAATACTTAACGGATTTGTCGTCCACAAAACAAAATCAGCATCTTTTCCGACTTTTAAACTTCCCATTCGATCATCCAAGTGCAATAATTTCGCTGGATTTAAAGTGACCATTTTCCAAGCTTCCTCTTCCGTTGCTCCACCGTATTTAACGACTTTCGC
>CANCEQ010000280.1 GCA_947375085.1 Flavobacteriales bacterium
TATATGTCTAAGCTGAAAGAAGAAGCAATAGCTAACAATGAAGAATATTGGTCGTTAAGACTTGGTATTAATACTGGTGAAGTAACTGCTGGAGTTATTGGAAGTGAAAAATTAGCCTACGATATTTGGGGGTCAGCTGTAAATAGAGCCCAACGAATGGAGATGATGGGTGAACCTGGAAAAGTAACAATAACAGGGGAAACTTATAAATTAATTGAACCTTATTTTGAGTGTGTTTTTAGAGGAAAAGCGAAATCTAAAAACAACAACGAAATGGAAATGTATTCTGTTGAGAGAATAAAACCACAGCTTTCTATCAATGGTGAAGGTATTTATCCAAACGAACGTTTCCAACAAATCGTTAACTTGTATTTATATAGTTCGATTAATTATCATAAAGCAGAACGTTATATTACTCGCCTACTTCAAAAAGGACTTTCTGAAAAATTACATTATCACTGTATCGATCACGTTCAAGATGTGGTTAGAGCTGTTGAAAATTTAGCATTGACAGAGGATGTAACAGATGAAGGTTTATTTTTATTGAAATCAGCGGCTTCATATCATGATGCAGGATTCGTCGAGCAATACGATAAAAATGAACCGATTGGCGCTAGAATGGCAGAAGAAATTTTACCTAAGTATGGCTATACAGATCAACACATTGCTATAATAAAGGAACTTATTTATGTAACTCAAATTCCTCATAAACCAAAAAATAAATTGGAGGAAATTATTTGTGATGCCGATTTAGATTATTTAGGAAGAGATGATTTCCATGAGATTGCAGATCGATTACGTCGTGAATTAAGAGAACATGGTAAAATCGATAGTGACCGTAAATGGGATGAATTACAAGTTAATTTCTTAACTAATCATCGTTATTTCACTAAAACGGCTATTGAAACAAGACGCCCTAAAAAACTTCAAAATCTGGAAGAAATTAAACTACGATTGGAAAAAAACGAATATAAAGATTAACGTTTTTTAGTTATCAATATGTTAAACAAGTTGATAACTAATTATTTTAATTTTAACTTGCAACATATCTATTTTTTTTACGTCTAATAGAATGATGAAGAAGAGGTTTTTAGGATTAGTTTTTTTAATAGTTTTGAATTGTTCTTTTGGACAGTTGATTACTAATCCTGCTATGTCTCCAAACGCATTGGTTCAAAATGTTCTTCTTGGTCCTGGAGTAACTGCTTCCAATATTCAATATACTGGAGCAAAAAATTCTATAGGTTATTTTACAGCAAAAAATACAAATTTAGGAATTGACTCAGGTATTGTTTTTACGACCGGTACTATTTTGAGCAATGGTAATGGACCACAAGGACCAAATAATAAAGCGGGATCTGGAGTTGACAATGGAACGGGAGGTTTTGGATTGCTAGATGCAATTGTGAACAATGGTTATAAAACATTAAATGCAGCCTATCTTCAATTAGATTTTGTTCCTCAATCAGATACTGTTCGATTTCGGTATGTCTTTGGATCTGAAGAATATCCCGAATATGCACCTCCTAACAATAGTGATTTTAATGATATTTTCGGATTTTTTATTTCAGGACCAGGTATATCAGGCCAGCAAAACATTGCTACCTTACCAAATGGGTCATTTGTATCGATTAATAATGTGAACGCCGTCACAAATAACAATTACTTTATTGATAATGGCGATGGTAAAACCTCTCCCTATAATTCTTCAAATCAATACATTCAGTATGATGGGTTTACTAAAGTTTTAACAGCAGTAGCAAAAGTAGAGTGTGGTAAAAAGTATCACTTGATTTTAGCTATTGCAGACGTAAAAGATGGAGTTTGGGATTCTGGTATTTTTCTTGAGGCAAATAGTTTAAAAGCAAATGTTGATACAAAGATTACAAATTCAGTAAATTATAATCCATATGGTGATCCAAAGTTATTAGCTGAGGGATGCGTTACAAACACTGTTACAATTTTTAGGGGAGGTAATAATTTACCAGCAGTGACTATACCGATTGATGTAGCAGGCACAGCGACTCCAGGTGTTGATTATTCACCACCTCTCCCATCATCAGTAAGTTTTTTACAAGGAGAACGTCAAAAAACCATTTCTTTCTCAGCTCTTGGTGATAACATACATGAGGGATTAGAATCAATTTTACTCACTTTTCACATTCAAGATGCATGTGGTAATCCTAGTGTAGTAGATTTCGAATACAATATAAAAGATGCTGATTCACTATATGTTACAGTAAATAGCGGAAATCCTGTTTGTCCTGGTGATAAAATTGAAGTGCGGGCAGATGTAACTGGTGGAGTAGGCCCATTTTTATACAAATGGAATACGGGAGAAACGACTCAAACAATTAATGTTACTCCTTCTTCAAGTACAACGTATTCGGTTGATATTATGGATGATTGTTTACATTTACCTGCACATGATGATGGTACAGTAATAATAGTTCCTCCAGCTCCAATTGTTATTAATCCTTCTCAAGATGTTTTTGAAATTTGTCCATTTACTCCGACTTCTTTAAGTACAAATGTTGAAGGAGGAGTTGGACCTTATCGTTATAATTGGACATCCTCGCCTTCAAGTATATTAGATACAAATTCAATTCAAAATGTTTCACCAGGTGAAACGACCATATACACTATTAAGGTTACGGATCATTGCGGTAAAATAGAGACGGCAGCTATAAAATATACTGTTTTAAGTCCTAAGCTTACCTTACAAATGACTCCAAATATTGAAGTTTGTCCTGGCGATTCTGTGTTAGTTTGGGTAAAGCCGAGTGGTGGGCATCCTGTTCCAGATTGGAAATATTTTTATAGTTGGAATGGACTGCAAATTAAAGATTCAAGTTTTTGGGTAAATCCGATGAAAACGACTACTTATAATGTTAACGTTTCCGACTCATGTCAAACATTTTTTGTTCCAGGAAGTGTTACTATTACTGTGGTAAAACCAAATGCAAATTTTGATATTATATCAAAACCATTGTTTAATAATCTTCTAGTCGCATTTGAAAATCTTACAGAAAATGGAGATCATTATACTTGGGATTTAGGAAATGGTGTAAATTCAACTTTAGTACATCCTACAAACACGTATGATAGTGCAGGAACTTATCTAGTTCATTTGATTGCTTACGATAAAAAAGGCTGTATCGATTCTATAACAAAGCCAATATCAATTGAGGAAGAATACTATGTCTATGTGCCAAATACATTTACTCCAGATGGAGGAAGGTTAAATGAAACTTTTAGAGCAAGTACAATTGGTATTAGTGAACTAGAAATAATTATTTGTAATCGATGGGGAGAAATAGTCTTTCAGTCAAAAGATCAATATTTTAGATGGGATGGACTTTATAATGGAAAACCAGCACAAGATGGTATTTACGCCTATAAAATCAAGTGTGTTACGAATTCAAATAGAACCTTGAATTTTGTAGGACACGTAGGGATAATAAGATAATTTTAAATTATCCTTCATTTTTCTTTAATTCCTCATCTACAATCGTTAATTCATGGAAGAAATCTTCTCCAAAAGCACGAATAATAGGTTCTTTTAAGAAGCGAAACACTGGAACATCCAATTCTTCACCACATTTACAAGCCGGAGCACAAATATCCCAATGCTCATAATTAACAGCCGTAAAATCGTTGAATTTTTTTAAACGAATCGGATATAAATGACATGAGATAGGTTTTTTAAAATCAGTTACTCCCGCTTTGTGAGCAGCTTCGATTGCACATTTAGTAATTCCATTCTCATCAAAATAGACAAAAGCGCACTCTTCATCATTTACTAATGTTGTCGCCGGCTCATTGTCTTGATCCATATAAAAAACACCAATTTCTTCAACTGCTTTGATTCCTTCTGGACGCATAAAAGGGATGATTTTCTCTAAATCGTCTTCAATGATAGAAGCTTCTTCAATTGAAAGAGGCGCCCCAGCATCACCATGAACACAGCATGCACCTTTACAAGCATTTAAATCACATACAAATTTACGCTCGAAAATTTGAGTAGAAACAATTTTATCTTGGATTTCGACTAGCATTTTATTTACAAAGTTCGAAAAATACCTCAGATTATGAAATTTTTCTTACAAAACAATCTTTCAATTTGTAAATTTTAGGGTACTTTAATGTTCTATTTTTTTTAAAAGTAGCGAGTTTATTTAACAGTAATTTGAAAATAAATTAACCTTAATTGTTGATAAATAGTGTAATATTGAAAAAAATAGCTATATTTGCACCATCATTATAAATAAAATGAATAGTTGAGGGGGCGAATGTCCCCTCTTTTTATAACATATGATTAGTAAAACAAAAGTATTAGAGTTAATTGAGGAGCGCTTTGCCGAATTGGACAATGGGCTTTTTTTAGTGGATT
>CANCEQ010000281.1 GCA_947375085.1 Flavobacteriales bacterium
TAGGACTTGTTCCTGCGGCTATTTCAAGCGGAATAGGTTCAGATGTCCAACGACCTCTCGCTACTGTTATAATCGGCGGATTAACAAGTACATTGATATTTGCTCCTATTTTACTTCCTCCCTTATATTGGTGGTTGAATAAAAAGAAATAGTATATAAATTCAGAATATTTTAAATGCGGTTCAAAGTTGAATCGCATTTTTTTTATTCTCTTGATTAATTCAGGAAAATAAATTCCTTATCAAGTTTAACAATTGATTTTCTTTCACAGCTACAATTGTAAATAAAAAGTGATTAGAAATGACTACTTTCATTTTCGTTATTGAATTATGGTTTTAATGAGGAGTTAAAAAGCAGCAATAAAATTGAGAATTGACAAGTGTTTCATTAACTGTATTAATATCAAGAATTATCGAATTAAAGTTAAAAATCCATTAAAACTATCTATAATTCCATTTGCATGAGTATATTTTATTTTCCAATAATAAGTGCCGTTTGTACATGGTTCGTTATTAAAATTTCCGTCCCATCCCTCACTTAAACTAGTTGCTTCATATACTTTTTCACCCCATCTATTTAAAATATTAAATTCAATATTATTCATCCCAATTTTGACAATTGTTGGCTTAAAATATTCATTTATACCATCAAGATTTGGTGTAAAAACATTTGGCATTTCAATTAATTTTGAAATGTCATCATTAGGTATTTGAATTAACTTAAAATCATCAAAAAAATAATAGGCTAAAATTTCCGAATCTATTTTTTTATTTTGATGTTTTATAACCGTATTATCTGGATCATGAAAATTTCCAATTGTTAAGTATTGATAAGCTGAATCAGCAAAAAAATCTTGTGTCATTTGATGCCAAGTAGTGTCCCAAAAATCACCTGAAAATTCAATTGTAGGTTTATTTTTCAAAACTGTTGTATATACTGAAGTCACAATCTTATTTGAGAATAAAACATCCATATGATCGACACCAAATGTAGCAAATTGGTTTTTCATACCGTTTGTATATACGAATGAAAGTCTATATTTTTGGTCTTTAATTAATTGTGTTTTTAATTTTACTCCAGCATATTCTCTCCAACCTACAGAGTCAGTAAAAACTAAACCGATAATTCCTTTACCTGAATAAGGCTCTACTTTTAATGATTCATTCATCGCATAAGGTAGTTTTGCACTTGCTAAACCTTCAGTATGTAAATAATCTGAAGTGGCAAAAGTTGGGTTATACCAGTTTGAACAATAAAATTCATTTAAATCATATGGTAGAAATGAATACATTTCAAAATCACCATTTGGAATTAGGTTTTGAGAAAACGATATTTTACTTACTAAACTTGCGATAATTAACAAGTAAAGACCCTTTTTCATAAATTATTAGTTTATTTATACTATTGATTTTTAGGTAAAATTAGCAAAATATTGTTTTTTGTTTGGCTCATTTTCCTTTTCCATTCGAATTATTTTATTGATTTAAAAAAAATAAAATTTTAGTCATTACTTTTGTTTTTTAAATGAATCAATTTTAACCAAAATATTAATTTATGAAACTTCTAATAAGCATTATAACTTTTACCTTTATTTGTTTTAACCTGGTTTCTCAGGAAAAATTTGATACTATTTATTTTGACAAAAATTGGGAAGAGGTAAATAAGGAATTGTCTGTTTTTTATAGGTTGCGAACCACAAAAAAAGTAAGTGGTCGTTATGTAATTACTGATTATTTCAATAGTGGAAAAATTCAAATGACAGGATTTTTAAAATCATTTAAACCTGACATAAAAGATGGGGTTTTTAAATATTATGATGAAGAAGGACATTTCACTTCAATAGGTTACTATAAAAGAGACATAAAAAATTCTGAATGGATCAGCTATTGGACAAATGGAAATATGAAATCTTTTACGGAATATGAAGATGGTAAATATGATGGTAAATTGATTTTGTTTTATGAAAATGGACTGAAAAAGCGTGAAGAAAAATATGAGAAAAATGTATTTAGAGGAGGTTAATGTTTTTCTGAAACTGGTGAGTCAATTCCTTATTTTAATTATAACGAAGATGCTACGTTTGTGGGAGGAACAGAGAGCTATACTAAGTATTTAAAGGATCATTTATCATACCCTGACGAGGCTTTTAAGCAAAAAATTGAAGGAAAAGTATATATACAATTTGTTGTTGATGTTAATGGTGAAATTATTGAAACAAAGATTGTAAAAGGTGTTCACCCACTTCTAGATCAGCATGCTTTAGAAATTGTTAAAAACATGCCTGCATGGAATCCAGCAAGGATTGATGGGAAACCTATTAAATCTAGATTTGTAATTCCTATAAATTTTAAAAAATAATGAACCTGATCATTAAATTTTCATCCCCTAATATCCTCAAACAGGTGCATTAGTTAGAAAATTGATGATTCTTAACTTTTTGATTTCTCAGCCTTTATTGTGGTTGAATAAAAAGAAAAAAATTAGAAGACAAGTAATTCTATTTCCTTTTGACTTGAAACGGTTTTGTCATCTGCATACCATTTGTGAATTTTCTCGATTAATTCAGGAAGCGCTGTATCTTTCGATTTTAATTCTTCGATTAATTGTTGTGCTAATATTGGTCGCGGTCCCCATTCTTTTAGGAAGTTAAATTCTTCATCAAGCTGTACAATTTTAGGAATCGATTTTCCGCCTTTTGTCAAATGATGATTAATTAATTCAGTGGAATCTCTATACACAATTTTAAGGTTGATTTTACCTTCAGAAGCATTTGCAATAGAATGAATCACAGGCATAATTTGAGAAGCATCACCACACCAGTGTTCACTAATCACCAACCAATTTATTTTATGATTGAGCTTTTTTAACGTCTCTTTTAATGAATCTTGCAGTTGAAAAGTCTTTAAAATTCGTTTCGAACGTTGGAGGTTCATCGGTATGTATTGAGCATAATCACTCTCTCTTTTACTCTCAACTTCTTCTATCATATTTTGATGATACGTTTTAAACGTAATACCATTTGAAAAATAGGTTTTGTATTCCGAAGAAGTAAGGGTTGTTTGAGAATGTGTGTTTTCCATTTGAATTAATGTAATTTTTTCTAAAATTATAGAATTTAATGAATCAAATCACTCTTACTTAATTTAAGTTTTGGGTTGTTTAATTTTTCTAATGAATTTTTTAATTTAATTCGATCGGAGTGAGATAAAAAAGTTGGAATTAGTAAAGTTAAATCTATTTTTAAAATGCGGTGAATTACAATTAAATCTTTCATTGAAAAAGGATTTAAACCATTCATTAATTCAGACATATATGATTTACTAGAATGACCTAATAATTCTCCTAATTCTTGTTGTTTTAAATTTAATTCTTTGAGTTTTGTTTTGATAAGTGTTTTTCTATTTTGTATAAAAAGTCGTTCTTCCTCTGCTATTAATTCTGCTATTTCACTTTCTTTTAGTTTCTCATCTGAAATTTTAGTTGAATTGGACCAATTTTCAGTTTCATAGATTTCAATTATTCGCCTTAATTCTTTTCTAATTTTAACATATTCAGGGTTTTCTTTTGAAAGTAAACGTAATTTTCTTTCAGCAATGAGGGCTCTCTCATGTTCTAATTCATTTTGAATTTTTCCTTTATTCAAAATCTTAGTTATTTGTAGTTGTGATTTCATAATCTTTATATCCAATCATTCTTTTTTAGCCACTTTTTAATGACTAACTTATTGTTTTTGAATGTTCTTTCGTACTCTTGATGATTTCCGCACCAAACAATTGTCGCTTCTCCATCTTCTTCAAATTCGATTAAAATCATGGTTCGATGTATAGAAATATCAAAAAAATAAAAGCCATCTGAATGAACACAATCAGCATCATTTCTAGTTTCTTTTAACTCAAAATGATTTTTCCAATTGTTGTTTTCAATTTCATAAATAAGCAGTTCAATAGCTTCAAATAAAGAATAATTTCCTAGGTTTTTATTTTTTAATTTTTCAAGTTTCTTTTTTCCAATTAACCGCATTTGATTCTAGGTGTAAATATAAAAAAGTTCGGTTAATATACGAACTTTTAAGTGTAAAAATTTAATTAACTCTATTGAAGTTAAGTCAAATTGTCAATTATTACAATCCTTTTATTTCAATTTTTATGTTAATCCTATCTAAAATCTCTGTGATACACTGTGAAAACTCAATTTAAACTCTGTGGTTAATACGCTTTTATCTTTTTTCCAACTATCTTTGCAATCTCAAATCGAATACATACAATGAGTAAAGCAAAATATACCGTTACCGCAGCCCTTCCTTATGCTAATGGACCTCTACATTTAGGTCACGTAGCGGGCGTTTATCTTCCAGCTGATATTTT
>CANCEQ010000282.1 GCA_947375085.1 Flavobacteriales bacterium
TATGTAGGAAATGCAAAACAATCTGCTCACTACTATAAAACAGCATTCGGTTTTCAAGAAATCGCTTACTCTGGATTAGAAACAGGTGATAAAGAGAAAACTTCTTATGTTTTAAAACAAGATAAAATTCGTTTAGTATTAACTACTCCTTTTGATCCAGAAAGTGAAATTTCTCACCACATTCGTAAACACGGTGATGGAGTAAAAGTAATCGCGTTATGGGTAGATGATGCAAGAAGTGCATTTGAAGAAACGACTAAAAGAGGAGCTAAACCTTATTTAGAGCCAACAGTATTAACTGATGAATTTGGTGAAGTTGTAAAATCAGGTATTCATACATATGGAGATACTGTTCACATTTTCGTAGAGCGTAAAAATTACAAAGGGATTTTTATGCCAGGATTTATTGAATCTAAAAATGATTACAAACCAACATCAACAGGATTGAAATACATCGATCATATGGTAGGTAATGTTGAATTAGGTGAAATGAATGAAGTGGCGAAATTTTACAGAGATGTACTTGGATTTGCGAACTTAATCACTTTCGATGACAAAGATATTTCTACTGAATACACTGCTTTAATGAGTAAGGTAATGACAAACGGGAATGGTCGAATTAAATTCCCTATTAATGAGCCTGCTCACGGTTTGAAAAAATCTCAAATTGAAGAATATATCGAATTCTATAAAGGTTCTGGATGTCAACACATTGCAGTAGCTACAGATGATATCGTGTTCACAATTTCAGAAATGAGAAAAAGAGGTGTTGAGTTCTTACACGTGCCTGGTTCTTATTATGATAACGTTGAAGCTCGTGTTGGAAACATCAGTGAAGATTTAGCGATATTAAAAGGTTTAGGAATCATGGTGGATAGAGATGAAGATGGGTATTTATTACAAATTTTCACGAAACCAGTAGAAGATAGACCAACTTTATTTTTCGAAATTATTCAACGTAAAGGTGCAAAATCTTTCGGAAAAGGAAACTTTCAAGCTTTGTTTGAGTCAATCGAGGCAGAACAAGCAAGAAGAGGAACTCTATAATAAGAGGCATAGACAAATAGACAAATCCCTTGGTTGGGGATAGTAAGAATTCAGCTAGGTAAGGGGGAGGATTTTAATCATTCCCCTTTGCTTTTTTTAAAGACATTTTTGAAAAATAATACTATTTGAATGACTTTAATCAGTTTCTGAAATCCTTAACATAAATTGGGATGAGGTTCACATAAGAATCTTTTACATTTGTAAAAACAATGTTTTTCAGCTCTTATTAAAGTTGAAAAATAACACATAAATAAACTAAAAATGAAAACGATACATTTCGCAAAAGAAGATGCAAGTCACGAAACTTTTTCTTCGGCATTACGCAAAAATGTCAACAATTATTTCAAAGAAAATCATATTTCACCCAATGCAAATGCAACGATGGTCATCAAAACGATCGCTATGGTTTCTATGTATTTGGTGCCTTTTTTTGTGATTTTAATTTTTAATCCATCTGCTTGGATTGCGTTGGCATTGACTGTGCTAATGGGTATAGGTATTGCAGGTACAGGAATGGGAGTGATGCATGATGCTGTTCACGGCTCTTATTCTAAAAATAAATGGATAAATAATTTGCTAGGAGGAACGATTTATCTTCTTGGAAGCAATAAATTAAATTGGAAAATTCAACACAATGTTTTACATCATACCTATACAAATATCGATGAATATGATGAAGATATAGATTCGAAAGGTCCGATAAGATTAGCTGAACATTCAACTTTAAAGAAGATTCATAAATATCAATATATTCATGCCTTTTTCTTTTATGGATTAATGACTATTGTTAAAACCTACAACGATTTCCCTCAATTAGCGAAATACAATAGATTAGGTTTAACGAGAGGTCAAAACGTACAACCAACTACTGAATATGTAAAAATGGTATTAAGAAAAGTGTTGTATTTGGTATTAATTATTGGATTACCCTTGTATTTTACGGATTTCACTTGGTGGCAAGTTTTAATCGGATTTTTTGTAATGCATTGGGTAGCAGGATTTATTTTAGCAGTGATTTTTCAATTAGCGCATGTAGTGGAAGGTGCAGACCAACCAATGCCTTCAGCTGATGGAAATATTGAAAACGAATTTGCCGTTCATCAATTGCTTACAACTTCTGATTTTGGAAGAAATAATGCATTTTTAAACTGGTTTGTAGGAGGATTAAATTTTCAAGTTGAGCATCACTTATTCCCTCATATTTGTCACGTACATTACAAAAACCTTTCATACATCGTTGAAAAAACAGCGAAAGACTTTAATTTACCTTATAATTTAAAACCTTCGTTTGGTGCTGCAGTAAAATCACACGTGAAACGTTTGAAAGAGTTAGGGGTTAAGTAATTTGTTTTATTCTTCCCCCTTTGGAGGGGGGCAGGGGGGAGGATAATACTTATTTTAAAAAATTATGTACTAATTATAATTTGAAATTTTTCACATCTACAAATTATAATTAATTCAAAAAATCCTCCCCCTTTATCCCCCTCCAAAGGGGGAAATAAAAAGTTATCTATGCAAGCAACAAAAATTAGAGTTACAAAGGTTTTTACCTTTGATATGGCGCATGCGCTTTTTGGATATGATGGTCCGTGTAAAAATATTCACGGGCATACATATCGTTTAAGTGTGACTTTAATCGGAGAACAAGTTCAAGAAGAAAACAATCCTAAACAAGGTATGGTGATTGACTTTACGGACTTTAAGAAAATTGTCAAAGAAAATGTTATCGACGTTTTTGATCATACATTGGTTTTAAAAGCAGATACTCCCCATGCTAAAATTCAAGGGTTAACAGATAATTTCGAACGCGTAATCTATTCTGATTATCAACCTTCTTGCGAAAATCTTTTGTTAGATATGGTAGAAAGAATTCATACCAACTTGCCTTCTTCAATTTCAATTCACAATGTTAAATTAGAAGAAACACCTACTTCTTATGCCGAATGGTTTAAGGAGGATAATTTTTGATATTTATTTTATTCCTCTGTTTACAACAGGAGCAGATGGGATTGGCTCCACTTTCTTTTTTTTGCAACTAAAAGTAAATAGTAAGAAGAAGGATAAAAAAAATAATGATTGTATTTTCATAAGCTTTTACTAATCTGCGAGGATTAGACTATCAGAATTGATTTCTTCATTATTATAGACATCTATACTTCTTTTGTATAGAATACCACAACGTTTTTCACCATTAGTAAATTCATAAATACTTATTGTATATGAATTAGGTTTATAAAAAGTATAAGAATAATATGGATAATCTGGGTATTCAGTATATTCTTTTTTAAAATCCAGAGGAAGTGTAATATTCTTTTGAGAAAAATCAATTTTAGAAATCAATTCTAAATGTAGGCTATCTCCTTCAACATACGTTAATTTAATGGTGTTTCCTTTACTTACCGAATCCATTTGATGTATACCATCTAATCTATAGCGAAGAGTCACATTACTATAGGTACTATTGATATATTTTAATCCTCTGTTTACAACAGGTACTGGTTCTGGTTTTGGTTCCACTTTCTTTTTGGTACATGAAAAAAAAAGTAGGATGAAACTGAAAAAATAAATTGTTTTTTATTTCATAAGTTATTGTTAATCAGCTACAATCGTACTATCAGTATCCATTTCTTCGTTATTATTTGGATCATATTGTCTTTGATAACTAAGCCTACAACTTATTTTTCCATCGTAATTAGCTTGGTGTACATTAATAGAATATGAATTAGGCATAATATAACTATATACCATATCCCAACCAGATGATAACTTAGAATATAAAGGAAGTGTAATACTCTTCTGTGAAAAGTTTATTTTAGAGATCAATTCTAAATGTAGGCTATCTCCTGGTAAATAGGTTAATTTAATCGTATTGCCTGTGCATATAGAATCAGGAGTATGAACACCATCTAATCTATAGCGAAGAGCAACATTACTATACGTACTAGAAATATATTGTATCCCTAAATTTACTACTGGTACTGGTGCAGGTTTTGGTTCTACTTTCTTTTTTTTGCAACTAAAAGAAAAGATTAACAATAAAATTAGAAAAAATTTGAATTTCATTTGGTTGATTTATAATTAAAGTCGATTTATAAATATTGAGCAAATATAATTAAAAAAAGTTCCACATCTTTAGTTATAAAACAAATTTAACTCGTTCTTTAAATAATCAAAATTCAGGCAGCACTATTATTAATAGGCTTAATATTATTCAACTCCTTTTCTTTATTTATATTTTCTTCCTCTAAATCGAAATCATCTTGTAATCCTAACCAAAATTTAGCAGATGTTCCAAAGTATTTTG
>CANCEQ010000283.1 GCA_947375085.1 Flavobacteriales bacterium
TCATAAATATGGTCAACTACGATTGCTCCTTCTGTGATTGTTCCTGTTTTATCTGTACATAATAAATTAACTTCTCCGAGATTTTGAATAGAGGCTAATCGTTTTACAATTACTTTTTTAGCTAATAATCGTTTAGCTCCAGCACTCATAGCAATTGTATTAATTGCTGGTAATAATTCAGGTGCCATTCCTACTGCTAAAGCCAATGCGAATAATGCTGATTCAATGATTCCATTGTGATTCAGCAAGTTAACTACAAGAATAAAAGAAGATAGAATAAGTGTTATTTTCATTAAGAAAAATCCAAAATCTTTGATTCCTTTTTCAAATGTAGTTTCAATTTCTTTTGAAGCACTTTCAACGATGTTTTCAAAAATTGTATTACTCCCCGTATTAATAACCAACGCTTTAGCTGTGCCGCTTACGCAATTTGTACCTTGCCATAAACAATTTGTTCGTTTTGCTAATGGAGTCGCTTCTTCTAAAATCCCTATTTCTTTTCGAACTGGAAAAGATTCCCCTGTCAAACTTGCTTCGTTTACATTTAACTCATTTGATTCAATCAATAAACAATCAGAAGGGATTATATCTCCTGCCTTTAATAAAAGAATATCACCAGGTACAATAGTAGAAGAAATTATTTCAACAGGAATTCCATCTCTTAAAACGATACTTTTTAGCGCAATCATCGATTGTAATTTCTCGACAACTCTCCCTGCATTTCGTTCTTGAAAAAAACTTAAAATTCCTGTGGATAATACAATAAATAAAATAATAAATACATCAGAAGTATCTCCTAAAAAAGCAGATAAAATGACAGCTCCAATCAATAAAAGCATTAATGGACTTTTGTACTGACCAAAAAACAAACTTAAATCTTTTTGGAAATGTGTTTTAACCCGTTTTGTAGAATTTGATTGAGCTAATAATGTATCTGCTTGGTCTGTTTTCAAACCATCTGTTGAACTCTTTAGTTCTTTCAACCAAAAACTAACTTCGTATTTCCAAAATAATTTACTTTCAGGAATCATTGTATTATATAATTCAAAATGAACGATGAATGTAAATTTAAACCAAAAACTCAATGAGATTTAGATTTAAAAGAATATTAACAATTAATTAGGGATTCAAATTATTTTTTATATCCAATTCCTTCTTTAGGTTTTATTTGTTTAGTGACCGAATCTTTTTTTAATAGATAATTAATCGCTTCGAAAACATCATCGAACTGTTTATCATATTTAATTTCTAATTGCTTCAATTGGTTGGTTAATTCGAGATGATTCAAAGCGTATTGACGAATATGAACAAAAGCTCTAATAATAGAAATGTTTACTTCTATCGCTTTTTCACTTTTCAAAACACTCGAAAGCATTGCGACTCCTTGTTCGGTAAAAGCAAAGGGGAGATATCTTGTTCCTCCATGATGCCCTAAACTTGAGGTCGCAAATTGCGTCCTCAAGTTTATAAACTCTTTATTTTCAAGCTGAAACATAAAATCCATTGGAAAGCGTTTACTATTTCTTCTAATAGCTTCTTTCAAACGTTTCGTTTCTACTTGATAAAGTTCTGCTAAATCAAAATCCAACATTACTTTTTGCCCTCTTATTTCGTGAATTTTGTGGTGAATTAGTTCTAATTCCATTGATTCTATTTCTTAATTTTTACATTAAGTTAAGAAATGTTTTGAAAAATGAAAAAAATTTAATCTATTAATTGATTGTAGAGACGTGATTAATCTCGTCTCTACAATCAATATAAAAAATAAACAAATCCTCTCGATTCATCAGAGACCGCTTGGTAAATTAGCAAAACAATAATTGCGACTGAAACTGCTTGAACATACATCGGCATATTCGCAAATAAATCCTCGTAAATTGCTTTGATACGTTTTGGTAACCAATGAATTATAAAACCAACTACCATAATTATAAATACTACTTGATAAGTTGAAATCACTTTTAAGAAAGTTGGAATATCAAAACCAAATCCGTTCCAAATGTGATTCAGAAATGCGAATGGAGCATCGTCCTCCTGCATTATAAACCAAATCCGTGTAAAAGTGATAAAGTTAAACGTGATAAATATTTTCCAAAAACGTGTGATTTTTCCGGTTTTGTTTTCATAAGGACTAACCTTTTTCCAATAGTTATAAAGAATTAATGCTAATCCATTCATCGTTCCCCACATCACGAAATTAACACTCGGTCCGTGCCATAAACCTCCAACCACCATCGTGATTAAAAGATTTAAATCTCGATGGACATACTTGTTTATGTTTGGATAAAATATGACTCCTAGAATATAAAAAGCAGTAATCCCTATGTATATGAATATCAATTCATACCATTGAGTAATAAAAATAAGAAAAGTGAAAATTACTAAAGTACTAATGTATGTACCCCATCCCCCCGATTTATTTCCTCCTAATGGAATGTACAGATAATTTCGAAGCCAAGCTCCTAATGAACGATGCCATCTTCTCCAAAAATCAGCGACATTGATTGCTTTATATGGCGAGTCAAAGTTTTGAAATAAACGGAACCCCATCAAACGAGCCACACCTGTTGCGATGTCTGTATAACCGGAGAAATCTCCATAAATTTGCAATGAATAAGCCCACATAGCAATCACTCCAACAAAGCCAGGATAAGCTTCTGGAGTGTCAATTACTTTATCAACGAAATGAGCAGCAATGTAATCTGCAATAACCAATTTCTTAATTAACCCTTTTACTATTTGAATTACAGACCAACTAAAATCATCTTTCGTTAAAGTATAAGGTTTTCTTATTTGAGGAATAAAATCTTTCGCTCTAGCAATTGGACCTAATAAAATATGAGGAAAGAATGTAATGAAAAATGAATATTCAAAGAAATTCTTAACTGGTTCAATTTCTTTACGGTATACATCCACAATGTAGCTTATACTCTGAAATGTAAAGAACGATACTCCTGCTGGTACTATAATTTTATCAACTAAAGAACCTGTTCCCGTAAATCCACTTGTCCATTGGGCGAAATAATTCAAAGCTTTATAATCTGTCTGAAACATTTCATTGAATGATTCAGTGAAAAAGAAAGCATATTTAAAATAGCCTAGAATTAAAACATTTAAAACAACGGAAGTTATCATTACCGTTTTCTTACCTACTAATGAACTCGATGTATGAATCCACTTGGCTGCTAGGTAATTTAAAATAATTGAAAAGGATAATATTAAAACCGAAGCACCAGAAGTTTTGTAATAAAAGAACAAACCGATAGCTGTAAAGAAAATAGTTTTCAATAAGGTCTTTTTTTGTAAGACTGAAAAAATCATCATCACCAATAAGAAAAACAACCAAAAGTCGAGTTGAGTAAAACTGATAGCATACCCATGACCACTTTTAAAAGAAAATAATCGCTCTAACATTCTTTACTTTTTGTTTTTCAATTTGCTTTTATCCATTTGCTCTAACCATTTCATAAAAGCGTCAAAATACATATCCCCTTTTAAATGATAACCAATTGGAGTAAAATGAACTTTATCTTCTTTCATTAACCCAGCATCTTGCCATGTTTTAGAAGAACCTAATTCACCCATAATTCCATATAAATCCCAAACAGGACATTGGTACTGAACAGCTAATTCATTTATTACCTCTCTTTGTCGAGCAATGTTTTTATTCAAGCTTTTTTTATGGTAATATGAATCGTTTGGAACTGTTAATAAAATGGCGCATTTTGGATTTGCACGTAATACAATTTGCATCATTTTTTCAAGATTCGCTTTATAAACTAAAGGGTCAAAACTTTCAAAAGGAACATTCGCATCATTCGTACCTACAGAAAAAGCGAAAAAGTCTGGTGCAGATTGTTTTAATTGCTCTTCAAAATTACCACATTCTAAATATGTAAATAAAGCTGCTCCGTTAACCCCTATTGAAGTGTATGAAATTCCAGGTTGTTGATTTGTTAATTGAATACCTGAAATTTTTAACTCATATGGTTCAGTTAACGTTTTAGTGATTTCAATATCAAACGAGTCTAAACAGTCAGTAAAGAAAAAATCTGTATACCCAACTTCTTCATTTCTTCTTTCTTCAGTAACACACGTTTGAACAGCTCCAAAATCAAAGCTATAAGGTAATTTACCTTTGTTATGAAAGATTCTAATTTTAGAAAATCCTGGCTTCACTTTTGTTTTATCGTGACGGAAATGTAAATCCATTTTAGCATCCGAACATGAAACTATGGCTCCTAATAAACCATAATCTAATTCACACACATCGTGCGCTACACTTCTGTATGATTTCCAATTATTTGAAGATGAAAATTCATAATT